>DASRZQ010000185.1:0-32254 GCA_035686205.1 Geobacteraceae bacterium
AACGACTGTCCGTCATTCCCTGACCATGAAATTCAGGCCGGTGACCTTCCGTCATGCCCGCGGCAACAAAGACTGCAAAACCAAGTCTGGCTTTATCGATCTTGCCCGAGAATTGGTCAAGTGTGAAATCCGCCGTTAGCCAGGGCAGCAGCTCATTGCCGAGATAGGCGCGGTGGCTGCTCCAGCGATACTCTTCCGGTTCCCGTACCAGCCCGACACGCACAGGATTGAGGTGGACATATCGCACGAGCTGCTGCAGATATTCGTCTCTATCAATCAGGAAGGCTTTGTGTCTGCCCTGAAACAGGTGACCGGTGCGCTTCTGTCGCCAGTTGATCCACCTCGTGTAGCGGAATGAGACGTTTTGCATGATCTTCGAAAGCGGTACATCGGCAACCTGCACGACGAGGTGGATATGATTCGTCATCAGGCAGAAGGCATGGATGCGATGGCCGTACCGTTCAACCCCTTCCTGGAGAAGAATGTAGAAGCGGTATCTGTCTTCGTCATCGAAAAAGACCGGATCTCCGGCATTCCCGCGCAGAATCGCATGGTAGAAACCACCTGGAATATGCAGCCGCTGTTTACGTGCCATCAGTTACTTGTATCACCTTTTTGCAGTTTTGCAGGCTTGACCCCATAGCCCCACCCATAGCCCCACCATAGCCCCATAGCCCCTCCTTTTTAGGAGAATTTGCCATCAAAGATCCTTTCTTTTTTCAGTCTGACCTTTTTTTATTTCACCAACAATTTATTGAGCAGAAAACGCTCATCTTCCAGTTTATTTTTCTTGAGCGACGTGCATTAAATTTTGTGTTGCCGTAATTGTATGAAATATTTAACTTCACACGAAATCAAATATTCCATTTCGGATGATGAACAGAAAACGCTCAATATCCTGTTCTAATTTTTTCCCAAGCCTGCTCCGGAATATATATCCATTAATGATACATGTCAAAGAGGAATCTTAAGGGAATGATCCTGGAAGAAGGCCTCGCGAAAAATTGCCATACCCGCGAGCGGGTATCCTGCCTATCTGATCTAATACCAAGTTGCAATCAAACAATTTCAAAACATGTCATGTCGAACGAAGAGAGACATCTTTGATAAACGAGTTCAAGATTACTCGCTGGAGCTCGAAATGACAATAAATTGAATGCAATTTGGTATAACCTGAAATTCCCGGATTCCCGCGTGCGCAGGAATGACGGCATAATATTTTGAAAACAACATTGTATGAAACTTCATATTTCAACATCTGTTTCCGTCAAGGCGTCACTGAGTTTACGGAATAAAAAAAAGGGCGTTTCGGAAAACGCCCTTTTATGCCGGTTCAACAACAGATTGTATTCCGCCGCCGGAGGCGGCGGGGTCACATGACTTTCGCCACCGCCTCATCCACATAGTCCGCGAACGGAGTGAAGTTTTTCTGGAATCTTTCCTTGAGAGACCTGGCGGCTTCGTCGTATGCCGCCTTGTTTTCCCACATGTTGCGCGGCATCAGCAGCTCGCCCGGCACGTCGGGGCAGCTCATCGGCACCGACAGGCCGAAGTACGGCTCCGTCTGGAATCCCACCTCGTCGAAGACCCCGTTGAGGGCGGCGTTGACCATGGCCCGCGAGTATTTTATCTTTATCCGGCTGCCCACGCCGTAACCGCCGCCGCTCCAGCCGGTGTTGACCAGCCAGCAGCTGACGTTGTGGCTGGATATCTTTTCCTTGAGCATTTCCGCGTACACGCTCGGGTGAAGGGCCATGAACGGGGCGCCGAAACAGGTGGAAAAGGTCGCCTGCGGCTCCTTGCCCATGCCGCTTTCGGTCCCGGCCACCTTTGCCGTGTAGCCCGACAGGAAATGGTACATGGCCTGCTCACGCGTCAGCCGCGCGATTGGCGGCAGCACTCCGAAGGCGTCGCAGGTGAGCATGATAACGTTTTTCGGATGTCCCCCCGTGCCCGAAGCGACTGCGTTCGGTATGTAACTCAGCGGGTAGGCGCCACGGGTATTTTCGGTAAAGGAGTCGTCGTCCAGGTCGATCCTTCTGGTGATGGTGTCGTAAGCCACGTTCTCCAGAACGGTGCCGAACCTGCGGGTGCACTCGTAGATTTCCGGCTCCGATTCCTGGGAGAGCCGGATCAGCTTGGCGTAGCATCCGCCCTCGAAATTAAACACCCCTTCGTCGTCCCAGCCGTGTTCATCGTCGCCGATAAGGTTGCGGTGGGGGTCCGCCGACAGGCTGGTTTTACCGGTGCCGGACAAGCCGAAGAATATGGCGACATCCCCCGATTTTCCCACGTTTGCCGAGCAGTGCATGGAAAGGATGTTCTTTTCCAAAGGCAGGAGGTAATTCATGATGGTGAAAATAGATTTCTTGATTTCGCCGCCATAGCTGGTGCCGCCGATCAGGATGAGTTTTTTGGCGAAGTTGACGATGATGCATGCCTCGGAATTGGTGCCGTCAACTGAAGGAATGGCGTGGAAGCTCGGTATGTCGATTATGGTGAATTCGGGCTGGTGTACCGCAAGTTCCTCTTGGGTGGCCTGGATAAACATGTTGCGTACGAAAAGGGAGTGCCACGCCCGTTCCGTTATTACGCGTATCGGAATGCGGTGCTGCCGGCGCGCCCCGGCAAAACAGTCCTGAACGTAGAGGTCCCTGCCGTTGAGGAACTTCAGTAACCGGTTGTGAAGGATGTCGAATTTCTGCGGGTCGAAAGGACGGTTGACCTCGCCCCACCATATTTTGTCATGGCATCCCGGTTCGTCGACGATAAACTTGTCGTTGGGGGCGCGGCCGGTATAGTGGCCGGTCTTTACAGCCATCGGCCCCATGTGGGTGATAAGACCTTCCCGGTGCTGCATGATCTGTTCATACAGCACCGGGGTTGGCGGTGTCCAGTAGATAATGTTTGCGTTTGTAATGCCATGCTCCTCAAGACCGGTTCCCCTGCTGATGTAGTTCAGTTTCACGAATTAATCCTCCTCTATTTCATGCGTTAAAAAGTGCAGGACAATCGTTAAGCAGCGGCAAACGGTCTCGGGTCCGGACATACTGTCAGAGAGTCGGCAGTATCTCGTCGATTACTCCAAGGAATTCTTTCAGGTCTGACGGCTGCAGGTCCCCCATGTGGGCTATGCGGAAGGTCTGGCCCTTGATCTTGCCGTAGCCGTTATCGAAGGCGTATCCGCGTTCCGCGAGAACATTTTTCAGCGTCGCAAGGTCGGTGTTTTTCGTGTTTGTCGCGCAGGTAAGGGAAACCGAACGATAGGGAGCTTCGGTATAGAAACCGTATCCTCTTTCCGCGACCCATGTCTGCACGATGGCCGCCATCTCCTGGTGACGGTTCCAGCGGTTTTCCAGCCCTTCGGCGAAGAACCTGTCAAGCTGCCTGTCCATGGCGAATATCTGGGAAATGCAGGGAGTGGAAGGGGTGTTGTCTTTTGCATCGGCGGCGTCG
Organism: Geobacteraceae bacterium; assembly: GCA_035686205.1. GTDB lineage: Bacteria > Desulfobacterota > Desulfuromonadia > Geobacterales > Geobacteraceae > CAIWTU01. The sequence goes on from DASRZQ010000185.1 coordinate 3,457, forward strand.
AACTCGAGGAAATCGAAGTAGTAGCCTCTCCCTTCGATTGTTTTGCATCGTTCCAGCGCCTTTTCGCTCGCCGTGAACACGGCAAGCCCCGGAGGGAGGGCAAATGCCTTCTGCACGCCGAAGAGGCAACAGTCGAGTCCCAGTTCGTCAACGGGGATTTTCATGGCGCTCATGGATGATACGGTATCGACTATCGAGACAACATCCGGGTATTTTTTCATGACTTCGGCGATTTCCTCAAGGGGGGACATTACGCCGGTCGAGGTTTCATTGTGAATCAGGGTCAGAGAATCGTATTTGCCGGAGGACAGCGCCTCGTCAACGAGTTCCGGGGTAATGGGTTTTCCCCAGTCCACCTTGAATGCGTCGGCCTCCTTGCCGCAGCGTTTGGTTACATCGTGCCATTTATTCGAGAAAGCGCCATTGCAGAAATTCGCGCACCGTTTGCCCACCAGGTTCCTCACCGCCCCCTCCATGACGCCAAAGGCGCTGGAAGTAGACAGGTACACTTTCCCTTCGGTAAAAAGGAGCTTTTTCAGTTTTTCCTTCACGCTCTTGTGCAGAACGGCATACTCCTTCATGCGATGACCTATCATCGGTGTGGCCATGGCCTGAAGGATTTCTGGATTTACTTCCACGGGACCGGGAATAAAAAGTTTCTTGCTCATAGACGCCTCCTCTGGAGTGTTTTGTCCCGGAGTTCCGTGCCGCTGCCTCGGGCCGGATTTCACCAGGCGATAATGAAGCTAGCAGACCGGATGGAAATTGTCAAGGATTGGGGGCGCCGGAGTCATTGATTGCGGAAGGTTTGTCTCTTTCATTCGCACTCTTTTCTGCTACTATTTTTTTAACACATGTCAGCATACCAAAGTCAAAGGAGTCATCATGATCAGGCGCAGACTGGGGTATTACTATAACTTGCTCAGTGTTTCCGGGATTGTGCTGGCCGCGACGGGCGCCAGCCTGATAATCGTTTTCATGGTCATTGAATGGATTACCGGTTTTGCCAGCCCCTATACCGGCCTGATGGTTTATTTTGCATTTCCGGCCATGCTGGTGACAGGCCTGCTGCTGATTCCCATAGGCGAGCTCCTGGAGAGAAGGCGAAGGATTCAGCGGGGAGTGGAGGATATAGAACCGTTTCCGAAGATCGATTTCAATGAGCCGCATCAGCGGCGTAAGTTCTTTTTCTTCATAGCCGCCACGCTGGGTTTCCTTGTCATCATATCCATCGCCACTATTGAAGGTTATGATTTTACTGAGTCCGTTTTGTTCTGCGGAAGGATATGCCATACGGTCATGAAACCGGAGTATACGACCTGGGGCAATTCTCCGCATGCCAAGGTCCGGTGCGCCGAATGCCATATCGGTCCAGGCGCGGAGTGGTTCGTCAAAACCAAGCTGTCGGGGCTCAGGCAGGTTTACAAGGTCCTGACAAACACCTATCCGACCCCCATCGAAACCCCCGTCGCCAACCTCCGGCCTGCCAGGGAGACCTGCGAGCAGTGTCACTGGCCGGAGAAATTCTATTCCGGCCGACAGAAAAATTTCTATTTTTATGCGTCCGACGAAAAGAATACTCCCCGCGAAGTCGATCTTCTGCTGAAGATCGGCGGGGCCCCGCTGACGCCCACTTCGCGCGGGATTCACTGGCATATAAAGAGTGCCGTCTATTACCAGGCGCGGGATCGGACCCGGCAGGAAATCCCCTACATCCGGGTGCGGGACAAAGGGGGGAAAATGGTTGAATATGCGGATACGGAAAAGCCTCTTGCAAAAAATGAAATCGCCGAAGGCAAGCTGCGCCAGATGGATTGTATTGATTGCCATGACCGGCCGACGCATATCTTCCGTTCACCCGACATGGCAATTGACGACAATCTTGTCAGCGGAAAGATTGATCCGGGGCTTCCATTTATAAAGAAAGTCTCCTTCGAGCTCCTCAACAAACCGTACAAGAGCAATGAAGAGGCCCATGGAGCCATAACCGCGGGCATAAGGAATTATTACGCGGCGAATTATCCCGCAATCGTTTCGACGAAGGCGGATGCCATAAACAATGCGGTAAAAGCGGTCCTGGATATCTATTCGAAAAATAATTTTCCCGAAATGAAGACCACCTGGTCCACCCATCCGGACAATATAGGGCATTTCTATTGGCCCGGATGTTTCCGCTGCCATGACGGCAAGCACAAGTCGGCCGACGGCAGGGTCATCTCCAAGGACTGCGACATCTGCCACCTGGTTATCGGTCAGAAGCAGGAAAACATTCCTCCGGGAACCAGGGGCACCGGTTTCGTTCATCCCGTGGATATCGGCGAAGAACTGGTGAAGACCAACTGCAGTGAATGCCATATGGCGGCGGAGAGCAGGTAGCGCCGCTGATTTATAGTATTCGGGTATATTGCTCTATTACCAGTGTCCGTCCACCGACAGGAAGGCGCCGCTGCCGGAAAGCGTCGGCGCCAGCGATATTTTGACGCGGGAGGCGTGATAACCGGATACCACCCGACCGCACAGTTCGCCTATGACGGCGCCCAGGACGACGTCGCTGGCCCAGTGTTTGTCCTGGTACATCCGGGAAAATCCGACAAAGGCCGCGGCGGAGTAGAAAAGCGTCTTGGCAAGAAGGCTGTCTGAACCGGAGGCAAGAACCGAAGCCATGGCGAACGAACTTGCCGCGTGAAGTGAAGGCATGGAGTCATAATCCGACCTGAACTGGAAAGGCCTGAAGTTCCCCTTGTCGCCTTTTACAAAAGGGCGCGCCCGTCCGATGGATTCCTGCATGATGAATCCCGTTGCATCGGCGAGCAGCGCCGCCTCCCCGAGCTTCTCTCCCAATTCGCGCCATTTCGTCGAGCCGGTCAGGACTCCGCCGCCATAGGCAATGGCCGCGATGCCGAGATGGAGGTAGGGGCTTCCTATAACCTCCCCTGCGTCGGCTGCGTTGTCAAGCGTGCCGTTCCTGGTGCTCAACACCTTGTTCCTGATGTCGCCATCGAATATATAGGTGAGGCCGACAGCGCCCGTTGCCGCGAGGGTGCCGATAAAACCGTTATTTTTAAAATCCAGCGGCGTTTTGACGATCTCCTTTCCCTCGTCTCCGATTCGAATCAGTTCGTCTTTCAATTCCCTGGAGCTGTTGAAAATATTTTCATCGGCACTGGCCCATGAAATCGGGAACAAAATGATGGATATTACGAACAGAGCCAGTCGCATCAGCCCTCCTTTATGCCGGCAGGTTTTGGATGAATATTTTTTAATACTATCAGAAAAAATCCGATGCGCATCTTTAGGTTTAATATTTTGGTATGGCATTAATCAGGTGATTAAATCATTGAAAAACCTGTTTGGAGGGGCAAGGCATGCATAGCCCTTGCTTATGTTAACACCCATGAGGCTTTGCTTTGTTTTCAGAAGACTTGCCAGTTTTTTCAAAAATTAGTAGCATATAAAGGGTGAGTAAAGAAGTCTTTCGTCCGGCGGTTCCGGATGGAAACCGCCATTTTTCCCACTCAGGAAGGGGGGTTGAATCAATGGAAGGAAGAAGACAAAAAATATGCGAGATCCAGGACCCTGACGAGCTTAGATCGGAAATTCTGAAAGATAAGGGCGGCGAATGGTCATGCGCCACATGCTGTGCCGTTTCTCACGATGGATCGGATCTCTGCAACCCGGTCAAGACTGAGGATGCAAAAATGTTCTGTGAAATTGAAGTATAAAATGGGGGATATCTGTCATGTCTTTGTACAGGGACGGCATGAATCACTTTTGTTTGAAAAAGTTGAAATTCATGTGGCGCCTCTCCGTGTTTGATGCATGAGGTCTGGGAAATAATATCATTTCGCCAATGTGAAAAACCATTTTATTTCCCGGAATTCTCACGTAAAAAATCCCCCGGAAGTCCAGACTTCCGAGGGATTTTTTTCATTTGGCGGGGCGAGGATTATAATTCCTCAAAATCCTCGATCGTACTTTCTTCGATTTCCTCTTCCGTTTCTTCCGGCTCGAAATCCTCGTCCATAACCTTGTCGAGGAATTTCCTGTTGCCATCCACGAGTTTCCTGATATTCAGGGCCAGCTCTTCCAGTTCGTTTATTTCCATATCACCCGCTGCCCTTAAACAAATATCTTTTTCAGCGCCTTGCGGTAGAGGTCGTCGTATTTTTTCGCCGACGCCTCCCACGAGAAGTCATCGTTCATCCCGTTGCGCACCAGTTTTTCCCACTTCTTCCTCTCACCGTACACGTCGAGGGCCCTGGTTATGGCTTCCCAGAAGGCCTCCGCCGAGTATTTTTCAAACGTGAAGCCGTTCGGTTCCCTGTAATTCTCCCGCGCGTCAAGGACCGTGTCCGCCAGCCCGCCGGTCTTTCTGACTATGGGCACCGTCCCGTACCGCAGGGCGATGAGCTGGCCGAGACCGCACGGCTCATAATGGGAAGGCATGAGGAACATGTCGCTGCCTGCGTAAATCTGGTGGGCAAGATTAGGCCGGAATTCCAGGTTGATGGAAATGTTTCTCGGCGCCGTGGCTTTGTAATCCCTGAGCATCTGCATGTATTTTTCATCGCCCACGCCCAGAATCACCAGCTGCAGCTTCTCCTTTTCAAATTTGGGTAGAAGGGGTTCCAGAATGTCAAAACCTTTCTGGGTCGACAGCCTTGTTACCATGGACAGAATGGGAATATCCTTGATCTGGTCGAGCCCCAGCATTTTCTGAAGTTTCTTTTTGTTCGCGGTTTTTCCGCTCAGGGTCGAAACAGTGAAATTTTTCGAGATATCCCTGTCGGTCGCCGGATTCCATACCGAATAGTCTATGCCGTTCAAAATGCCGTACAGGTCGCCGTTGCGCTGGTGCAGCAGCCCTTCCATGCCGCATCCGACTTCCTCGGTCTGTATCTCCCTGCAGTAAGTTTCGGAAACGGTGCTTATGATGTCCGCGGTCAGGATGGCGCCTTTCATCAGGTTGACCTTTCCGTAGTATTCAAGCCTGTCTACGGTGAAGCTCGAAAGGTCCATCCCCATTTCGGGCAGCGACTCCTTCGGGAATATGCCCTGGAAGGCGAGGTTGTGGATCGTGTATATAACGGCGGTGCGCATGAAGAACGGGTCTTCCTTGTGCTCGTATTTCATGATGATCGGCACCAGTGCCGTCTGCCAGTCATGGCAGTGGATGATGTCCGGGCGGAAATCCATCCTTTTCAGGAGCTGCAGGACGGCCCTGCAGAAGAAACCGAAGCGGCGGTGATTGTCGGGGTAATCCCCCGCTGATGTGCCGTAGAGGAAGTCCCTCTGGAAATATTCCTTGTTTTCCACGAGGTAGACCGGGATATCGTCCAGCGAAGTCTGCCTGAGCAGTCCCTTCTGGATGACCCCCGCCATCTCGAACTCGACGCCCTTTCTCCCTTTCCTGATACTGGCGCCGCTGGTTTCCACCATCCTGTAGAAAGGCATGATGATCCGCACGTCATGCTCCATTTCCTTCAGGATTTTGGGCAATGACCCGGTTACATCCGCCAACCCTCCGGTTTTTGCAAACGGTGAAACTTCCGAAGCTACAAATAAAATTTTCATGTGGCATACCTTATTAACAATGGATTATTTGCCGGAACGGGTAATTAAGACGGTTATTTATCCGGCTGCCGATTTTTCAGGCAAATTACTTTAAATGAAATAATACCTCTTTTTTTATAAATGTCATTACCTATGAACCACTTTTTTAATGGAAAAAAACAGATTTTTCCAGAAAAATTTCAAAACACACTGATTTCGGGCAATTTTTGCTTTCGGATCAACCGCTTGCGGCCGCCCGGATGCCCGGGGAAAACGGAAAATTAATAATAATTTTCAGACATCGGTTTCGCTGAGGAAAGCGGCGGCTTCCTCCGGTGCGGTGGGGTTTATATGAAAACCGGTCCCCCATTCGAAACCTGCAACCCGGGACAGTCTCGGCACGAGCTCGATGTGCCAGTGATAATCATACTCGATGGAACTCCAGAAATCCGGCTTGCCGGGGCGGGCGTGCATCGGGGGAGCGGTGTGGAGGATAAAATTGTAGGGCGGGTCGTTAAGGGCGTTTTTCAGGCGGGTCAGCATATCCTTCATGGCGACGGCAAGGTCCGCAAGTTGGGCGTCGTCCAGAAGAACGAAGTCGTGGGAGTGTTTCTTCGGGAGAAGCCGAAGCTCGAAAGGGAATGCCGAGGCATAGGGCGCAATTATGATGAAGTCGGAAAATTCCCTGACGACCCGCTCACCCGACTGAAGCTCGAATTCGATGATGTCGCAGAACAGGCAGCGCTGTTTCCTGTCGTAAAACTCCCTGCAGACCTTCAACTCGGTGACGGAAACCGGCGGCGCCAGCGGCACGGCGATCAGCTGGCTGTGGGAATGGGACAGGTTTGCCCCTGCCGCCAGCCCGTGGTTCTTGAAAAGGACCAGGTACCGGAAGCGTGCGTCCCTGCGCAAATCGAGGAGCCTGGAACGATAAACGCCCAGAACATCGGCTATTTCAGCAGCGGACAGGTCGGCAAGCCCCTTGTCATGGTCGGGGGTTTCGATGATTATCTCATGGGCGCCGATTCCCGTCATAACGTCATACATGCCGTATGCCCGGCTTTTCAGCTCGCCTTCTATGCGCAGCACCGGATGCCTGTTGGGAATAACCCTGACCTTCCAGCCGGATGAATCGGGCGGCCCATCAGGCCTGACGGCGAAAATCTCTACCGGCGTTTTCCCTTCGTTTCCATAACAGAATGGACAGATTTCCCTGTCGTCAGGCTGCTCCGTGGGGAAATCCTTCCAGTGCGTCCCGCGTTCCGGGGCGATAATGACCCAGTTAAGCTTGACCGGGTCCCATCTCAGTTCGGACATGTTTTCTCCGTTTAACCCAAAAAAAGCAGTTAGCCGCGGAGACACAGAGACTCAGAGATTTTTTTCTAGATAAATACATCTTGTTACGTGTATTAAAGGTAGCTTTTTGATTTTCCCTTTTGGTGTTAGCCGTAACAGGTTTTTTCTCTGTGTTTTCCTCTGTGTCTCTGAGCCTCTGTGGCGCAATTGCCGTTTTAGGTTTAAATATGATTCCAATCAAGCAGGGGCGAGGCATCCGGCCGCCGCAGCTGCTTTGGCGGGGGAGGCTGCCTCGCCCCTACGATTCTCATATGATCCAGTTTTCCAGCTCAAGGTCCGGCCCGAGATATTTGAGGATCATCGGGGCGTCGATGGGCCAGCGCCCGATCTCCTCTTGTTTCCTGACAAGGGTGAAATAGGCGAAAATCTTGCCTGCCTTCTCCGGGTTTATCCCGTCTAACGGGACCTGCACCTCGCATATTCGGGCTATTTTCCACCTGCACAGGCATCCGGTTTCTTTCCAGTTGCCGTTCTCCCTTACATATAGCGGTCCGTTTTCAGCTTCCGCGCTGATCGGCAGGGAATATTCCCTGCCGGTGATTATGTGCAGGTTTATCATGTCTCCCCTGCGCAATGTCTTGTCAAGGGGGGATTTGCCGTCGAACCTGAAGAAAATGGCCTGGCGGTTGAAGCCGTAGAAAAACCGGTGCATCAGGCTTTCCGCGGGGTGCATGGCGGAGGACAGCTTGCTCAGGTCGTAGAGGCCGGCGGAAAGCCATTCGAAATATCCGTCCACCATGCCGTTTATCACCGGCGTTATCATGGCGGCCGGTTCCCGGACCAGCCCCGCGGGAGTTTCCTTCTTGATGGGCGCGAAAAGCTCCGGGGGGACGTCAAGCCCCAGTGCCCGGTAGACGCTGATGAGGTTATTGCGGAAAAGGTTGTCGAAATGCCCGCAGTGGGGGGAAAAATGGTCATCCCCGAACCACCAGAACCAGTCGCTCCCCTCCGCGGCCTGGATGGAGCGTGCCGCTTTCGCCGCTCCGTCGACCGTTTTCGGCTCCGCTTCGGCGGAAAGGATTTTTTCCACCTCCGGGCATTTTCTCACCGCCGCTTCCCTGGCTTTTGCCAGCAGCTCCCAGGCGAGATTGTCCTCGGGCTGGCCGACCCAGATCCCGTAAGAGGCGTTTATCCAGGAGCCGGGGTGGACGTGGGTCAGCGTCTCCCGTTCCGGCGCCTTTTCCAGCGCCTCCGAAAAGGTAACCGGCTCGATTTCCGGGCTGGAGGAGATGGTTTCGTAAAGCAGCTTCAGAAAGTCATAACCGTTGTTGCGATAATATTCCCAGGCGTTTTCCCCGTCCAGAATGACCGACACCGTCCGGGCGGCCGAAGGCTCCACTTTTTCCCGAATTGCCGTCAACATGTCCATGAAATCCTCCACCGCCCGGACATGATCCCACTGGGAATAGGTAAAGCCGATCCTGTCGGAAAGCTTGCGATCGCGGAAAAAAAGGGCGATTTCCTCCCCTCCGGGGCGGAACGAATATGGCAGGTAAGGCGATTTTTCCACCAGGCCGTTTTCCGAAACGCTGTTGTATAGCACTTCCTCATCGCCGGCGGACCACCGCAATCCACATTCCGCCATTATTCCGAGCGCTTCATCGCTTACCGATCCCTCGGACGGCCACATCCCCGCGGGGGCGAAACCGAAAATATCGCGGAACAGGGAGATTCCGCGCACAATCTGTCCGCGGGCGTCTCCGGGGTGCCTGAATCTGGCCGCAGGCAGGCTGGCGCCTGGCATGGCGACAAGAGCGCTTTTCATGTCGCAGAGCAGGGGGAGTATGGGATGGAAATAGGGGGAACCCGACAGCTCCGCCTTGCCCTGGTCGTGAAGGCGCCTGTATAAAGGGATTATTTCCCCGAGAAGCCTGGCCTGGGTGGAGAACAGCAGGTTTTTGTCCGACTCGGTATAGTTCCCGCCCTTGAGGACGAGTTCCCTGAATTCCGGAAAACGGCGCCTGCCAGCCTCACCCGTCCATGCAAGGAAAAACAGGACCTGCAGGTCGAGGATATCCTGGTCGCTGAAATTGTTCAACCGGCCTGCCGCACGGCTCGCATCCCCGTCGCCTGCCAGGTTGAGGAGCTGCAGGTAGCGCCTGCTCGGTTCTATAATCCTCTGCCGGTTGGCGGAAAAAAAATTGCGGATGACGAATAACCGGTCTTCTTCACTCATGTCCGCGGGCGCCATCGCGCCGCGGATCAGGAAAGGGTCTTTCGCCCGCCCCGACGCGTAGTCAAGTATCTGCTCCAGAAGGGAGGGAACAAAGTTGAAGACCACCTTGATGCCGGGAACCTCGTCGACAATGGCGGCCATATCGAAATAATCCTTGACCGCATGCAGGTATGTCCACGGGAGAGCGTATTTCCCGGACAGCGGGTCCCTGTACATGGGCTGGTGCATGTGCCACATGAATGCTAAGCGGAGCGGCTCGGACAATCAGGCAGACTCCTTTTTCCATTGCTCGACTTTTTCCCGGTATGTCTCCAGGTACCGCCGGGCGCTGTTCTCGTCCTTTGACTCGGAGATGATGTGAATGAAAGGCTGATACTGGTCGGGCAGCACGAGCACCCAGTCGTCATCGAAATTCACCCTGATCCCGTCGATGAACGTGGATTCCTTGTCGACGCTGTCCTCGCTCATCCTGCGCATGACGCTTCCCTTCATTTCCCACATGCACGGCACTTTCGCCTGAAGAAAGGCGCGGAACGGAATGCCGTCGATACATCCGGAAATGGACTGCCCCGACGAAGCCACCAGTTCGATCGTTTTCGCAATGGCGAACATCCCGTCGAAAGCGTGCTGGAACCGCGGGAAGGCGAACCGCCCGTCCATGGATCCGGCAAAGATGACGCTGGACGAAAGGGAAGCCTCGATTATGGCCCTTTCGGTGCTCTTCGCGCGGTGGACGGCGTGTCCCTTCTCCCGCGACAGCCGTTCCACCACCGACGGCGCCGACACCGGAACGACAAAGACCCCTTTTTCCCCGTTCCCAGCCATCAGCGAAACGATGAGGGAAAGGAGTTCGACGGGAGTCCGCTGCTTGCCGGTTTCATCGACCAGGGTGATTGCCTCGGTCGTCTGATCCAGCTGGAACCCGGCACTCGCTCCCAGGGCGGTCACGATTTTCGAAAGCTGCTGCAGGCCTTGCGCCTTGTCCCGGACTTTCTTCGTTCCGCGGTCTTCCTCCACATAGGCATTGAGGGCCGTGACCTCGCAGCCCATTTCGTTGAGCAGGACGGGGAGGACCTGACTTGCCGGGCAGTTGTCGAAGTCGATCACCACCTTGAACGGCCCGTTTTTCGTCGCCGTCTTGTCTATGGCGCGGAGGAAGCCCTCCCTGTAAAAATCCACGACGTTAGGCAGTTCGGAGATCGCCCCCGGCTCGGTATAATGGGCCCTTCGGAAATTCTCCTTGTAAAAGATCCTTTCGACGTTTTTTCCCATGGAGCTGGAGAAGTCGATTCCGTCTGAATCGAGAAAGATTATCTCAGTGGAGGCCGGATCCTCCATGCCCTGCCGGAACTGGATGCCGCCCACCTCTCCGAAAGTCTTCAGCTTGTAGCGGGTGATCGGCAGCGGGATCATCTTCAGGTCCCGGACATTCACCCCCGTCGAAAGTATCCCGCCGAGAAAGCTTCTCTTCAGCATCCGCGAGGAACGGTTGGCGTCGCGTCCGACCAGGACGTAGCTTCCCTTCGGGAGCGTGCTGCCGTAGGCGCAGCCGAGTTTCGCCATGAATTCCGGCGTCAGCTCGATGTTGGTCAAACCCTTTATCAATGCGCCCTCAAAAAGCGACTTCTTCCATTTTTCTCCCCAGATGAGATTGCCGGAGACCGTAGCGCCGCTTTCAATCAGTTTCTTCGGCCATATTTTCACGTCGCGCCTGATATACGCCTCTTCGCCGATGGAGGTGTCGTCGGCGACAATCACGCCTTCCTCTATCGTGACTCCCTGGCCGATGCTGACGTTGTTGCAGATGACCGAGTCGACGATCCTGGCGCCTTTCTTGATGTACACGTTGTCCCAGACGACGCAGTTTACCAGCCTGGCGCCCGCCTCTATGGTGCAGTTGCGGCCGATAACCGAATCCCTGATCTGGGCGCCGCCGACTATCTGGGAGTTGTTGCCCAGTATGACCGTCCCCTCCAGCGCCGAAGTTTCCTCGCAATTCACCTCTTCCCCGACACGCAGGTCCTTGCCGAGGAAATCAAGCTTCCGCTCGTCTATCCTTATGTTGACCCGGCCGCGGAAGATGTCGTGGTGCGCCTCCCGGTAGGAGTCCGTGTTGCCGATGTCGCGCCAGTAGCCCTTGACCGGATAGCCGAACAGCGGATACTTCTTTTCCAGCAGAAACGGGAAAAGGTTCTGGGAAAAATCGAAGTTTTCCCCTTCGGGAATGAACTGGAAAATCTCGGGTTCGAGGACATAGATGCCAGTGTTGATGGTGTCCGAGATCACTTCACCCCAGCCCGGCTTCTCCAGGAACTGGATGATTCTTTTCTGTTTGTCCGTTATGACCACTCCGAACTGCAGCGGGTCCTTGACCGGCGTCAGGGTGATGGTGGCCAGGGCCTTGTTGTCGGTGTGAAAATCGATGATCTTCTTCAGGTTGAAATCAGTGAGGAGGTCGCCGCTGATCACCAGGAAACGTTCGTCGAGGAATTTTTCCGCGCACTTGACCGCTCCCGCCGTGCCCATGTCCTGGAGCGGGGTTACGTATTCTATCTTTACCCCGAAATCGGCGCCGTCACGGAAGAAGTTTTTTATCACGTCGGGCTGGTGGTAGAGAAGCATGATAAGCTCCGTAACACCGTGCTTCTTCAACAGCTCCACGATGTGAAGCATAATCGGCCTGTTGGCCAGGGGTATCATCGGCTTCGGGATGTTGCTCGTCAGCGGCTGGATGCGGGTGCCGAACCCACCCGCCATAATAACTGCTTTCATCGATTGCGGCTCCTTGCGTTTTTTATTTGATGTTCGATATTTTCCGTCACTTGCCGGTCAATTCCAATCTCTGTGCCCTCTTGGCCAGTATCTTCCGTATCTCGTCCTTAAGCTCCTGGAGGTTGCTGGACTTGACCACGTAACTGTCCGCCAGCCATGCGGAAAAGTCGTCCTTGTAGCAGGAAAAGGCCGTGCAGAGGACCACGGGCAGGTCATGTCGGTCCCTGACGATCGTCTGCAGCAGGTCCAGGCCGCTTTCGTTCTTCAGCTTGATGTCCAGGACCATGAGGTCGTAATCCCCGCCGAGCATTTTCTCGACTGCCTCGGACGCCGTGCCCGCGGTATCCACTTCATACCCCTCATCGGCAAGCTCCTCCGAATACAGGAGCCTTATGCTGCTTTCATCATCTACGACGAGAATTCTAGCCATTTGGTGATTCCTCCTTCTTGACCGGCAGTTTAATGGTATAGATTATCCCTTCTTCCGCGTTCATTTCCGCATGAAACGACAGGGCGTTTTTTTCAAGGATCATTTTGCACAGGGAGACGGACAGGGCGCTCATCTGTTCCCTTTCGGTAAATGGCTGATTGTTCATGAAGTCCCGGACGGAATGAGTAAGGACCTTGCTGGTGTCCCTTATCTCAAGCACGATAAAGTTGTCTTCCATCCGCGAGGCGACGGTTATCGTCCCGCCGTCGGGCATCGCCTCGATGGAATTGGTGATGATCTTTCTCAGGCAAAAGGCGATCTGTTTGTAATCCATGAAAGCCATCGGCAGGCTTTTTTCCAGTTCGACGGAACATTTGATCCCGTGAGCCTCCATCCCGCTTTCCAATTCACCGCAGACGTTCGCCGCCAGTTCGTTGACGTCCCACATGTCCATGGCCGGGTGAAGGGAGTCGGCGTAACCGAGGACTTCCGTGAGCGCGTCCTCCAGTTTTCTGGCTTCGTCCAGTATCGACTCGACATAATTCCGTTTCGGGTCGTTTTCGTCCATCGATTTTTCAAGCGACCTGGCAAATCCGCCGATGATCATGAGGGGATTGCGGATGGAATGGGCGACACGGGATGTGATCTTGCCCACCAGAGCCATCTTTTCCATCTTGACGATCAGCTCCTGCTGTTCCTTCAGCTTTATGTTCGCTTCGGTCAGCTTCTCCAGTTCCTCGTGGAGCCGCGAATACAGCGAAGCCCTCTCAATGGCGAACGCCACGGGAAAGGAAAGGGTTTCCATGGATTCCATATCCTGGACCGTAATAGGTTTGTGCGTTATGAAGTTATCGGCGATTATTACCCCGATCCGCCGTTTTCTGGAGACCAGCGGTAGAATCAGGAATGTGTCCACGCCCAGAACCCTTGCAAGCTCCGGGTCCACGCTGCTGTTGTGAAAAGCGTCGGTGACGAGCACCGGCTTGCCGTTGAAAAGCGCCCTGTTGAGGATGTGGGTATGCTGCGACAGCGGGACGGTCAACTGTTCCAGTATGTCCTGGAACTTGACCTTTTCCGAAGAGAGTTTAGCATCATGGAAATGCCTGGCCATTTCACGAAGGCTGGAGTCGTGCTTTCCTATCTCTTCCCAGATCTGCCACGCTTCCTGGTAAGTCCGCGGGCCGACGCCGAGGTATCCCATAAGGTTCTGCCTCTCCTCGTCGGTCAGCAGCAGGAAAGCCCTGTTGAGGCCGAAACCCTTTCCGGCGGTAATGGCGGTCATCGCCACCGACAGGACCTCGTCCAGCTCCATGGATGTCTGCAGCACGATGACGATTTCATGCAGAAACTGGATCTCCAGGTTCCTGGTGTTGAGAAAGCCGGCCATATACTGGATCTGACGCTTCTGATCCTGGAATTCGGCTGCCAGATAACGAAGCATGCGGGAAAGGGAGGGATCGGTCGATTCGAGATTACTCAGGTCGTTGTCGAACCGGGGACATTCCAGGCATTTTTCCGTGAGCCTCCGCTTCAGCGAAAAGCGCAGGTCATTTTCGTTATCCATGATATAGGGGCATCCGTCAGGCCCCACGAATTCATTTGTCCAGCAGCATTCCCATTTCATATATTCATTTTCTTCCACACGCCGTCCATATCGAAATCAGCTCCGCCTGCGAATCCGGCGCAAGGCTCGCGAATCCCTGATGACCCGCGTTTCCCCGGATGTAGTCTCTCATGGCCTCAATTTAAACTTATCTAGAGCAAAAACAGCTATGAACACCTCTAAGGCACATATTAAAAGGATGAACAGGATAAAAGTCTTTGGACTTAGCCTAAATAGTTGTTTTCATAAATCTGATGTCATCTCGACCAAAGAGAGAGATCTTAATGCATGCGGCCAAACCTTCAAGATTTCTCTCTTTGTTCGAAATGACAACATTTCTGCAGAAATGTTGATACGTCATCGAATTCGTGAACGGCTGTACTAAGTGGCGATTTTGTTTTGTATCCTGCACGTCTTGTATTTATTTCCTGTTTGACTCCGGCTTGTCCGTCTTAGGGAAACCATCTATCCGGCCGTTTTGCGAATGCACCGTGACCGGAACCAGTGGATAACGCAGGCTTATTTGCAACCGGAACCTGTGGAATTATACCAGTCGGTGGCGTATTTGCAAGGAGGCAGGAAGAAGACGCGATATTACAATTAATGAAAAAATTACTCCTCCTTCGCCGGATCCTGAACAGTTGCCGGTCTGTCGTTTGGCCGGCAGACCGGCAACCGTCTTCAAATTCCAAACATGCCGTTGCTTTGGCGGGCCGTACATGCTATATCTTGAGAAAGATGTGAAACTTCCGGTATCCGACGGCGACTCGGTTTATTGTTACGGTTGTCGGGACTGAATTTAATTAAAAATAGAAAGAGTGGATAAATGCTTAACGGAAAACAGAAACGTTTTTTGCGAGGTCTCGGACATAATCTGAAACCGGCTGTGATGATAGGAAAGGGGGAAATCAGCGAAGCCGTATGTGCGGAAACGACGGCCGCGCTGGAAAGTCACGAGCTCATCAAGATAAAAATACTCGAAAGCTGCCTGACGGACCGCCATGAAATCGCCGAAAGTCTGGCCCGTGCATGTTCAGCCGAAGTGGCCCAGGTGCTGGGACGCACCATCCTCCTGTACAGGGCCGGCAGGGAACCGCGAATAGAACTTCCGAAAGGCGAATAAAAAAGGGACGTCGTCCGCCGTCCCTCCGTTCCCGTCAACCCGCGCAGCAACCGTCCCTGCGCCGCGCCTTGTCAGCTTTCCTTCCTGGAATCGTTGTCCTGTTTCGGCTTGATCTCTATTTCGTCCTTGCCTTCGGAGGCCCTCTTGAAGTTCTTTATTCCCTTGCCCAGGGCGCTCCCGATCTCGGGCAGCTTGCCGGCTCCGAAAACCACCAGGATAATGACGAGAATGATGATAAGCTCCGGCATTCCAATTCCAAACATAAATGTTCCTCCGTTGAAAACATTTTCATCAAGTATTGCATTCCGGCTTCAAAAAATCAAGGTGATAAATGACCTTTGAACGGCGGTTGGAGAAGTGCGAAGTGGGCAGCTTTGGCCTGGTCTGCTGTCGTTCTTTGCGGATGCAAGCCGTGAGATGTAAGAAGTGAGAAGTTGAATTTCGCGA
The DNA here is from genome assembly GCA_035686205.1 of Geobacteraceae bacterium. Lineage (GTDB taxonomy): Bacteria > Desulfobacterota > Desulfuromonadia > Geobacterales > Geobacteraceae > CAIWTU01. The sequence goes on from DASRZQ010000185.1 coordinate 18,917, forward strand.
CTTCCGTCTTCCGTCTTTCATCTCTCGTCTTACGTTATTTGAGCAGATGTGTGCCGCATGCAAAATTTTTTTTAGCACGATGGCCATGTTTGAGTTAGAGTATGTATCATGACGGAAGAATTCAAACTGACCAGCGACTACAAGCCGCGCGGCGACCAGCCCGGGGCGATCAGGGAACTCGCAGACGGGGTGCTGCGCGGCGACAGGGACCAGGTACTCCTCGGGGTTACCGGCTCCGGCAAGACTTTCACCATGGCCAATGTCATAGCGGAAGTCAACCGCCCGACCCTCGTCCTGGCGCCCAACAAGACCCTGGCCGCGCAGTTGTACGGAGAGTTCAAGGAACTATTCCCGGAGAACGCGGTAGAGTATTTTGTTTCCTATTACGATTATTACCAGCCCGAAGCCTACCTTCCGACCACCGACACCTATATCGAAAAAGACTCTTCCATCAACGACGAGATCGATAAAATGCGCCATTCCGCGACACGCAGCCTGCTGACGCGGCGCGACGTGCTGATTGTCGCGTCAGTGTCCTGCATCTACGGCATCGGTTCTCCCCAGTCGTACAAGGAAATGCATATCTTTTTCCATCAGGGCGATGATTACGGGCGGGATGACCTGCTTAAAAGATTGGTGGAAATACAGTATGAAAGAAACGACGTGGATTTCCACCGCGGCGTATTCAGGGTGCGCGGCGATATCATCGAGGTCTTCCCGGCCCATGATGACGAGCGGGCGCTCAGGATCGAGTTCTTCGGCGACACCGTCGAGAGTATCGCCGAAATAGACCCGCTGCGCGGCCAGGTCTTGCAGCGGCTGCCGAAATGCGCCATCTACCCGGCCTCGCACTATGTGGCGAACAGGGAAACCCTGGAACGGGCGATCGAGCAGATCAGGGTTGAGCTGGAAGAGCGGATTCGCTGGTTCAGGGAGCGGAACATGCTGCTGGAGGCCCAGCGCATCGAGCAGCGGACCTTCTTCGACATCGAGATGATGGAGGAGATGGGCTTTTGCCAGGGGATAGAGAATTATTCCCGCCATTTCGACGGCAGGGCGCAGGGGGAGCCTCCCTACACCCTGCTCGACTATTTTCCCGGGGATTTCCTCATGTTTATCGATGAATCCCATATAACCGTATCCCAGGTCGGGGGCATGTACAGAGGGGACCGGAGCCGCAAGGAGACCCTGGTGAACTACGGGTTCAGGCTGCCCTCGGCACTGGACAACAGGCCCCTGAATTTCCGGGAATTTGTTTCGAAGCTCAACCAGACCGTTTACGTGTCCGCCACGCCGGCGGAATATGAATTGCGCGAGTCGGGAGGAGTGGTGGTGGAACAGGTGATCCGCCCCACGGGCCTGATCGATCCGGAAATTGAGGTGCGGCCCGCATCCGGCCAGGTCGACGACCTGCTCCAGGTGATAAGGGAGACGATCTCGAAAGGGGAGCGGGTTCTTGTCACCACCCTGACCAAACGGATGGCCGAAGACCTCGCCGACTATTACCGGGACCTCGGGCTGAAGGTCAAATACCTCCACTCGGACATCAACACCATCGAGCGGATGCAGATAATCAGGGACCTCCGGCTCGGCGTGTTCGACGTCCTCATCGGCATCAACCTGCTGCGCGAAGGGCTGGATATCCCGGAGGTTTCGCTGGTGGCGATTCTTGACGCGGACAAGGAGGGTTTTCTCCGCTCGGAGCGTTCGCTGATCCAGACGTGCGGGCGGGCCGCCCGTAACGTGGCCGGCAGGGTGATCATGTATGCGGACAGGGTGACCGGCTCGATGCAGGCATGCATGGATGAGACGGCCCGAAGACGAAAGCTGCAGACGGAGTTCAACGAAAAGCACAATATCACCCCGAAAACCGTGAAAAAAGGGATCCGCACCATACTGGAATCGATCGAGGAGAAGGATTATTACAGTATTCCGGTCGCGGCGGAGGCTGCGGAGGAATACGTGCCGCCTGAAAAGATTCCCGGCATGGTGAAGAAACTGCGCAAGGAAATGCTGGCCGCGGCCAAGAAGCTGGAATTCGAAAAGGCCGCCGAAATCCGCGACAGGATCAGGAAGCTGGAAGACATGGAACTGGTTTTGCGGAGTTCGGAAAGCAGGAGAGCGGGAGGGGGCCAATGACCGGAAATTTCGACCATGGTGGAAATATTTTCTCCGTGGCGCGCGCCATAGGCGTTTCGCCCGAGGACATCATCGATTTTTCCGCCAGCATAAACCCGCTGGGGCTTGCCGATGGTGTGAGGGAGGCTGTCTGCGCCGCTTTCGACAGGGTGCTGCACTATCCCGACAGTTACTGTGCGGAACTTCGGGAGGCCCTGGCCCGTTATCACAATGTGGACTCAGCGCGAGTAATGGTTGCCAACGGCTCGACCGAGCTCATCTACCTTGTCCCCAGGCTGACCGGGGGGGTGAGGGGGCTCGTCGTGGCCCCCGCCTTCTCGGAATACGCCAAGGCACTGTCGAGTGCCGGAATGGAAGTCGATTACCTGATACTCGATGCCGAAGACGGCTTTTGCTTTCCCCTGGAGGAGTTTGAAAGGAAGCTGGCCGCGGGGTATGACGTCGTTTTCATATGCAATCCGGGAAATCCCTCCGGAGCTCTTGTCCCTTTGTCCGTTATCGAGACAATACTCGATCTTTGCCGGGCGGCTGACGCGTTGCCCGTACTGGACGAGGCGTTCATGGACTTCTGCGAAGAGGGCTCCGGAAAATATCTGGTAACGGAGGGCGGGCGGGGGATGGTTCTTCGCTCCATGACCAAGTTCTTTGCGGTTCCGGGCTTGCGGATCGGCTACGCCATGGCTTCACCCGATATCGTACGGAGACTGGAATCCTTCCGTGGTCCATGGAGCGTCAATACCCCCGCACAGGTTGCCGGTGTCGTTTCTCTCGGCAATTCGGGATACATCCGGCGCACACTGCAATACGTCGAAACCGAAAAGGCAATTCTGGCGGCCGGACTGGCGGGCATCGGAAGCCTGCTGCCGTTTCCGTCCGCGGCCAATTACCTGCTGGTGAAAACCGCGGGGGCCAATGGGGCGGCGGAGCTGCGGGAAAAGCTCATGAAACGGCTTATTCTCATCAGGGATTGCTCGAATTTCAGGGGGCTGGACGGCAGGTTTTTCCGCGTGGCGGTCAGAAAAGGAGAGGAAAACGCGAGGCTTGTTGAAGCACTGCGGGAGATATGCGGCTGATCCGGGGAAAACAAATTTCCCCTCGGGCTGAGGTTCGCCTACTCGTTGGTTTCAATCAGGAAATCGAGCTCGCCCCTCACCTTTTCCGGGTCCATGGTCCTCACCTCCATCAGGTTGCGCAGGTGGATCATGGTGTTCAGGTCGGTTTCCAGGAATTTGACTCCGGCCTGAATGCCGGAAGTGTGCACCACCACGGCCATGAATTCCAATATGATGTCCGAATTTCCCAGGTGAAATGAGAGCTTCCAGTTGTCGCCCCGCCGGCAGTTGAATTCCCCCCCCAACTGAACCAGCGCTCCTTTCAGCGAAATGTTCAAAATATCCACTTCGAAGGAAGATCCCTGGAATTCGATAATGCTTTTCTCCGCGAAACTGACACGACTAAAACGTCTTTTTTCCACCGGGAATTCCTTCCTTGAAATAAACTCTCCATTTGAAACCACGGGATGTGACGGCTCTGTTTCAAATATCACAGTTGCGGCCGACTCATCAAGGAATAAAACATGAATCCGGTTTTTTCCCGCGTGGCCCTTTGGCCTGGCGGTGCCTCAATCCCTTTGACAGGAAGGGCGAAAAGGGGTATTATTAAATTGAATCGGGAATGACCCGCTCTCTGAAAAGAATCGAAAGGTGTTACGTGAGACGACGCTGAATAGGCTGTTCACACTTCATCCGCCAAGGGCGTAAAAACCCCTTGAAAAAGGAGGAATGAAACAGACACCCGGTTGCATGGTCCCGCAAGGAGCATGTAATCGAAGCCAGACAAATTCCTACCGACGGATTAGAAGAAAGAGTCCCGACGTAACACCGAGTAAAAAAAGCCCGGAGTAAAACTCCGGGCTTTTTGCTTATGTTTGTCCGGGCAAAATGCCGGTTTATCCTTTCAAAAGCTGTTTTCTTCCTGCTTTTTCAGGTGAATTTTGCCGTGGTTATGGTCCGACAGATAATGCCGAGACCGTGGCATTCCAAACGGGTGAAGGTTTCATGCACATGGATTCAGGCGGGTTTTGTTTTTTTGCGGTCTTTGCGCCTTCCGTAATATAATTCACGGCCGCTTTCGTGAGGAGTGATTCTTCTTTATTGACAAGCGGAGTTACTTGCATGTAAATGGAAAATCATTATAATTGGCCGGACCGCTTGTCTCTTTCACTTCTAATATTTTTGTTAAAGCGATTTTAAACTCAAACCTATATGCAGTGAGAGATTACTAAAAGGAGAAAATATGTCTGAAACGATCAGATTCGGCGTTTCAATTGACGACAAACTGCTGGAAAGCTTTGACGGTCTCATTGAAAAGAAAGGGTACATGAACCGTTCGGAAGCGATTCGCGACCTGATCCGTGCCTCCCTTGTCGAACTCAAGTGGGAGGCGGGCGACGAGGAGACGGTCGGCACCGTCACCCTCGTCTATGATCACCACGTCAGGGACCTGTCGGACAAGCTCACGGAGCAGCAGCATGCGCATCATGACAAGGTGATTTCGGCGCTGCACGTCCACCTTGATGCCCACAATTGCCTGGAAGTGCTGGTTGTGCGCGGCAAGGCCCGCGAAGTCAAAAAGATCGCCGACGAACTGATCAGGGTTAAGGGAGTCAAGCACGGGAAACTGGTGATGACGACGACGGGCCGGGAGCTGCACTGAACAGGGCGCCCTGGCGGATGATGTTCGCCCCGGTTATTTGAGGTTGGGAAAACGGTTTTTGCGCGGTTGTGCGATTCGAATCCGAAGCCGGTGATTTTCTCCGGCAGGGAAAATAATGCGACTGAAAGGAATGGATTTATGCCGGGGTGGGAAAAACAGTGCTGGAAATGTATGCTATGTCATTATATTTACGATCCTGATGAGGGTGATGACAGGCATGGTGTAAAAGCGGGGATTTCTTTCCGGGATTTGCCTCCGCACTGGGAATGCCCCAAGTGCGGATCGCACAGGAATCTGTTCAGACCGGTCAGCGAGGGGGACGGTTAGTACATGAATTCATAAAATGCTGTCATCTCGACCTGAGGGAGAGATCTTTTTGGAAGCGGCGAAACCCGGAAGATTTCTCACTTTGTTCGAAATGACAACATTTCATTGATATATTTCCGAGTATATGATGGCGGTATTCGGCAAGCTTTTGCTTGACGATAAATCCGGCAAAAAATGTATGAAGCACAAAGGCCGTTGAATGCAATCAACGGCCTTTGTGCTTGTTCCCGGGAAGGAAAAGTTGCCGGGAGCTGTTATAATAATAGCGTCAATTCCAACAGGACCGCGAAAGGAGGAGACGGGCATGACGGCTCGGGAAAGCATAGTCAAGGTTATACTGTCCGCGCTGGAAAGGGAACCGCGCGTCGATCTGCATCATTACCCGGTTCGGGTTGAATATGACGGGGGAATTATTACGCTGGAAGGCGAAGCCTGCACCATTGCGGCCAAGAAACTGAGCCTGGAGCTTGCGGCCGCGGTGCCGGGAGTTTCCGGCATCGTGGACAGGTTGCGGGTCGTCCGGGCGGAACCCATGGAAGACGGGGCAATACGCGATCACGTGTGCGACGCGCTTCTGCAGGAGCCCGCTTTTCAGGGATATGTCATCAGGGCACTAGTGAAGGAATCCTGGGAGACTTTTCGGGAGACGCCGGGGGAACCGGACGGAATCATGGAGATCGAGGTTTCGGACGGCGTGGTGACGCTGAACGGACGGGTCGGCAGCCTATCCCACATGCGCCTGGCCGGGGTGCTTGCCTGGTGGGTCCCCGGGAGCAGGGACGTGGTGAACGGCCTGGAAGTTGTACCTCCCGAAGAGGACAACGACGGCGAAGTGGCCGATGCGGTAAGGCTTGTCCTGGAGAAAGATCCTTTCGTCAATGCCGGCCAGATCAGGGTGACCTGCAGCAGCTACAAGGTGACGCTGGAAGGTCTGGTGCCCAAGCCGCTGGAAAAAGTGATGGCCGAGGCCGACGCATGGTATGTGTTCAGGGTCGGAGAAGTTGTCAACAGGATCGCGGTGGCCGAGTGAGGCGGTAAATCTCAAAGTCGAGGAGGAATAAACCGTGGAGGAAAAAAAGGAGGCTGAAAAAAGCAGGTTCAACATGTTTTTTGTCCTCGCTTTTTCCGGTTCCGTCATCGGAGTGCTTGCCGGTCTTTCGGCCATGACGGCGGGATTCGGAAGTCGTCTGGGACTCTGGAATTTCAGGACAGGTTTCGATATCCTGCGTTATGCCGCGTATGGTGGTATTGTAGCGGTCCCCCTGGCGGCAGCGGGAGTCGTTTTCGGTGGAAAGAAGAGACTGAAACGACTGGCTGTCGCGTTGCCCGGTGTTGCGGTCGGCCTGGCGGTAATCGTCACCCTTGGCAACATGTGGATCAAGGCCCGCACTTTGCCGCCGATCCATGATATTACCACCGACATCAACAATCCGCCCCAATTCGCCGCATTGCTGCCTTTACGCGCGGGAGCCACGAATCCGGCCGTCTACGGAGGCGCGGAAGTCGCCATAAAACAGCTGCAGGCATACCCCGACATAAAGCCGCTGGTCCTCAACGTCCCTGCTGATCAGGCCTATGACCAGGCACTCGCTTCCGCGCGCCGGATGGGCTGGGACATCGTCAGCGACGACAAAAAGGATTTGCGCATGGAGGCGACGGATACGACCTTCTGGTTCGGTTTCACTGACGATATAGTGGTAAGGGTTACCCCCGCCGGGCAGCGGAGCATTATCGACATCCGCTCGGAATCGCGGGTGGGGAGAAGCGACCTTGGGAAAAACGCGGAAAGAATCAGGGAATTTCTGGCGCGGTTGCACGGGAATGCATGATCCGTCGTGTAGTTGCCGGCATCTTAAATCCCGTTCCCCGGAAGACGAATTCTCCACCTCTGGTTAAAGCACCAGGGGAACCGGATAATTGAAGAATCGCCAATGGGGAATTATTTCCGTAAATTTCAATTTTTTCTTGCCTTTATGGTCATTTGAATTTAGACTCTCTCACTTCTATCCTGTATACATTTCACTATTTCTAAAAATTTTTCTTTGTGATAAAGGACCTGTAAAAAACAGCCGAGAATACTTATATCAGGAGGTGTATCAAATGCCGAAAATCTATATCGTTGACGTTACCAACCGTGACGGTGTGCAGACTTCCAGGCTCGGCCTGGCAAAGCTCGAAAAGACGATAATCAACCTCTACCTGAACGATATGGGGATATTCCGCAGCGAATTCGGATTTCCTTACACCCACCATGAGAAAAACTACATAAGCGCCAATCTCGAGCTTGCCGAAATGGGGGTCCTGAACCCGATCAGGCTGAGCGGGTGGTGCCCCATGCGCGCGGAGGAGATAACGGATGCGTTTACCTCCACCAGGCTGAAGCATGTAAACCTGTCCATTTCCACGTCGCTGCAGATGACCCAGGGCAAATTCTCGGGCCGAATAGTCCGTCTTCCCGAAGAGAACCCGTCGCTTCCGAATCTTCTCGACAATATGGGGAAGATGGTGGAACTGGCAAAAAAACTCGGGGCGGAAACCGTCGGCGTCAACGCGGAGGACGCCTCCAGGACCGAAGACGAGTATCTGGTCCGCTTCGCCATGAGGGCGAAGGAAGCCGGCGCCACGACGTTCCGTTATTGCGACACTCTCGGTTATGACGACCCGCTCACCATATACCGCCGCATCAGGATGCTGGCCGAGGAGGTGAAGATTCCCATCGAGCTGCACTGCCACAACGACCTGGGACTCGCCGTCGCCTGTTCGGTTGCCGGGGCCCAGGGAGCGGTCGACGGGGGGGTGGACGCGTACATAAACACGGCCATCAACTGCATGGGCGAGCGGGCCGGCAACGCCGACCTGGTTTCCTGCATCCTGGCCATCAAGAAGGCCAGCGGCCTGGAAGGCAAATATGTCCTGGACGAGAGGGTAAACCTGAAAATGGCCTGGAAGATAGCGAAGTATGCGTCGTATGCTTTCGGCGTGCCCATCCCCATCAACCAGGTAGGCGTCGGCGCCAATGCGTTCGCCCATGAATCCGGTATCCATGCGGACGGGGCGCTCAAGGACAGGCGCAATTATGAGCTCTACGACTACGAAGAGCTCGGCAGGGGCGAGGCGGAAATTATCGAGACCGGCAGGGAGATTACCGTAGGAGAATACAGCGGCATCAAGGGTTTCCGAAATGTTTACGGCAAAATGGAAATCGAGTTCCACAGCGACAAGGAGGCGAGCGACATCCTCGAACTCGTGCGCTACGCCAACGTTCATACACAAAAACCTTTGACCAGCGACGAATTGCGTTTTATTGCCAAGTATCCCGAACTCGCCAGGAAGATCATGACCATGACTCCGCTCCGCTAGCACGGGCGCATATTCTTTCTTTGCTTATCTTCAAAAAACGCTCCCTTCGGATTTCCGTCGGGAGCGTTTTTTGTATCTGCTCAATCTTATTAGGAGTGATGCATTCGCAAAAATCACGATGCACGCGACCGTGCCCGCACGCCCGGCCGCCTTGGTTTCGGGGCGGCACAAAGCGGGCATCAAGGGTGTCTCTGACAAACTGAAATCACTAGACTAATAATCCTGAAAAAAGCATTTTAACCACGAATTTCACGAATTAGCACGAATACAAAGACTTTTTAGAACTAAAAGTACCCACCAATTTGATGGTAACGTACAACAGAATAAAGGTTTAAAAGAATTCGTGTTTATTCGTGTCATTCGTGGTTAACTGCCGTTATTGGGATAATTGTGGATTATGACTTTCCGCGATCCATCAAGTTTGCCGGCTGTCTCATCCGCGGGCTTTTGTATGATACAATAAATAAAAAAGCAAGCGCGGGGAACCTGAATGATAGTCATCGAACGGTTCAAGGGCAAGTCCGTACTGGAGCAGAAGGTGGAAATCGTCGAGCGGAAAGGAACCGGACATCCGGACTTCATCTGCGATTGTCTCATGGATGCCGTTTCCGTTGCCCTGTCGCGGGAATACCTGAGGGAATTCGGCGTGGTCCTGCATCACAACGCCGACAAGGGACTGCTCGCTGCCGGCAGCGTCGAGAAGAAATATGGCGGAGGAAAATTCGTCAGGCCCATGGAGCTGACCATAGGCGACAGGGCGACATTCAGATACTCGGGAAGGGAAATCCCCGTTGCCGAGATCGCTGTCGATGCTGCAAGGGACTGGATAAGGCAGAACCTGCGATTAGTCGACCCGGACCGGCATGTCGTCTACAGGGTTGCGCTCGCTCCCGGGTCGGATGAGCTCACGGACCTTTTTCTCAGGCCGGGACAGGTCGCGGGCGCCAACGACACTTCCGCCGCGGTGGGGTATTATCCGCTGAGCCCTACGGAAACGGTAGTTCTCCACCTGGAAAGACATCTGAATTCGAGGGAGTTCAAGAAACGTTTTCCCGAAACGGGCGAAGATATCAAGGTCATGGGGCTGCGAAGGGGGAATGACCTTGACCTGACGGTGGCCATGCCCCTCATTTCGAAATACGTGGAATCGGAATCTGATTATTTCGCGAAAAAGGAAGCGGTTTTCCTGGCCATGCGCGAGTTCCTGGCGGATTTCGGCATGTTCCGCAGGATCGGCGTCCATTACAACACCCTTGACCAAAAGGGGCGGGGGTTGGGGGGCATTTATCTGACACTGACCGGCACTTCGGCGGAGGACGCGGATTCGGGGCAGGTTGGACGCGGCAACAGGGTCAACGGTCTGATCTCCATGAACAGGCCGATGGGTACCGAGGCGGCGGCCGGCAAGAACCCGGTCAGTCATGTGGGCAAGATCTACAATGTCCTTGCCCACAAGATCGCGAGGGAAATACACCAGGGAGTTGAAGGCGTAAAGGAAGTCTACGTACTTCTTCTGAGCAGGATAGGGACGCCGATCGACCGTCCGCTGGTGGCTTCGGTGCAGATCCTCCCTGAGAAGGGGAGAAAAACGTCAGAGATGGCTAAGAAGGCGGAAGGGATCATGGAACGGGAATTTTCGGAGATCAGCAGTTTCTGTATGGAACTCGCCGAAGGGGTCTATCCCATTTGTTGAGGGAGCATCGGGATTATGCCTTGAGCTTCGGTTATGGATGCTTGTCCCTTTTGAAAACTCCTGCCCGGAATACAGTAGTCAGCAGTCAGTATCCGGGAGAAACTCTTTCGGGCTTCCCCTGTTGCTTGCGGCAAGGCAAAACGTTCATTTCATCCGCGCCTATTTGAACTCCGGCAGCGGGGTTTTCAGCTTCCAGATTTTGCTTTCGTTCACTACAACGTACTCCCATTTCTGGTCGTCTTCTAAAGTTTTGACCGTTACCGAGGGAGGAATGTAATAGTCGATCTCGACTACCACCCTGGCGGTTTTCTTTTCCGGGCTGCATTCCTGGAATAATACCCTGAAGTCCGCTATGTTGACGCCTTTTGCGGCCTTTGCCCTCTTGGCGTATACGTCTTTTATCGAATCATCGACGAATGTCAGGCCGGCCATATTCAGATCGTGCCAGCGCAGCATCTGGTTGTATTGTTTGGAGCTCGATTCAAAATCGTTCATTGCGTTCATTGATTGAATTTTAGCGCAGGCGCCGGTGGCGATGAGGATCAGAAGCAAAATCATGATTCGTTTAGTCATAAAAACAGTTTCCTTTCTCGAAAATGTTGAAATTATTCCCCCCTGATAAATCGAACAAGCTCCGCCGCCACCCGGTATTTTCCGAACGGCGGGATTATGTAGAAACCGCCGACAAGTCCCGTCGCCGCGGCAATAAATTCTCTTGCAATCGCCAGGCCTTCCCTGACCCCGTCTTCCTTTTCCCTGCCGCGCATCCTCGACCGGATTTCGTCGGGGATTACGATTCCGGGGACTTCGTTGTGAAGGAATTCGGTGTTGCGCTCGCTCACCAGCGGCAGGATGCCGGGCAGAACAGGGATGCGCAGGTGTTTTGTCCGTTCGAGCATTTCCCCGAGGTCACTGATGTTGTAAACCGGCTGTGTCTGCACGAATTGTGCCCCGTTGGCGATTTTTTTCTCCAGCCGCGCCACCTGTGCTTCCATTTTCGAGGTGTTCGGGTTGAACGCCGCCCCTATGGTGAAACCGGTTCCCCGGTCGATGGGGGCTCCGAGGCCGTTTATACCCGAGTTCAGGTCCCGAAGCAGCCTGATGAGGCTGACCGAGTGCAGGTCGAACACGGAAGTGGCCCCCGCCTGTTCGCCTATGCTGGCGGGGTCTCCCGTGACGGCCAGGATGGAGCGGATTCCGAGCAGGCTCGCACCCATCAGGTCCGACTGCATGCCTATCAGATTGCGGTCGCGGCAGGTGACGTGGACGATGACTTCGATGCCGACCTCGCGCTGGATGAGTGAGGCCAGGGCCATGTTGCCCATCCTGACGCGGGCCAGGGGGTTTTCCGCCAGGTTTATGGCGTCCGCCCCCGCGTCCTTAAGAGCAGCGCATCCGGTGAGGATATTGCCGCAATCGAGGCCCTTGGGCGGATCGAGTTCGACGGTGACGATTTTCCTTTTCCCCCAACCGGACAGAAAACCTTCCTCACTGACGGCGGTCTCCCTTATCACGGAAATAACACGCGGCTCGGGTTTTTTCACTCTTGCCGCCGGACGGATCCCCTGTAGCTTCGCGGCCAGCCTCCTGATGTGTTCCGGGGTGGTCCCGCAGCAGCCGCCGACTATGTTCGCGCCCGCCCGGACCGTCTCCAGTGCCTTGTCTGCGAAGTATTCCGGCGTGGCCCGGTAAATGTAGCGTCCTTCCATGTATTCCGGGAAGCCGCTGTTGGGAAATGCCGCCAGGGGGCGTTCGGTTGCCGAGGCCATGCGGCCGATGTTGCCGGACATCTCCAGGGTACCCGACCCGCAGTTGGCGCCGATTACGTCTGCGCCCGCAGCGGCCAGTTCGCGGGCGACCAGTTCGGCATCCGCCCCGCCCGGCGTGCGCCCCTTTTCCATGAAGGCCATGCAGGCGATGACCGGCAATCCGGTTTCCCTTGCAGCCGCCAGGGCCGACCTGATCTGGTTCAGCTCGGAAAAGGTTTCAAGTATGAAAAGGTCGACGCCACCCTCCGCGAGGGCAAGCGTCTGCTCCCGGTAAATGTCGAGCATCTCCTGTTCCGGGAGTTCCTCCTGTTCGCCCTTCACCCGGATCAGCGGGCCCACGGACCCGGCGATGAAAACGCCCGTTCCGACGGCCGCGCGGCGGGCGATGGCCGCGCCCTGCCGGTTGATGTCGCGGGTCTTCCTGTCCAGCCCGATCGCCCCGAGTTTTAACCGGTTGGCGCCGAAGGTGTTTGTTTCGATCATCCGGGACCCGGCGGCGATATATTCCGAGTGCAGCTCAAGGACAATTTCCGGACGGACAAGGTTGAGGTGCTCGAAATTGGCGTCCAGGCTTACCCCTTTGCCGTAGAGCATGGTGCCGATCGCGCCGTCGGCTACGAGGACTTCGTTTTTTATTTTTTCGAGGAAATTCAAATTTTATTCTTTCCGTTTTGTCGTTAAGCGATAAAATCGGGATTAACAGGACGGACAGGAGATGCAGGATAAAGGCCCCTGAGCTTCAATTACACAAGTACGGTCAAGTAATTTGTCATTTCGAACACTGCAAGAAATCTTCTGAAGACAGCCTGATACTCAAGATATCTCCATTGGGTCGAGATGACGCCGTAACTGAGAAAACATTTACCTGTTCAATGCAATGGTTTTTCTCCTGCTTATCCTGTCCATCCTGTTTAAGTATTTGTTTTCCATTATTCCTGCTTTGCATCCTGTGAACTTCCAATTTTTACACCATGTTTTCATGGCCTTTTCCAGGCAAACCGTATAAAATGACGCTTAAAATTCAAATTCCGGAGACCTGATCATGCAAGAAATTTTAGGATGGCTCGTTATTACCATTCGTGACATGGGATACCCCGGCATTTTCATCCTCATGGCCATGGAGAGTTCGGTCATCCCGATTCCGAGCGAGCTTGTGATGCCTTTTGCCGGATATAATGCTCAAATGGGACACATGAACATGGCTCTGGCAATCATCTGCGGAACCTTAGGCAGCCTTGTCGGTGCCTATATCAACTACTTCGCAGCCCGTCACCTGGGCCGGCCCCTCGTACTCAAATACGGCAAATACGTCTGGATAAGCGAGGAAAAATTCGC
>DASRZQ010000186.1:0-18075 GCA_035686205.1 Geobacteraceae bacterium
ATTGTTCCTGTCTGGAACAAACCGGAAAAGACCCGCCTTTGTCTGACGGAACTGGTTAAGCATACTCCCGAAGCCCGTTTCATACTCATTGACAATGCCAGTGAAAGGGAAACAGAGGTTCTCATGCACGAGTTCGCGGAAGCGCTTGGCGAGAGGGCCCTCCTGTTTCGCAATAACAGGGCAATTGAGTCGGTTGCGGTCGTCAACATGGGGCTGGCCAGGGCGGAAGCTCCCTTTGCCGTGCTGGTGGATAATTCGACGGTGGTCGGAAAGGGCTGGCTTGGACCGATGCTGGACATCGCCGCGAACCGTCCCGAGATCGGGCTGGCGGTCCCGGACTTTTGCCTGAAGGAGAACCGGCATCCAGAGGGAAAGAAGCATCCACAGGTCCGATCGATTGAGGTTTCTCATGGGTCATTCGCCGCTCTCATGGTCCGGAAAACCCTTTACGACAAGATAGGCGGTTTTGAAGAAAACATGGACGGCGGCGAATGGTGTCTGAAAGACTACTCGCGGCGTGCCTGGGATGAAGGGTTTATTACTGTCAACGTGTCCGGCGCGACGGTTGCTCATATGGGGGATGCTCAGCTCGGCTCTCCCGCCAGGCGTGAGGAGAGAATCAGGGAAAGCATGACAAAATTCGTTGCCCGCTGGGGAGAGAAACAATCGTTTTGTGTCGATATGTCCGGGAAATCCGCTTCCGCGAACCTGAAGCGGCAATTCGAAGTCATGCTGTACGGCGCCCGCCTCGGCCGCAGTTATGTAGTGCTCGCACATCGCGGGACATGCAGGGAAATAGTCAGGAATGGGTACGATTTCCTGCACAAGAATATAACGGTCGTACGCCTCCCGTCCCTTTTCGCTTCCGGTTCGGCGGACAGGGCGCTTTCCCGCCTGCGAAAAAGCATTCCCGGCCTGAAAATGATTTCTTTTGACGAACAACATGCCTGCCAGCTTTGCCGGGTTGACGGCGACAGCCCGACAGAGGCGAATAATTTACCGGGAGGTCCTGATGCTTGACGAGATACGAAGTCACATGAAAGCCCATCGGGAGGTCGTCCAGGCCATTGAAGAAACGCTTTCCGGAGGTATTTCCCGCACGGCGGAAATGATCGGCAAGGCGCTCCAGAACGGGAAAAAGCTCCTGCTCATGGGCAACGGCGGATCGGCGGCCGACGCTCAGCATTTTGCCGCTGAAATCGTCGGGCGCTTTCTCATGGATAGGCGGGGCCTACCCGCCATGGCCCTTTCGACCGACACTTCGATACTTACGGCAATCGGAAACGATTACGGGTTCGACGCCGTATTCCGCCGCCAGGTCGAAGCGCTCGCCGCGGAAGGAGACGTGGTTGTCGGCATCTCCACCAGCGGCAATTCGGAAAACGTTTATTCCGCATTGTCCCTCGCGCGGCAGATGGGTTGCCGGACAGTGGGGCTGCTGGGAAAAGACGGAGGAACCATAAGGGACATTGTCGATATCGACCTCACGGTCCCCAGCAAGGATACCCCGCGAATCCAGGAAGGGCATATCATGATGATCCACATCATTTGCGACCTGGTGGAAAAAAGGCTTTTTGCCGGCGTCTGAAACGGTCATCGGCCGCCAGCCTCAGGCCGGTCATGAGGAACGGGCGGCAACATGTTCACGGAGAGAGGTGTCCAGATGAAATACGAACCCATCGATCTGGCAGGAGTAAAGACATATCCCCTGTCCGAGAGGCAGAACAAGGTCATTCTGAAAAAGCATTTCGCCGCAGGCGTGAAACCCGGCATGACGGTCTCGGAGCTTATTTCCTCGCTCCCCGATCAGCTCGGCTCCCATGATCTGAACCGGGTGATCGACGCGGTCGTCGAGGCAAGGGCCAATGACAAGCCGGTGGTAATCGCCATGGGCGCCCACGTCATCAAATGCGGTCTTCAGCCGGTTCTGAAAAATCTCATCGAGGCAGGCGCCATTACCGCGTTCGCGGTGAACGGGGCTGTCTCCGTCCACGACTATGAAATATCCCTTATCGGCGAAACCAGCGAAGACGTAGGCGCCGTGCTTCATTACGGCAGGTTCGGAATGGCCGAGGAGACCGGCCGCGACATCAACCGGGCGCTGAAAAAAGGCGTCGCTGAAGGTTTGGGGTACGGGGAGTCGGTGGGACGCTTCATCATCGAAAACGAAAATCCCAACAGGGAATACAGCCTGATCGCATCGTGCGTGGAACGGGACATTCCGATAACCGTCCATGTGGCGCTGGGCACCGATATCATCCATCAGCATCCGGAGGCGGACGGCGCGGTTATCGGCCAGGCATCCTACACGGATTTCAGAATCTTCGCGTCGGTGGTTTCCCGGCTGGGCGACGGGGGCGTTTACCTCAATATAGGCAGCGCCGTGCTGCTGCCGGAGGTTTTCCTCAAGGCGCTGTCCATAGTGCAGAACCTCGGTTACCACGTGGACAATTTCACGACCGCCAATTTCGACATGCAGCAGCATTACCGGCCGTTGCAGAATGTGGTGAAACGGCCCACTTCCGGCAAGGGGCGCGGATATACCATAACAGGCCATCATGAAATAATGCTTCCCCTGCTGGCGGCGGGCATTCTGGACAGAATGAAACGGATCTGAATTTCACGGAGTTCCCATGGATCGCAAGGACGCAGAATCCCTTTTTAACACGGCGAAAAATATCAAAGCCCTGGTCATCGGAGACCTGATGCTGGACGAATACCTGTGGGGAAAGGCCGAGCGCATATCTCCCGAGGCCCCCGTCCAGGTGGTGGCGGTGAACCGCGAGGACCTGAGGCTCGGAGGCGCGGGAAACGTTGCCAACAATCTCCTGGCGCTCGGTTGCCTGGTTTCGGTGTGCAGTGTAATCGGAGGCGACGAGAACGGGGATATTCTGAGACGGGCCTTTACCGGCAAAGGCATTGACGTGGAAGGTGTTTTCGAAGATCCGATGCGCACCACGAGCAAGAAAACCCGTGTTCTTGCGGCCAACCAGCAGATTGTCCGCATCGACCGGGAATCCAGGGATGACGTTCACCCCGAATTTGAGGAGAGGATTCTGCAATTTTTGCGGGAACACGGAAATGAATGGAATGTCATCCTGGTTTCCGATTACCTGAAAGGGGTCTTGACCCAAGGGATTCTCTCGGCCGTTATCGATGCCGGAAAACGCCTCGGCATCCCGGTTGTTGTCGATCCCAAGGGAAATAATTATTCCAAGTACCGGGGCGCCACGCTCCTGACGCCGAACCGGAAAGAGGCCGAAATCGCTTCCCGGGTAGCCATCTCCGACGAAAGGAGCCTCAATGAGGCCGCCGCGTCCCTTCTGGCGGCGGGCGAATACGAGGCCCTTCTCATAACGAGGAGTGCGGAGGGCATGTCGCTTTACCTGCGGGACGGCTCGGTCACGCATATTCCCACTGTCGCGCGGGAGGTGTACGACGTGACCGGCGCGGGAGATACGGTGATGGCGACCCTCGGCCTCGGCCTTGCCTGCGGGTACGGCTTCGCCGAATCGGCGCGCCTTGCCAACGTGGCGGCTGGCATCGCGGTGGGCAAGGTGGGCACTTCGACGGTATCTCCCGGCGAAATCATCGGCTCCATCGGGCATGAACATCTGGACAGCGATGTGAAAATCAAGAACCTCGACGTGCTTGTATCCGTCATCGAGGAGGAGAAAAAACGGGGCAAAAAGGTCGTTTTCACCAACGGCTGTTTCGACCTGCTCCATGTCGGCCACGTCAGATATCTTCAGAAGGCGAGGAAATACGGGGACCTTCTGGTACTCGGACTCAACAGCGACGATTCGGTCAAACGGCTGAAAGGCGAAAAGCGTCCCCTCATCGGCCAGAAGGAGAGGGCGCATATCCTGGCGGCACTGGACTGCATCGATTACGTGGTCATTTTCGACGAGGATACGCCGATAAGGCTGCTGGAGGCCCTCAAGCCCTCGGTGCTGGTGAAGGGGGGCGATTATACCCCGGAGACCGTTGTCGGCAAGGATCTCGTGGAATCTTACGGCGGAAAGGTGGAACTGGTCGAGTTCGTCGACGGCAGGTCCACCACGAATATCATCGAGAAGATACTGCAGAATTATGGTTAATCGGGCGCATGACAAAGGGCGGATGGCGGAAGGGAAAAACAGGGCGGTTTTCCTGGACCGCGACGGGACCATAAACGTCGAAAAGGGTTATGTCCACAAAATCGAGGATTTCGAATTCATTCCGGGCGTGCCTCAGGCGGTGAGGCTGCTCAGGGATGCGGGTTTTCTCGTAATCGTGGTAACCAACCAGTCGGGGGTGGCCAGGGGGTATTATCCCCTGGGGGCGGTCCACACGCTGCACCGGCATATGGATGCCGAACTGGCGAAGCATGGGGCCGCCGTCGATGCATACTACATATGCCCGCATCACCCGGAGGGGGAGGAGCAGGGGTATTCGATGGCCTGCGGGTGCCGGAAACCCCATCCGGGCATGCTCATGGAAGCGGCGAAAGACTTCTCGATAGACCTGGCCTCCTCGTACATGATCGGTGACCATGCGAGCGACGTGGAAGCCGCCGTCAGGGCCGGATGCCGGCCCGTGTTCGTAACCACCGGGCACGGCCGGGACGAGTCGGCCAGGGTGCCTGAGGGAGTACCGCGCTTCGGGAGTCTTCCCGAGGCGGTCAGGGCCATCGTTGGCGGCATTGCCTGGGAAAACCCGGAGACAAAGGATTAAAGGCTGAGGGCTGAGGGATTCGGATTGTTTTTGTTTCCGGCCAAAACTCGCGACCTCTTGCGCACTTTGCCTTTTGTCTCCTGACTGATTTTATTTGATTTGACTGGGCTGCTTTTACTATGATAAAAAGCAAATGTTTATCATGCGGCGAATTAACGAATTTCTCAGGAAAAACGGATGAATAGACGTGATACGGGAATAAAGAAGGGTATCATCCTGGCGGGCGGCTCCGGCAGCAGGCTGTATCCGCTCAATCTGGTGGCGAGCAAGCAATTGCAGCCGGTTTACGACAAGCCGATGATTTATTACCCCCTCGCCACTCTCATGACCGCCGGCCTGAAAAATATCCTGATCATCTCCACTCCGCACGATACCCCCCGTTTCGAAGCCCTGCTGGGGGACGGATCGAGATGGGGCATACGGCTCAGTTACCGCGTCCAGCCGGAGCCCAAGGGGATTGCCCAGGCATTCCTCGTGGGGGAAGAGTTTATCGGCGACGATTATGTGTGTCTCATTCTCGGCGACAATATATTCTACGGCAAGGTCGGCCTCGACTCCATCATCGGGAATTTCCGGTCGGGCGCAAGGATTTTCGGCTACTACGTGAATGACCCAGAGCGCTACGGTGTCGTGGAATTCGACGAGAGCGGCAGGGCGTTCAACATCGAGGAGAAGCCGGCACGGCCGAAAACCAACTACGCGGTTCCGGGGTTATACCTGTACGATAACAATGTGGTAGAGATAACCAGAAAGCTGAAACCGTCGGCTCGCGGCGAACTGGAAATCACCGATGTCAATCTCGAATATCTGCGCAGGGGTGAATTGACGGTCGAAAAGCTGGGGAGGGGGATAGCCTGGCTCGATACCGGCACGCATCAGAGTCTTCTGGAGGCAAGCCATTTCATCGGCACTCTCGAGGCGCGGCAGGGGCTGAAAATAGCCTGTCTCGAAGAGATCGCCATGCGCATGGGGTTTATCGATTCCGCGGCCATGGAAAAAGTGATTTGCGATACGCCCAAATCGGGATACCGTGATTATCTGGTCCGGGTATTTAACGAAATCGGAAGGGACAGGGAAATTGACCACTAAACCTGTTATGGGGAAGGACGGGATCAAAGTCCCGTTGATGAACCCACCTGCCGGGTCGTTTAGGCTCGACCGAAGACAAATATGAAATGTTTTACGGAGGGGAGGTTTTGCCTCCCCTTGCCTGTTTATACATGATGAAATTTCCGGACAACCGGAGCGCAACATGCTGGATTTTATAAACAAATACAGGTTGAGATTACTTGCAGGCGCAGCTCTGTTTGCGGCCCTGATTTTCTATTCCATGAACCTGAGGAACAAGGAAAAAACCAACACTTTCGAAAAGGCTGTTATTTCAGTATCTTCCCCTATCACCGGGACCGTATCCCGCGTCGACGATTTTTTCACCTCGATCTGGGACGATTACCTGTACCTGGTCGGCGTGGAAAAGGAGAACAAAAAACTGCATGAGACAGTCAAAATACTGAATCGAAGGCTGATCGAAAGGCGGGAGGCCGCACTCGAAGATGAAAGGCTGAAAAAGCTCATCGGTTTGAAAGAGACCCTTCAGGATCCTTCCATCGCGGCAAGGGTAATCGGGGAAGACAATTCACCCTGGTTCAAGACCATTACCCTGGACCGCGGCAGCAAGGACGGCATCAGGGAGAACATGCCGGTCGTCGCTTCGGCCGGGGTGGTGGGGCGCGTGGTCAAGGCCGCCGGCAACAGTTCCAGGGTGCTTTTGCTTACCGACCATGCCAGTGACATTTCGGCGGTCATCCAGCGTTCCAGGGCCAGGGGCGTCGTCAAGGGCAAGGGGGGGTACATGTGTTCCCTTGAGTTCTCCGTACGCGGAGAGGATGTGCGGATCGGGGACGTGGTCCTCACCTCCGGCATCGGCGGAGTGTTTCCGAAGGGGCTTCCCATTGGCGAAGTCACAATGGTCAGAAAGGGAACATACGGAATTTTCCAGATAGTCGACATCCGCCCGTTCGTTTATATCCCGAGACTGGAAGAGGTCCTGGTGGTCTCGCGGAAAAGTGAAGAAGACCAATGACAGCCCGTATCAAGGTTCTGTTTTTCATCATTTTGTCCCTTATTCTCCAGGTTGCGTTTTTCCCTACACATTTCCCTGATTCTTTCAAACCAAACCTGATGATTATGTTCATAGTTTATTTGAGTTTCATGGAAGACTCCCGGTGGGGGGGGGTCTGCGCACTTCTGCTCGGTCTCGTCCAGGATTCCCTCAGCGGCATATACTTCGGTCTGAACGCCTTTTCGTACCTGCTCATCTTTATTATCCTGAAGGCGGTTTCGCACCGGTTGTATACCGACAGCCGTTCCGTCATGGTCCTGGCGGTTTTCCTCATGACCGTAATCAACGGGCTTGCCAGCCTGGCGCTTCTCACGGTTTTCTTCATTGCTCCGGGACTCTATTCGACCATACTCTCAAATGTGTTCACACAGGGTTTTATAAATGCGTTCGTTGCTTTCCTGTCCTTCAAAATCTTTCCTCTCCGGAAAAGAGAGGATTTAGTATGAAAGAGATCAGCTACGTCAGGGATAATTCCGGGTCGAACGGAAATCTGTTCTGGCTTTCCGTGGTTGTCGCGGCCATGTTCTTTCTCCTTCTCATGCGGCTTCTTTACTTGCAGGTATTAAAAACCGGCAGCTACCAGGACCTGTCCGAGAGCAACCGTCTTCGCACGGTTCCCGTGGCTGCCTCACGCGGAACCGTCTTTGACAGAAACGGCAAGGTGCTTGTCGGCAACCGCCCCTCTTTCAGCGTTACCGTGATTCCGCAGGAAATTAAGGACAAAAATCTCATTATTGAGCGACTGTCGCGCTTCCTGGGCGTGGACCGCGCCGAACTTATGGAAAAATGGGAAAAGGGCAAAGGCCGTGCAAAATATTTCCCCGTCATTCTGGCGTCCGGTATCACCCGCGATCAGCTGGAAATTATCGAGGAAAACCAGCTCAGTCTTCCCGGGGTCGATATACAGATGCATCCGGTGCGGGATTATCCGAACGGGGTGCTTGCGTCGCACCTTTTGGGATATCTGGGGGAAATGTCCGAAAAGGAGATGGACAGCGATCAGTACAGTGAATACAACCCCGGCGACTACATCGGCAAAAGCGGCATAGAACGGAGCTGGGAAAAGGAGCTGCACGGCTCCGACGGCGGCCGCCAGCTTGAAGTTGACGCGTTGGGAAGGGTATTGAAAACCGTCAGCGAAGAGCTCCCGACCGTGGGCGAAAGCCTGGTTCTGACCATCGACCTGGACATGCAGAAAAAAGCCGAAGAGGCGTTCGGCGACCAGGCCGGCGCGGCCGTGGCCATGGATGTGAACAGCGGCGAGATACTTACCTTTGTAAGCAAGCCGGATTTCGACCCGGCGCTTTTCGCGGAAGGATTGTCCCCGAAGCAGTGGAAGGAGTACGTTGCCGATACGCGTCATCCCCTGGAAAACAAGGCGCTGAAAGGCCAGTATCCGCCGGGTTCCACCTTCAAAATCGTCACCGCGCTTGCCGGCCTTGAAGAGGGGCTGGTCGATGAGGGGAGCACGGTATCCTGCAACGGCTCTTTCAGCCTGGGCAACACGACCTTCAAATGCTGGAACAAGAGGGGACACGGTTCGGTCAACCTGCGCAAGGCCCTGCGTGAATCCTGCGATGTATATTTTTACAAGCTCGGCGACCGGCTGGGGATCGACAGGATCGCATATTACGCCAAAAAGCTCGGTCTTGGCTCTCCGACGGGAATAGGACTGGAGCATGAAAAGGCGGGAATGATTCCTTCAACGGAATGGAAGGAGAAGAGATACAAGACCAAATGGCTGCGGGGGGAAACGATATCCTGCGCGATCGGCCAGGGTTATGTGCTGGCTACCCCCATTCAGCTGGCCTCAATGATAGCGACGGTGGCGAACGAGGGAACGATCTACAGGCCCCATCTCGTCAAGCGTGTCCTGGATCCGGAAGGCAGGGTGATCAAGGAATTCCAGCCGGAAATCATAACCCGGTCGAACGGGATAAAGTCTTCCAGTTACCGCCTTGTCAAGCAGGGCTTGTTCGAGGTGGTCAACGAACCGGGCGGAACCGGCGGCATGGCGCGCCTTTACGAGGTCAAGGTGGCGGGCAAGACCGGCACGTCCCAGGTGGTCAAACTTCGCGGCAAATCAGGATATCTTCCCTACCAGTACAGGGACCACGCGCTTTTCGTGGCTTTCGCCCCATATGAAAAACCTGAGGTGGCCGTTGCCGTCGTCGTAGAGCATGGTCTGCACGGCGGGTCGTCCGCCGCCCCCATCGCCGCCAAAATCCTCCGGCAATACTTTGAGGAAAAGGGAGTAATCAAGAAACCGGTGCCCGTCAAAAATGAAAATTCTTCCGCGGAAGAAGCCGGAACTTCCGATTCCGGGGCAGCTCCCCAGGAGCCAGGACAAACGGAACAAAACGAGGGATTGATGAATGATTGACAGGAGACTGTTCACGCATTTCGACTGGGGGTTTCTCCTCCTGGTGCTTCTGATCGCAGGGATAGGCGTAGTCAATATCGCCAGCGCAACAGCGTCTTATCACACTACCGGCATTCCCTATTACGCAAAACAGATATACTGGGTGATCGGAGGGATTTTCCTGATCGTAACCCTTTGCAGCTTCGATTATCATATTCTGGAGGACCTGTCCTGGTGGGCGTACGGTGTCCTGATGTTCCTGCTGGTGGTCGTCCTGGTGGTCGGCAGGAGTTCCATGGGAGCGACCCGCTGGCTGAATCTCGGTTTTTTCAGTTTCCAGCCCTCCGAGCTGATGAAGATCGTCATAGTCATGGTTTTTGCCCGCTATTTTACCGAAAAGGCCGAATTGACCGGTCTCGGCTTCAGGGACCTGCTGTATCCCTTCCTGATAATTATCGGTCCCGTGCTCCTGATCATGAAACAACCGGACCTGGGCACGGCAATGCTGGTATTCCTCGTTGCTTCATCAATCCTGATGTTTGTCGGGATTCGGCTCTCTACGCTCGTTTCCATTGTCCTGGGGGCAATACCCGCGTTTTTTCTCGCATGGCATTTCCATCTTCGCGATTACCAGAAGGAACGCCTCCTCAATTTCCTCGATCCGGAAAGGGACCCGCTGGGAAGCGGATACCACATCATCCAGAGCAAGATCGCGGTCGGCTCCGGAGGGTTTCTGGGCAAGGGGTTCATGCAGGGGACCCAGTCGCAGCTGCATTTTCTGCCCGAGCAGCATACCGATTTCGCATTCTCGGTATTTTCCGAGGAGTGGGGTTTCGCGGGCTGCCTGGTCGTCATGGTTCTGTACTTTTCACTGATATTCTGGGGACTGAACGTGGCGAAGAAGTGCAATGACAGGTTCGGGAAACTGCTGGCGGTGGGCGTCACGGCCATGCTTTTCTGGCACATCATGATCAATATAGGCATGGTAATAGGGATTTTCCCGGTTGTGGGAGTGCCTCTCCCGTTATTCTCCTACGGCGGCACGTCGATGATTACCTCGATGGTCGGGGCTGCCATTCTGCTCAATATACAGATGCGCCGGTTCATGTTCTAGGGCTTTTGCCGGAGAGGCACGACATTCGGGGAAACCTCACTCAGCGGGAAGCAGAGTCGGGCATGGTTGAAAAGATCCCGTCAAACGCGGGCGCCGACTTTTTGAAGGCAAGCAGGACCTCAGGGTCGAAATGCCCGGGCAGGGTTCTTCCGTCGCCGCACCGGATGATTTCGCAAGTTCTTTCATGATCCAGCGCCGGCTTGTACGGGCGTTTGCTCCTCAGGGCGTCATACTGGTCGACCAGTATGACGATCCTCCCCTCGACCGGAATATCTTCGCCTTTGAGACCGAAGGGGTACCCGGTGCCGTCCCATCTTTCGTGGTGCGCGATGGCAATGCGTTCTGCCATCTGGATGCTTTCGTGTGTCGATCCGTACAGGATCCTGTTGCCCACAATGGTGTGACTCTTCATGATCTCGAATTCTTCCGGTGTGAGCGGTTCGGGCTTCAGAAGTATACTGTCGGAGATGGCAATCTTGCCTATGTCGTGCATGCTGCTTGCGTAGGCTATTGTTTCGACGAAATCCGCGGGCATCCCCATATCTTCGGCGAGTTTTCTGGAATAAAGGCCGATCCGCCTGATGTGGGTTCCCGTGAGATCATCCCTGTATTCCGCGGCCGCCATCAGTCGGAGTATCATTTCCCTGCCTGCGTCTTTTACCTGCCGCAACACTTCATTCACCTTCGACAGCGCTTCGGACAGCTCCCGTGTTCTTTTGTCGACGGTTTCCTTAAGCGTGCGCGTGTAGTTCTTTTCCAGCTCCAGAAGTTTTCTGTGCTTTATTGCCTTGCCCATGGAATGGAAAAGCTGCTCGGGCTTGTACGGCTTGATCAGGAAATCGAAAGCTCCCTTTTTTATCGCTTCGACGGCCGTTTCCAGGTCGGCGTAGGCGGTCATCAGGATTACCGGCACTTCCGGTTCGACCCTGTGGACTATGTCCAGAAAATCCAGCCCGGTGACGCTGGGCATTTTTATGTCCGTCAATACCGCGTCGATCCGGCCGTCCCGCATTGCCTCAAGTGCATTTGATACATTGTCGCAGGTCGTGACACGATAACCCGAGCGGCTCAGAAGAAGACTTATCATATCCAGGTTCTGGCAGTCGTCGTCGACGACGAGTATATTCTCTCCGTTTGACATTCCGTTACCTCCGCTGATTTTCCTTCCCGCGTATAAGAGGCCGGGTCGCAGTCGGTCGTTCCGGACCCGAATGCGGCCTCCCGCCTGCCGACGTTGTCCGGCCCGCGGTTCATGCCGTATCTAACGTGTTCTCAATCCCGGAATTACAGGTTCCGGTTCCCGTTTCCATCCAGCACCTCCCTGATCTTCTTCAGCAGGTCGCTCGGCAGCACTGGCTTGGCGATAAAATCGAGGCCCATGCCTAAAATCTCATCCCTGTCAAAAATATCCTCCGGGTAGCCGCTGGTAAAAATGACCTTGCTGTCGGGCCTGATCCTGAATATCTCTTCATATACCTCTTTGCCGTTTTTTCGCGGCATGATTACGTCAAGAATGCTCAGCTGTATTTTTTCCATGTTTTCCGCGAATTTTTCAACCGCGTTTTCACCGTCCTCCGCTTCGATTACCGTGTAGCCGTAACCCTCCAGCACGTTTTTTGTCAGTTCCCGCAACTGGTGGTCGTCTTCCGCCAGCAGAATGGTTTCCGTGCCCGAGCGGGGCATGGCGGGTTCGGCCGATATCCCGTCCGTTAAGGGTTTTCCGGCGATCAGCGGCAGGTATATCTCGAATGTCGTGCCCTTGCCGGGTTCGCTGAAACAGGTGATGTATCCATTGTGCTGTTTGATGATGCCGTAAATAATCGACAGACCCAGGCCCGTGCCCTTGCCTACCTCCTTGGTGGTGAAAAACGGTTCGAAAATTTTCTGCCGGGTCGCCTCGTCCATCCCGGTGCCCGTATCGCACAGCGCAAGAAGGGCATAGCGGCCGGGTTTGCCGTAACCGTGCCTGCTTATGTAATCGCGATCCAGCTCAACCGGCATGGTGCCGATGGAAAGAGTGCCTCCGAACCGCATGGCGTCAATGGCGTTAGTAGTAAGATTCACCAGGACCTGTTCCATCTGCCCCGAGTCCGCCATTACGAACAGTTCCTCGTCCGAAACGGATATTTTCAGCTCGGTATCTTCCCTTACCAATATCTGAAGCAGTTTCCGCATTCTGGCCAATATTTCGTTCAGGTCTATCGGCCTGAGTTCCATGGCCTGTTTTCTGCCGAAGGCAAGCAGTGATTTCGTCAGCTTGGATGCGCGTTCGGCCGCGGTGAGTATCTGATGCAGATATGCATACATGGGGCTCTGTTTTTCCATTTCCGTTTCCATCAGCGACGCAAAACCCATGATGACATTTATGATGTTGTTGAAATCGTGGGCGATGCCGCCGCTCAGAACCCCGATGGCCTCCATTTTCTGGGCGTGGCGAAGCTGTAACTCCAGGTTCTTGTGCTCGGTCACGTCGATGATGAAACCCTCCAGGGCAATCAGCCCGCCATCGGAAGAGTAGACTCCACTTCCCTTCTCCCAAACCCATTTCAGGTCCCCGCTGTCGGTAATTATCCGGTAGCTTAGTTCGTAATTCCTTTTTTCCCGCACAGCGGACTGCACCTCATCCCATACGGAAGCCCGGTCATCGGGATGAATTATTTGCCCGTAGGATGTCCTGCCGTTATTGATGAGATCCTCCGGACCGTATCCGGTGAGTCCCAAGCACCCGTCGCTGACGAACTCCATGGTCCAGTCGCGGTCATTCCCACAGCGGTAGGCCATCCCGGGCAGGTTTCCCATGAGGGTCGCCAGGGCGCGCTGGCTTTCCTGGAGCGCCATGAGGGCCTTTTTGAGTTCCGTTATATCCAGAGTAACGGCCACGATTCCGCCGAGCTGACCGTCCTTTCTGTTGAAGGTTGCCTTGTAGAAGACAAGGTCGCGCCATTCGCCGTTTATTTGCCTTGCACGTGATTCATAGGTTTGCATGCCGGGTGAGCGCAACAGGATTTCATCCACCGCATGGTGCATTGCGGCGCTTTCTTTTTCGAAAATATCATGAACTCTGGCGCCGATTATTTTTTCCTTGGGAATCCCCAGAAATTCGGACATGGCTGTGTTGCAGCCGAAATATCTGCCGCTCGTGTCCTTGCAGTAAATCCAGGCCGGTATGGCATCAATGAGTGACTGCTGGAAGTGGAGCTGTTCCAGCAGATCGTTCTCCGCCTTCCTGCTCATGGTAATATCCTGCATGAAACCGTGAAGGAACAGAGGGTTGCCCTCCTCGTCCTTTACGAAAAGAGCTTTGTCGTGTAACCATACGACTGTTCCGTTTTTTGCGATCATTCGATATTCGGAATCGAAAGGAAGCAGGTTATTGCGGCAGGAATCGACCTCCTCCATGACCCGGTCAAGGTCTTCGGGATAAAGCAGTTTTCGCCACAAATCGGGGTCGGCCATCCATTCAGCCTGGGTGTAGCCGAGTATATCTTCGACCTGCGGGCTTATGAAGTGGGTACTGCTTGAGTCATCAAGCGCGGCTATGTAGGTGATCGCCGGGATATTCTCGATAAGCGTGCGGTATTTGGCTTCGGCCGAGGCCAGCTCTTCTTCAATCAGCTGGCGTTCGGAGATTTCATTCTCCAGCTTTTTGCTGTAAAAAAATATTTTCCGGGCGTTCCGGCCGGCCTTCAAGGCAAAATAAAGCGCCAGGGAAAGAAGCAGAAATACAACGAAAACCAGAACCAGGATAGCGATATCAATCGTCGA
Organism: Geobacteraceae bacterium; assembly: GCA_035686205.1. Classification (GTDB taxonomy): domain Bacteria; phylum Desulfobacterota; class Desulfuromonadia; order Geobacterales; family Geobacteraceae; genus CAIWTU01. The sequence continues at coordinate 14,080 of DASRZQ010000186.1, forward strand.
GCGGATTGAAGAGGAGGAAAAGACGTTTTCCCGCATTATCATGGCCTGCGCCAGAAGCAGTGTAATGAACAGGCCGCCGATGCCGGCGATAATCGGGAGCCATTCGGAATCCGCGCGTTGCAGGGCATGCGCGATAACACCCGAACCGAGGACCGTAAGCCCCACTGCGGTGTGCACGGCCATCGCTTTCATTCCGGACCAGGTGTATGCCTCGGGGGCTCCGCTGAGATAGCCCCACAATGCAATCACTCCAAAACCGGAAATCAGTGCTCCCGCGACTCCGGCGCACATGCCGGTGCGTTTTGTCCATGCTCTCAGGCTTGCAAAGAGGAGGAAAATGCCGGAGAGGGTGAAGCCTATTGACGTATTCGGCGCCATGCGGCCGGGTTTGGGCGTTTTGACGGTGATATATGCTTTCATTAATAATTGGTCAATTCCCAGACCGGTGCCGAGGACATATTCCAAAAATGTAAGGAAAGCAATAACCGTTACCAGTGCCCCCGCCACCCGCGCGATAGCGCGTTTGCCCGAGAGCAGCGAGAGGAAACCCGTCCCGAAGAGCAGAAAGCAGAGAGCGGTGTTGAACTGCATGGAGACAAGTGACCGGTCGATCTGGATAATCAGCGGCAAATGACAGATCCACCCCGCAATAACCAGAAGCCCCAGTGCCGCGGTGAAACCGGCGGAGGCAAAAGGTATGAGTTCAAATAACCTTGCCCGAAAAAGCTTCTGATTCACGGCTTGTCCTTTTATTTATTCGTAAAGCTGTAACATGTTAAATAGTGATATTAAGCAAAAAACCTGAAATAAATTTTATACATAGACTGGTGAATTTAATTAAATCACTGTTTTGTTCGCGATTATGCTGCGGCAGACCTGAAAAATATTTATGTCCACAGGTAATTAACGATAACAGGTATTAGAATAATTTCAAATAACGACTCCCATTTACCGAATCCTGCGGCATCCGCGATTGCATCCGGTTCGCTCGCCAGCCTTTACAGAAGCGGCAGCGGACCGAAACGGCTGCCATCCTCCCCGGCTTGACACGGCTCTTGTTTCCGGATACCGTTGTTTCATGAGCGGTGAATCGGGATACGGGGCGGCGCAAATGGAACTCGCGAAAGACCTGGGAGAAGGAAGGATAACCCTGCGGTTGGTGCTGAGGGCTTTCAGGTACAGGAATTACCGTCTGTACTTTACCGGCCAGGGCCTTTCGTTGTTCGGCACCTGGATGCAGCATACCGCCATGAGCTGGCTGGTGTACCGCTTGTCCGGCTCCGCCCTGCTGTTAGGCCTGACGGGCTTTGCCGGCCAGATTCCTTCATTCCTGCTGACCCCCGTTGCCGGCGTTTTCGCTGACAGGGTGGAGCGGCGCCGGCTCCTGCTCTGGACCCAGGTGTTTGCCATGTTGCAGGCCACGGCGATGGCAGCCCTGGTTATCACGGGAGAGGTCCGCGTCTGGCATATCATCGCTCTCAGTTTTGTTCTCGGCACGGTGAACGCATTCGATATTCCGGCGCGCCATTCTTTTGTGGTCGACATGGTCGACAACAGGGATGACATCGGCAACGCGATCGCCCTCAATTCGTCCATGTTCCACGGCGCGCGACTTGCCGGTCCTGCGGTCGCCGGCCTGCTCATCGGCTCATACGGTGAGGGCATTTGCTTTATCCTGAATGCCGTCAGTTTCCTTGCGGTAATAGTCGCCCTGCTGGCGATGAAGATCCGGCCGAGGGAAAAGAGACTCCCGGGGAGTCCGGTATTGAGGGAACTTTTCGAAGGGCTGGACTATGCCTTTGCCTCCGTACCGATTAAAAACGTACTGTTGCTGGTCGGACTGGTCAGCCTGGCGGGAATGCCTTACATAGTGCTGATGCCTGTTTTCGCAAGGGATATCCTCGGGGGAGGGCCTCAGACGCTCGGGTTCCTGATGGCTTCATCGGGGATGGGGGCCTTTGCGGGGACCCTGTTTCTTGCGTCGCGCAGGAACGCGCAGGGGCTGGGCAAGATCGTTTATGGGGCCGCGATCATTTATTTCCTGGGAATTGTCGCCTTTTCCCTGTCGAAGACCCTGTCGTTGTCAATGATCTGCCTTTTTGCCGCGGGATTGGGACTTGTGGTTCAGGTTGCTTCGGGAAATACAATACTCCAGACGATAGTGGATGAGGACAAAAGGGGGAGGGTGATGAGCCTTTTCAATATGGCCTTCCTGGGAATGGCGCCATTCGGCAATCTTCTGGCGGGAGGGATGGCGAGCGGTATCGGCGTTCCGTTCACCCTGCTTCTTTGCGCGGTTGTCTGCCTGGCCGGATCACTCAGGTTCGCGGGGAAACTGAAAGCCTTTCCGTAAATGGGCAATGGGGACGCGAACCGTCAGCGTTGTTAACGGAAAAGCTCTTCCCGACCGGCGCCGTCACATCTGTTCCACCTTGCAGCCTTTTGCCCGCAGCAATTCTATGATACCCTGCCTGCCGGTCAGATGAGCCGCTCCCACGACTACGAAATATGTATTGCCCGATTTGAGAAACCCGGCGATCTTGTCGGCCATTTCATGGTTTCTCCGGTAGAAAAGCTTTTCGAAAACAGGCAGAAGTTCCGGAGATTCGTTGACGGTTTGCGTCACGAGCGATTCCATGACTTTTGCGTCGCCGGTCCGCCACGCGTTTATCAGCAGGTCGAGGTCCCTGCCCATGGTTTTCATGTCCCGGATGGTATAAAGGAGGAAGAGTTCCTGTTCCCTGTCGGTGAATCCGTTCAACAGGCGCAGTTGATAATCGAAAGACTCCAGCTCGACAATCTTTTTCTTCCCCCGCGCTTTCCCGGCAAAATACCTGTCAATTCCGTATTTGGGGTCGTATCCGAGGCGCTGGAGCTCCAGGATTTCGAATGTAAGCGCGAGGAACCACGGTTTGACCCTGTCCAGCTGCTCGATCGGAAGGCCGATTTCTTTCATTTCCGCGGCGGCAAGGTCGTAGGTTTCCTTCGAAAGGTGCTGCTTCAGCGTGTCGCCGCCGGCGTACAACGCCGCATGGAGCATTCTTTTCTGCAGTTCCGGGTCCGCCTCCTGGGCGGGATCCGCTTCAAGCGCAAGCGCGTCCGATCCGTTGAAACTCTTCTCCACCACCGGAGGAAGGGGATAAAACTCGGGTTTTGCCAAGTGGATGGAACCGAAGATAAAGACAGCGCCGTTTTTTGACTGCGCCTTCCACAGAAAATCCTTCTTCGCGGCTCCGCTGTTTTCCCCCGCAACGCCCGCGCCCGTAAAAGAGAGCAGAGTTGCGCACAATATTACAACCTTGAAAATCAGCTTTCCGTTCATATTTGGCCTTTCGCCATCAATAATGGAAAATCTGGCATTTGCAACCTTGTTTAACAGAACCGGCATTGGTCTGTCAATGTATCTTTCGGCCGTTACATGCCGTTGTCCGGATGACGGCAAAATGCCCTTCATGTATTATTTGCGAGTGCGGGAACGGACAACCGCAAGGCCATCCAGTGGCTGGCTAAATCGGCGCGGCAGGGGAACTTGAGGGCTCTGAGGTGTCTGCAAACGATGCTGGACAAAAGGGGCGTCAATGTGACGGCGAATGATAAGTATTAACTGAATCCGTGACGCCTTCACGCTTTCCTCTGGGCCGTTATTTCGATACAGTACCCGCACATTGATGATTCCTACCGTCTCGTTCTTACCTTTTTCAGAACTGCCTAGCATCAACAGTCACCCATAGGAAATGTAACAGAAAGTTTGCCTGTCTGAAATATCCAGAATGTAAAATTTCAATGAAGCTACTGGATAATAAAATCTGTTACATAAATGGCATTACATTTGCTAACCGTTATTTTTTCAAAATATAGCGAAGTTGCTTTGAAAGGCGGGAATAGGCATAAAATGGACTTCTAGGTGGGGGTGCACATGCAGTCAAAACAAAAACTTCCTGTTCCATCTTCATGCAAAATTCGGCATCTATGGGACACTTTGTATGAATGTTTAAT
>DASRZQ010000187.1:0-35165 GCA_035686205.1 Geobacteraceae bacterium
GAGAAAGTGTGCATGACCCTGAATATCGAATTTGATACAAACAAGGCGGTCATCAAACCCGAGTATTTCGGGGAAGTCGAAAGAGTTGCCAATTTCATGAAAGAATATCCACAGGTCAGAGGGATCATTGAAGGTCATACCGATGATGTGGGTAGTGCGAAATATAATCTAAGGCTTTCCCAAAGGCGTGCGGAAAGTGTCGTTAATATGCTGGCAGAAAAATACGGAATTAACGAGTCACGACTCGCAGCAAAAGGCTATGGGATGACTAGGCCAATCGCCGATAATAGCACAAGAGAAGGCCGTCAGATGAATCGGAGAACAGTGGCCAATTTCGGCTGTGTAGCGGCGGAAAAATAAAACAACTCACTCTCCACCGATGATAACAGAGGTTATAGCTCAGGCATGAATAAAATACTTAATACCTTATTTGCGATTCTGAAATTGATAGTTATCTTTGTGGTAGTAGGTTTGTTCTTTGCGCTGATTTGGAGCATGAATCCTTAAATATCGCTATCGGAGGCTTGCTTTGAAAAAATTCAACAAAATTCTTTTTGCCACTGATTTGACGGAATTTTCCGAATGTGCATTTGACTATGCCCTGATACTGGCAAAAGAGTTCAATGCCAAACTCATCATTTTGCATGTCATCAACCAGCCAATTGACCTGCGCGGTTTTTATGTGCCACACATTTCATTTGAAACAATCGAGCAGGAAATAAAAAAGAGCGCTGAAAAGATGATGGATGAATTTTGCATAAAAAAGATAAAAGGATATGACAATTACGAGCAGTTTATCGTTTCCGGAATACCGGATATAGAGATACTGAATAAAGCCGACACGGAAAAAGTTGATCTAATCGTCATAGGAACCCATGGGCGTGTTGGAGTTGATCGCTTTCTATTCGGGAGTACTGCTGAAAAAGTTGTTAGAAAGGCTCTTTGCCCTGTCATGACAGTTCGTCCGCCTGAAATCAAAGCCTGAAAGCAGGACAATTCGATGAAGATATTAAATTCAGTTAGAACAATCGGCTACTCCAATAAAAAAGAAAAGCCGGCATGGCGTATGTCACTTCTCTGCAACGAGAATAGTCAAAAACCGCCACCTTCAAGGGCGGTTTTCTGTTTGATAAAATTATGTCGGGTCTGTTGTGACAACCAAATGTCTGAAAATATAGCGCTCAATCGATGACCATTATCGCAGTTGAAAATCTTACCAAGAAATTCGGTGACTTTGTTGCAGTCGACTCAGTGACTTTCAGCGTGAAAGAAGGTGAGATTTTTGCGTTTCTCGGTCCGAACGGCGCGGGGAAAACAACTACGATAAAGATATTGATCACTCTCCTTTCGCCGACCAGCGGCGATGGGATAATTAATGGCTTTAGTTTCATCGAAAATCCGGCAGAAGTGCGGAAATCGATCGGTTACGTCCCGCAAATGATTTCGGTGGACGGGGCGCTGACTGCTTATGAAAACATGATGCTTATGGCTTCCCTGTACGATGTTCCGCGAAAAGAAAGAAAATCAAGGGTTCAAGAGGTCCTCTCTTTTCTTAAACTCGAGAAATTTTCAAACACCATGGTAAGGAATTTCTCGGGCGGCATGGTCAGGAAGCTGGAAATAGGCCAAGCCATACTCCACTACCCCCGCGTTCTCTTTCTGGACGAACCCACCGCTGGACTTGATCCGATCGGGAGGCAGGATGTATGGAAGTATCTGGTTGAGCTGTGCGACACGTTCAAGACCACGATCTTTTTCACTACGCACTACATGGAAGAAGCGGATGAAGTGAGTGACCGGATCGCCATAATGAATCTCGGAAAGTTGGCCACCATCGGCACTGCGGCCGAACTCAAGGAAAAGACGGGCAAGATCGGCGCCACCCTCGACGATGCGTTCATCTTCTTCACCGGAGGCGGATTGTTTCTGGAAAAAGGTAATCTTCGGGATATCTGGAGAGCTAGAACGACCGAAAGAAAATTGGGGTGAACATATGACGGACTACGTGTTCCAAACCATCACCAAGTCGCATGTCATGGCCAAAATGGAAGTGGTCAAGCTTCTGCATGATCCGACGGAGCTTATCACCCGAGCTGTCCAGCCCATACTGTGGCTGGGCATTTTCGGAGAGGCGCTCAGTAAGGTAAGAGCCATACCGACGGGCGGTTATACGTATCTTCAGTTTATCACCCCCGGAATTCTCACGCAGTCAGTCGTCTTCGTGGCCATCTTTTACGGATTATCGATCATTTGGGAACGGGATACCGGAATCCTGCAGAAGATTCTCGTCACGCCGACGCCGCGCCTGGCGCTGGTCTGGGGGAAAATGGCGTCGGCCGGCGTTCGCGGGTTGACACAGGCGGTGATAATTTTTCTGTTTGCTTTCATGCTGCGGATCAATCTCAATCTGACGCTCATGTCGGTCCTGGGTGTCATCGTCATTGTCATGCTTGGAGCTTCGTTCTTTACGGGACTTTCCATGATTATCGCTTCGATAGTCAAAACCCGCGAGCGGTTCATGGGAATAGGACAGGTCATAACATTGCCGCTTTTCTTCGCTTCCAACGCCATTTATCCGATCGGCATAATGCCTGAATGGCTTCAGCTGGTAGCCAAGGTAAATCCGCTGAGCTATATGGTGGACGGGTTGAGGGCGCTCATCGTTTCAGGGAACTTGTCCAGCTTGCCCTTTGATATACTGATACTGCTTATCGTCGCCTTCCTCATCTCCCTTTTGAGCGCGTTTATGTATCCGAAAGTGGTGATGTGATTTACCATCCATAGATCAATATCTAAATTTTTCCTCCAAGGAGATGCTTATGAGATATGTGAAACTTGGAAGAACGGATTTGACGGTTTCGGAATTCGGATTCGGGTGCATCCCCATAATCCGGCTTTCCAAAGATGACGCGGTAAAGGTGCTTAGGCATGCTTTCGAGCGGGGAATAACCTTTTTCGATACGGCGAACGCGTATCGCGACAGCGAAGAGAAGATCGGGGTCGCATTTGCCGGCATGCGTGACAATGTTGTGCTTGCCTCCAAGACGTTACAGCGCAGGGAGGAAGAAGCGATGGGGCACCTTGAAAACAGTCTCCGGATGTTGAAGACCGATTATCTCGATGTCTATCAACTGCACCAGGTCGCGCAGGAGGAGGACTGGCATGAGGTGTCGGGGCCGGCTGGGGCGCTTGAGGCTGTCATGAAGGCTAAAGCCGCCGGCAAAGTCAGATATGTTGGCGTCACGTCGCACAGTCTTCAGATGGCGCTCAAGATGGTGCGGAGCGGCCTTTTCGATACGGTCCAATTCCCCTTCAACCTCATCGAGGAGGGGGCAAAGGACGAGCTTCTCGGTGCGACTCGGGAGGCGGGGCTGGGTTTTATCTCCATGAAGCCTTTCGCCGGCGGCGCGATTGACAATGCTGAGGTCGCCTTTAAATATCTCCGGAATCACTCAGGCGTGATACCGATCCCCGGCTTTCAATCCATTGACCAAGTGGACGAGATTGTTTCCATTTACTCCCGGCCCAATATCATTGACGAGCAGGACATCGCGATGATGGAAAACTATCGCAGCGAACTGGGCAAGATCTTCTGCCGTCGCTGTGAGTATTGTCAACCTTGTCCTCAGGGGGTGATGATCACACCTGCCATGGGCTATCCGACTGTTGCCCGCCGGATGTCTCCACCCATTGCGGTGGAATTCTGTAGGAAGGCAATGGAAAGCGTGCCTCTCTGCACTGAGTGCGGCACCTGCATTGAGCGTTGCCCATACGAATTGAAGATTCCCGAAATTCTGAAAGCCAATTACGCGCTTTACGAAAAGCACCTGAAAGAAAAACAGGACTGACAGGGAAATGAAGAAAGCGCCGAATTCAAGAAGCTTGTTTATGAAAACATCGTGAAACGAGTTTATTCTCCTGATTCTTTGGCGGGTTTCTTATACCAATTGCCAAAAAATGCCGTCCGGTGTTTTCATGGCTATAATTTACTTTGGCATTTATTGGCCATAGCCCTTACGTGCATCATTGTAACTTCCGATTTTGATTGGAATTACTTTATCTTTACCCGAATACCGCTCCTGCGCACTTTTCTTTTTCCTGCAGTAAGGCTAGGTATGATTTTGCCGGTTGTTGTTCCGTTGATCCTGTTGATAATCGGCGTACCAAGAAAAGCTCTCAAAATCAGAAACACCGCCTTCGCCTTGGGGCAAGCCGCCATTTTGGGCCTGGCTATCTCGTCCTTTTACAAAGCTTTCACCGGGAGGATCCCGCCTCCCCACTTCTTGAACCACGATGCGCTAGTAGATGACAGCCACGGATTTCGTTTCGGCTTCCTGCGCGGCGGAATGTTTTGGGGTTGGCCTTCTTCACATACCACCGTCGCGTTCGCCGTGGCTGTAACGCTTTGGAAATTATATCCTGAAAACAAGCTTCTTCGGTACACGGCCTTTTTATACGCTTGTTATGTTGGCATTGGCGTCTCGGCTACAATCCACTGGTTTTCCGACTTCATCGCCGGCGCCATCATCGGCTCGGTAATTGGCGCGGTCATCGGAAACAGTTTTCACCACTGCGGATCAAGTATGGTCCCGCGCCAAGACTCTGCACACGACATGCGTTGAAGTTGCATGCCTCTTACTAAACCATTAAATAAAGAATAATCTTCCCATTGTCTGGATTTGTCCCCTTAATAATGCCAAAATCCTGCTTCCACCTGAATGACGAAAAATCGTCATTCCGCACTTCGGAGTCTGTTGGCTCAATTTCCAATGACCGGGTAAAGCCACCATGCTAAAACTGAGCGCACACTCAGTTTTAGTCGGAGTCGTTTATGAGAGGCAGGGACGTAATTATTGAAGCGGCCACATGGCTGTTTGCGGCACCCTCGAACTCTTGCCCGATTGTCATGTGTGATAAAATTGTGATAGAAACAAAAGAAAAGCAAGGAAACAGACAGAATAGTCCGGAATATACAGAAAAGGTTTTTTATTGTATTTTTAGATAGTTATGGGAAGCCAGACCAAAATCAAGGGGCTAAAGTAACAGTCAATAATTATTGTTTAGAAGTGAAGTATCGCGACTGCGCAAGGAGTTAATCGGTATGTGCTATTAAGATATTATGTGGAGGAATATCAATCTTGCAAAAACAGATTGCACGTGCACTCAATGGATAATCGATAGGGATCAACATGAGGACACGCCAGGGGACACGCCAAGCAAAGATCAAAACGAAGGGGCTAGATCTTTTGACCTAACCCCTTGTTTTTATTGGTGGAGATGAACGGGATCGAACCGTCGACCTATGCGTTGCGAATATATAGGTTAAGTTGGTACTGCTTGAAGACATTTTTAGAAACGATTGTCACTGACCTCTGTTCCCAACTTTATTTTTAACAAACATTATCCCAAATATTGGTATATAACTTTATTTTCCAGTATATAACTTTATTTTACCGTATATAACTTTATTTTCCGGTATACAACTTTATTTTACAGCGACAAAAGTCCCTCAATAACTTATGTAACTACTCCACCGTGACGCTCTTCGCCAAATTCCTCGGTTGATCCACGTCAGTTCCCTTGAGAACGGCTATGTGGTAAGCAAGCAGCTGCATCGGAACGGAAAGCAGAACCGGCGTCAGATCTTCGCCGTCCTGCGGAATTTCCACGACGACATCGGCCTTTTTCCCTATTTCCTCGTCACCTTCGGTGCAAAGGGCGATAACCCTGCCGCCGCGGGCGATGACCTCCTCCATGTTGGAAAGCACCTTCTCGTAGTTTTCGCTTTGCGGCGCAAGCACAACCACAGGCATTTTCTCATCGATAAGCGCGATCGGCCCGTGCTTCATCTCGCCGGCCGGATACCCTTCGGCATGGATATAGGAAATTTCCTTCAGCTTGAGCGCCCCCTCCAGGGCGATGGGATAGGTTATGCCGCGGCCGAGGTAGAGGAAATCACCGGCATGCATGTACGTGCGGGCAATTTTCTCCATCTGTGGGTTCAATTCGAGGACCTTGTCCAGCAGGGCCGGAACGCGAATGAGCGATGCAACCATGGACCGCCCCTTGACCTGGTCTATAGTCCCGATAGTGCGCCCCAATTTTATTGTGAAAAGATAGAGTGCGGCCAATTGGGTAACGAATGCCTTGGTCGAGGCAACGCCTATTTCGAGGCCCGCATGGGTGTAAATGACGCCGTTCGACTCACGGGCAATGGATGAATCCACCACGTTGCAGACGGCAATGTTTTTCGCCCCCCGCCTTTTTCCCTCCCGCAGTGCCGCGAGCGTGTCGGCGGTCTCGCCGGACTGGGAAATGAGGATCATGAGGGTTTTGTCGTTAACTATCGGATTGCGGTAGCGGAATTCCGATGCTATGTCCACTTCGACGGGGATGCGGCAGTGCTCCTCGATCAGGAACTTGCCTACAAGTGCCGCATGCCACGACGTGCCGCAGGCGACGATGCAGATGCGCTCGACACGGGAAAGCTCGTCATCGCTCAGTTTCAGCCCCTCCAGGAAAACGCTCCCCTCTTCTTCCATGAGCCTTCCGGTAATTGTGTCCCTTACCGCACGGGGCTGCTCGAATATCTCCTTGAGCATGAAATGCTTGTATCCGCCTTTTTCCGCCATCAGAGGCGACCAGTCGATATGACGGGGTTTTTTGTCCAGCGGCTGTCCGTCGACGGTGCTGAATACGGCGTTCCCACCGCTGAAGACTGCCATTTCTCCGTCTTCCATGAAAACCATTTCCCTTGTATGGGCAAGGATGGCGGGGATATCAGAGGCAACGAAGAATTCACCCGCCCCGAGGCCGACAACCATTGGAGACCCCTGCTTGGCGGCAATAAGCACACCCGGTTCATTTTCGCACAGGATGCAGACGGCGTAAGCTCCTCTCAGCTCCTGGAGAGCCAGCCTGACCGCCTTCTCGAAGCAGCCTGTTTCCTTGAGCTTTTCATCGATTACGTGGGATATGACCTCGGTATCAGTTTCGCTTTTGAATTCACGCCCGAGACTCTTAAGTTTCCCCTTCAGTTCGAGATAATTCTCGATGATCCCGTTGTGGACGACAATAACGGAACCGGCCTGGTGGGGATGGGCATTCGTCTCCGATGGGCGGCCGTGGGTGGCCCAGCGGGTATGGCCGATGCCGATTTTTCCGGTTGCCGGCACCTTCGCCAGCAGCCTGTCCAGGTTCACGAGCTTTCCCTCGCTGCGCCGGAGATCAGCCCTGCCGGCATCTATTACACAGACCCCCGCGGAGTCATAGCCGCGATATTCAAGCTTCCTCAGCCCTTCCAGAATTATCGGGGTAGCTTCCTGATTTCCTATGTAACCGACTATACCGCACATTATAAACCTCCGTTGACAAGGCTGAAGACAAAGGGCTAAAGGTAGAATCCTGTACTTCTTGCCTTCCACCTTCGGTCTGTCACCCATGCTATTGTTATGTCACTTTTCAATATATCAATCTGCCAATTCTATCAGCCTTCAGCCCTCAGCCTCTTACCCTTTGCCTTTTGCCCGCTCTTTCACCCATCCCTCCTTGTTAACCTGCGGAGTTCTGGCAATGGCCAGCGAGTCGGGCGGGACATCCCTGGTGACAGTCGTGCCCGCAGCTATCAGCGAATTGCGGCCTACGGTCACCGGGGCGACAAGCTGGACGTCGCTTCCGACAAATACCTCATCCTCGATAACCGTACGGTGTTTTTTCACCCCGTCATAATTGCACGTTATAGTGCCGCAGCCGATGTTGACTCCCCTGCCGATGGCGGCATCGCCGAGATATGTGAGATGTGAGGCTTTGGAGTCCTCTCCCATGACCACCTTCTTGGTTTCCACGAAGTTGCCGATTTTCACATGCCTCATCAGCTCGGTCCCCGGCCGCAGATGGGCCATGGGACCTACCGACACTTCATCATGCAACACCGAATCGGTCATGACCGAGCCGGCCTTGACAGTTACCCTGTTGCCCAATTTGCAGCCCCGAATGACAGCCGAAGGTTCTATCACGCAGTTCGTGCCGATTTGGGAGAGACCTGTTATGTGGACATTCGGAAAAACAACGGTATCGGCGCCGATTCTTACTCCCCTGTCGATGTAGGTGTTGAGCGGATCGATGATGGTAACCCCCGAATACATCAGCGCCTGGTTTATCCGGCTTCTGACTACCGCACCGGCCGCCGCCAGCTGGACCCGGTCATTGACCCCCATGACCTCCATTGCGTCGCCGACCGGGAACGTCAGACACTTGAGCCCCGCCTCCGCGGCCTTCCGCACTATATCGGTCAGGTAATATTCCCCCTGGGCGTTGTCGTTGCCGAGCCGGGCAATTGCATCGAAGAGGAATTTCGATTCGACGCAATATATGCCGGAATTGATTTCGTCGATTTTCCGTTCCGCTTCCTCCGCGTCTTTTTCCTCGACAATCCGCAGAACGGAGCCATCCTCCCCTTTTACCACCCTTCCGTAACCGTACGGATTGTCGAATCGGGCGGTCAGAACGGTAATGGCCGCGCCGCTTTTTTCGTGGCAGTCCATCATATCCCGCAAAGTTTCTGCACGCAGAAGCGGCACGTCACCGCACAGGATGAGAATTCCGCCTCTGAATCCGGTCAGGGCGGACCCGGCGCATGCCACGGCATGGCCCGTTCCCAGCTGTTCTTCCTGGATCGCGAAAGAAATATCTTCGCTGTCCGAGAAATATTTCCTGACTTTTTCCGATTGATGACCCGCGACAATTACTATTCTGGAGGCGCCCGCATCCCGCGCGGCCGAGACGGGATAGTCGATCATGGGACATCCGCCCAGTTCATGCATAACCTTGACAAGGTCCGATTTCATCCTCGTGCCCTTGCCCGCCGCGAGAATAACAGCTGCCGTCGCCTCCATCCTGCATCCTCCCAAAATTCGCAAATTCCTGAAATCTTTTTTATTTATACAGACATGTATCGCCAAGTCAAGGCTATAAAACACGAGTCCATTCGTCAAGCTTTTCCTTTACATATGATAACAGGAAATATATTATCCGTTTCGGGAGGCATGGGTGGGAATATCCGAAGACATTGCACTTTTTGAAAAAAAACTGAACGAGCTGATCATCAAGTATGAGCACTTTTTTCTCGGCCTTGAGAAAAGGGAACCGCTGAAGTTGCTCGAAGAAGTGGAAAAGCTGTCCAGGAGCTATTCGGGCAGCGACATTATCAATACGATGTTCACGTTCAGGTACAATTCGCTGAAGTCGCGACTGTCAAGCTACAGGCAATACTGGTCCAGGACCATGCGCCTTATGGAGGAAGGAAAATATTCCCGCGACCGGTTCAAGATGGATATTCACTCAAGACCCGACCCGTCCGCTCCCACGTCCGAAAAAGAACAACACCAGTGTGACCCGGAAATGGAATCAATTTACCGGGAATACATCCAGGCCCGCACGGAATGCAATCTTCCGGTAAATTCGATAACGAAGGAAATGGTTATCGGGCTCGTTGAAAAACATAAACGCGCCGCCTTGGAGAGGTACGGGTGCCCGGATGTTGAGTTGCGCATTGCGGTCGAAGACGGCAATCCCAAATTGAAAATCCGTCCCAAAAAATAAAGTCCCCCGGCCCGCGTCGTCCGTCGTCGCTTTCAAGCCTCATTCCCTTGAATCCGGCTTTGCAAAGCTCCGATTCGCAGCCTTTTGCAAGGTTGCTTTCCATTAATTTTCTTATATAATTTGGTGTGCCTGACGCAGCTTTGCGGCCGGCACACCGATTCAACAGGGCGAACCCAAGAAATTCAGGAGTCAATGATGTCAATCATTATGAAAATCGCTCCCATTGTTTTGTCCCTGTTGTTTCCAGCTGTTTCCGCCTTTGCCGACCAGGGCATGGCCGTCGCCCCTTCCGTCTGCCTCCGTTGTCACGGAGACCGTATTTCCGCCTCCGCGTTCGCCGCATCCCCGCACGGCAGAAATGCCTGTACCAGCTGCCATGTGGAGCTTACCGACGTGGAAAAGCATGCAAGGGGTGAATTGGCGCCCGGCAAAGTGCAGTGCGAGCGCTGCCATCGACTGGTCGCCTCCAGGTACTATGACAGTGTGCACATAGCGAAGGGCGTTTCCTGCACAGACTGCCACACCGGGGTCCACTCCGTTACCCCCTGGAAAAACGACAAGCAGAAAGTGGTCGGCATATGCGGGAGGTGCCACCAGAAGGAGGCGTCTGTTTTCGTCCGATCAATCCACGGAAAATCCCTCATGGCGGGCAACCAGGATTCACCGGCATGCAACGACTGTCACGGGCTCCACGGTATCAAGCCCTTGGGCAATCCCAACTCTCCGTTCCACAAGCGGTTCAATTCCCTGGTGTGCATGAAGTGCCACAGCAATGAAAAGATGATGAAGCGCAACGGCGTCTTCACTCTCGCCGTCAAGACTTACGAGAACAGTTACCACGGCAAGAACTTCAGGCTGGGCTTCCCCGAGAGGGTAGCCGGTTGCGCCGACTGTCACACGTCCCACTTCGTGTTGCCGGCGAGCAACCCGCAGTCCACCGTCAACCCCAATAACATCGTTAAAACCTGCCGCCGCTGCCATACCCGAGCAACGCCGCTGTTCGCCAGGTACTACCCCCATGCGGAGCCGAGAGACCGCAAGGAATATCCGGTGCTCTTCTGGACCCTTGCTTCCATGACCGGGCTTTTGGTGGTAACGTTCGCGGTTTTCTGGGTCCACACCCTGCTCTGGCTGTTCCGGGGCTTCATCGAGAACCGGGAGAAACTGGGGCTGCTCGAAGACGGATACTGCGAACTCCCGGTGTCAGACGCAAACAGGCTGTACCGCCGGTTCAGGTGGAAGCACATATTCCTGCACATGCTCGTTATTATAAGCTTCCTCGGCCTGGCCCTGACCGGTCTGCCCCTGAAGTTCAGTGATCAGCCCTGGGCGGTCACGTTCATGGGCTTCTACGGCGGCGCCGCAAATGCCGGCGTTATCCACAGGGTCTGCGCCGTGATCACCTTTTTCTACTTCTTCTCGGCCATTGCCATGGGAATCCACTTTCTCTTCATCCGCAGGGATATTCCGGGAAACTGGCTGCAGCGGCTTCTCGGGCCCGATTCCCTGTTTCCCAACCTGCGTGACATCAGGGACGTAGCCGCAATGGCCCGATGGTTCCTGTTCAAGGGGCCGAAACCGGCTTTCGAGAGATGGACCTACTGGGAGAAATTCGACTTTTTCGCCGTTTTCTGGGGGATGTTCGCCATCGGCGGGTCAGGGCTGATGCTCTGGTTTCCCGTATTCTTCGGCCGGTTTCTGCCGGGCTGGATGTTCAATGTCGCCACCATCGTCCATTCCGACGAAGCTCTCCTGGCCACGGGATTCATCTTCACGGTGCACTTCTTCAACACACACGGACGCCCGGAAAAATTCCCCATGGATTTCGTCATCTTCAACGGCCGGATATCGAGGAAAGAGATGTATGAAGAGCGCGGCGACCAGTGGAAACGCTACGAAGAAGCCGGCCTGACCGACAAGTTCGCAGTCGCCAGGCCGAGCGGCATTTTATACGACTTCCTCGTGAAGGGTTTCGGTTTCATGGCGCTTTTCACCGGCCTGCTTCTGCTGGCGCTTATGGTTTATGCCTTTATCGGCGGAAGATGAGCGTGAAAGAGGCACAGGGTGCAAGGCGCAGGGCAAAATCTTTGTAGGGGCGAGGCAGCCACCTCCACCGCAGCAGCATCAGCTGCGGCGGCCGGATGCCTCGCCCAAGCGACATCCGTCCACGGGCTGTGGGGGACGCATGCGTCGCCCCTACGATTGTCATATTTATATCTGATCGGAATCAATCTCCCGCTTCCATAAAAAACTCCCTCCCCTTGAAGGGGGAGGAATATTTGTTGCGGGAGATTAGTATTACTCAGATATTTATATACGGCTGGCTTCCCTTTTTTGCGATCTCCGCAAAAAAAGGAACGAAAACGGCGGCAGGGCAACGAGAAAGGCATAGAGAAGAAGGTGGAAAGTCCGCTGGACACCTGAAAGGTCGGCCAGTCTGCCGACAAACGGACCGGTGCAGGCGAAGAAAAGCCGGAACGAAACGGACTGCAGCGAAAGGACCGACGCGCGGTTCGCCGAAGGACTCTCGACCTGGGTATGGTCGAGGAACATCGGGCCCCGCATGCCGCGCATCAGAGTCAGCAGGTAGTAAAACAGGAAGCCCCACACCCCTCCGATCACCCCCAGGCCGAAATAACCCGCGGTAATAAGAACGATGAAGAGGATGACCATTCTGGCGTCACCCAGCTTGTGGCGCATCCGGTGACTGGCCATTGCGCCAATGGCCACGGTCAGGTTTGCCCCGGTCCACACCGGGCCGAACCATTCCACGGGAACCCCGGTCTGCCGCATGTAAGGCTGGATCAGCCATACCGGGAAAAACGAGGCGATTCCCATCAGGGTATTCAGCAGGATGGTGTTCCGCAGCCGGCCGTTGTCGATGAACGCGTAACGGGCCGTCCTGAAAGCCTCCGCCAGGTGGGAACGGGCGGAAATTGCGCTTTCCCGCGGGGTTTCCACCAGCATCCGGGTAACACAGAGCGCCGCGATCCATACCGCGACCTGGAGGAAGAACGGGAGCAGCGGGGCGGCGGCATAGAGCACCCCGGCAAAAACCGCTCCCAGCGCCTCGCCGGTCTGGGCGAATCCGTTCATTCTCCCTTCGTATCTTGCGTAGAGCCGCTCATTGCCTTCGGTTCGCAGCGTTTCGTACAGCATGGCGCTGTCGGAACCGCTGACAAACGACGTGGAAATGCCCAGCAGTATCTCGGCCAGCATCACTTCAGTAAAAGATCCGGCGACCGTGTAAATCCCCCATCCGGCTATTCCGAACAGGGAAGCGATATTGAGCGCGACCCGGTATCCGAGGCGGTCACTCACGTAGCCCGCCGGGTAATCGAGCGCGACCGTGGCGATGGAAAAAATGCTTTGCAGGACAAGGATCTGCGTCAGGCTGAGGCCGATGCGGTCCTTCCAGAAAAGGGTGATGATCGCCATCGGGAACAGCATCCTCTGCAGGAAGGAAAAGGCATAAAGCTTGCGGATGTTGCCGTGCGGGCTTTTCATGCCCGATAACATACACCGGTTCCGCCCTTTATTCAATACATCCGAGTTAGAGGAATCTCCGGCGGAGCCGGGAGGAGGTACTTGATTTCATAAATACGGTGTCATCCCGACCAAAGGGAGAGATCTTAAGGATCAGACTGATTGCATGAGATTTCTCTCTACGTTCGATATGACAACACATTACAGAATTTATCAAATTGGGTGATAAGCCCGGTTCAGGACGAATTGTTACAAAAAGGTTAAACATTGCCCGCCCGGGGACGTAGAACCTTTCATTTTATTGAAAAATCGGGAACGTACGGTTAATATTAAAGAAGAATCCCCAGGGGCGGCCACCTGACCTGAATGTAAAAGACACCGCCTGTGAAGGGAAGTTGGTTTGAAATTCATTATAGGGAGCGGAAATGGACAAAAAGGCAAAAAAAATGCTGCGTTTGCGGGGGGTCGGGGAAATTCTCGCCGCCCGTTTCCTGGAAGCCGGGATTGACAGCTACGAAAAGGTGGCCGCCGCCGGCGAAGAAGAACTGAAAAAGATAAAGGGCATGAATCCGCGTGCCGTTTCCGGGATACTTGCCCAGGCGTCCGAACTGGCATCGGAAGCCGCCGCGGAACCGAAAAAGAAATTGGCGGAACTCTGCGAAAAATCAGCCGTCCTCACCGGGAGGATCCAGGAAATCGCATCGGACGTAAGAGAGCGGTTCAGGGAGGAAATCACCGGAAGGATCGGCAAAAAGATCGAAAAACAGATTGCCGGGATCGCCGGGTCGCTTGATATGGTCACGACCGGAGCCGGTGTCAAGCAGAAAAGGGCGGCAAAGGGTCTTGCCCGCGCGGAAAAGCATCTGGGCATCCAGGCCGGAGCCGGACTGGAAGATATCCGCAAAAGCCTGAAAAAAGCGCGGAAGTCATTGAAAAGGATTTTCCCGTAACCAATGATCCTGTTGAAACTTACACCTTTGTGGATGGCCGCCAGGGGCCTGCTCGCCGAGCGGGGAGCGGATTTTTTCAGCTGCTGGGTAAAGGTCGCCACCACCTTCGACCGCGAAGACATCCATGACCTGCGGGTGGCGTCCCGCCGCCTGAGGGAAGCACTGGCGCTCTTTGCTCCCTGTTATCCCGACGGCAGGATTACCCGGCTCCGGAAAAACGTCGCCGGGGTGACGGAGATTCTTGGCGATCTCCGCAATATCGACGAAGGAATAGCCTTCTTCCGGGAGGAGGCAAAAGAACTTGACGGGGAGCAGGAACGGGAACTGGCCGGCTTTATCGCCCGGTTCGAAAAAAAACGGGAAGCTGCCCGCTCAAGATTGACACGCGACCTGCGCAAAATAAGCTGTGACACGTTGCGGAAGAAGTTTGTCGGGACCGTCCATTCGCCGTATCTGCTGAATCCTCCCTCCGGCAAGGCCGACCCGTTCATGACCATTGAAGATTTCGCAAGGGAATGTATTGACCAGAGGCTTGTGCCGGTGCTTCTTCTCGTGCCGGCCGCCCGACAGCCCGCCGACGCCGCGGCGCAGCACCGGATGCGGATCGCCGTCAAGAAATACCGTTACCGCATGGAAGTGCTTTCTCCTCTCACGAATGACGGATACAGGGAATTGCACGGGCATGTGAAAGAATACCAGGAAATTCTGGGACGGATCCATGATCTGGACGTTTTTGCCGGCCTTGTTGCAAATTCCCGGCTGACGGCGCCGACAAAGGAAAAACTCACAGGTCTGATCGTCGGGGAAAGGGAAAAGAGTTTCGGTTTGTTTTTGGAGAAGCTTGATAACACGCCCTTTGAGCAGATCGGGGAGCGTGTCCGGAGTATAATGTGACGCCTAAACGCAAAAGACTGGCCGCAATCGACATAGGGACAAACTCCATCCGCTGCATCGTCGTCGAGGTGTTGAGCGGCAACAAGTTCCGGGTCCTCGATGACGAAAAGGCAACGGTGCGCCTCGGCGAAAGCCTGGGCGAAGGGGGAAGCATATCGTCTGTCGCATGGGAACGGGCGCTGGATAACCTGGAACGCATGAAGAAAATCGCGGCCGGCTGCGGCGTCGAGATCATCGAAGCGGTCGCCACCAGCGCCGTCAGGAGGGCGGCAAACGGCGAGGCATTCGTAAATGCGGTGAAAGACCGGACCGGCATCGAGGTGTCGGTTATTTCCGGCGAGGAAGAGGCCGACCTCGTGGCCCTCAGCGTCCTCCACAATTTCGACATGGAGGGGGTCCGCTATGCCATGGTGGACATCGGGGGCGGCAGCGTCGAAATCGTCACCGCCCTCGGAAATCACATCGAGGAGGTCTATTCCCTCGATATCGGCGCCGTTTCACTTACCGAGAAATTTCTCCGCCAGGACCCGGTGCAGGGCAAGGAACTCCTCAGGCTGCTCAAGCATGCGCGCGCCGCAATGAAGGACGCGTTTGCCGGAGAAGAGGCAAAAGCCCAGTGCATTGTCGGTTCCGGGGGGACGATCACTTCCATTGCCGCCATGGTCATGGCCATGCGCGGCGAGGGATACGGGTCGGTCCACGGCTACGAAGTGCTCCGCTCGGACGTGGTGCATCTGCTGGCCATGCTCCTCAGGAAGGACCTTAAGGCCAGAAAATCGATACCGGGCCTCAACCCCGACAGGGCCGACATCATAGTCGCCGGCGTCGCGGTAATCGACGAGCTGATGCGGTTTCTCGACGCCAACATACTGCGGGTAAACGAACGGGGAATCCGCGAGGGTCTTATCCTGAAAGGCCTGAGAAAGCATGAGATGATCGTGGAAAGCAGCGGGGGCAGGAACTGGCGTACAGCGGCACTCGACTTCGCCCATTCTTGCCTTGCGGATGACGAGCACGCCCGGCAGGTCGCCCGACTTTCGCTGGAAATGTTCGACATCCTGGCCGTACCGTTTTCGCTCGGCGAACGGGACCGTCAGCTTCTGGAAGCCGCCGCGCTGCTTCACGACATCGGCTATTTCATCAGCTACAAGAGCCACCACAAGCATTCATACCATCTCGTCCGCCACGCCGACCTGTTCGGCTTCACCCCCCGCGAACGGGAGATCATCGCCAACATCACCCGCTATCACCGCAAATCGCTGCCGAAAAAGAAACATGAGGGGTTCGGCCTGCTCAACGAACAGGACCGGACGCTGGTCAGCAGGCTGGGCGGCATCCTGCGCCTCGCCGACGGTCTGGACCGCCGCCGGAACAACATGGTCAGGAATATCCGCTGCACCCTCGCGCCCACCTTATTCCGAGTCGGGATCGAAGGCGATGAAGACCTGTCCGTGGAACTTTTCGGCGGCAGGGCCAAGGGCGACCTGTTCGAAAGCGCTTTTCAGCGGAAGCTGATACTGACCGCGGCGTAGGATTTTACCGCAGGTTCCTTCCCCCTACCCCCTTGGCCTTATGCTTCTTGAGCCTTGCGAATCTCTTCTGTCTTTTCTCGGCCAGGGCGATGAGGATTTCCTGGCTGCCGCGCTGCTCCATGCCTTCGGCCGGGCAGCGCTGGATGTAGGATCCGTCGGCCTGCATGTCCCATGCGCTCCGCATGTCGTTCAGCTGGGTGTCCAGGAATGTCCGCAGCTCGCCGCGCAGCTTCCGGTCCTCAACCGGGACGACGACTTCGACGCGGGCTTCGAGATTCCTTTTCATGGCGTCGGCGGAGCCGATCAGATACTGCTCCTTGCCGCCGTTGCGGAAATAGTAGACGCGTGAATGCTCAAGGAAGCGCCCCACGATGCTGACCACACGCACATTCTCGGAGAGGCCGGGGATTCCGGGGCGCAGGCGGCAGGTGTCGCGGATCAGCAGGTCGACCCTGACCCCGGCCTGGGAAGCCTGGTAGAGCGCCCTGGCTATGTCCGCATCCTCCAGGGCGTTCATCTTGAACTGGATAAGCCCCGGACTTTTCTCCGAATGGAGAGTTATTTCCCTGGCAATATTGGCCAGCAGCTTCTTTTTCAGCACCTTCGGCGCGGGCAGTATCTTTTCGTACTTGCGCTTCGGAGTGTAGCCGGTGGTGAGGTAGTTGAACAGCTCGGTCGCGTCCTGGCCTATCCCGTTGTCGCAGGTCAGAAGCCCCAGGTCGGAATAGATGCGTGCCGTCACGGAGTGGTAGTTGCCGGTCCCGATGTGGACGTAGCGCCGGAGGCCGTTGTAATCCTGGCGGACGACCAGTATCACCTTGCAGTGGGTCTTGAGCCCTACGACGCCGTAGGTGACGTGAATGCCCACTTCCTCCATCCGCGTCGCGAAGCGGATATTCGCGGCTTCGTCGAAACGGGCCTTCAGTTCCACCACCACCGCGACCTGCTTGCCGTTCTGGGCGGCGTGTATCAGGCAGTCGATGATCCGGCTTTCGCTGGATGTCCGGTAAAGTGTCATTTTTATGGCGCGGACCTTCGGATCGTCGCCAGCTTCCTGGAGGAAACGCTCCACCGAAGTGCTGAACGATTCGTACGGATGCTGCAGCAGGATCGAGCCTGCGTCCCGGATGCTGTGGAAAATGCTGCGCGGACTCTGGAGCCGCGGGTGGTCGATGGGATGGTGAGGCGTGTCGTGCAGTTCGGGGTATTCAAGCGCCGCGATTTCGCACAGGTCGCGCATTGCCAGCATGCCTTCCACTTCGAAGACGTCCGACGTCTCATCCAGGGCAAGTTCCGCGGCAAGCATGCCCCGGCGGCTTGCGTCCATTCCCCGGAATGTTTCCAGGCGAACGATGGGCGCCAGCTTGCGGTCCTGCAGCTCCGACTCGATCATCGCCATAAGGTCGTCGGCCTGCTCCTCGTTTTTCTCGGTGTTGGCGTTGCGGGTAACCCGGAACAGTTCGCAGGCGATGACATGCATGCCGGGGAAAAGCAGATCGAGGTTGTGGCGCATCACATCCTCCAGGAGCACGAAACGGTCCGATACGCCCACACTGAGAAAACGGGGAATTCCCGCGCCCACCGGCACCTTTACCCGAGAAAGTGAAAACTCCTTGTCCCTGGGGTAGCGGAGCGTGACGAGCAGGTTGAGCGACAGGTTGGAGATAAACGGGAACGGATGCGCCGGGTCGATCGACTGCGGCGTAATAAGGGGGAATATGTTGCGGAAATAGTATTCGCGCAGCTCTTTTTTTTCCTTCGCCGTCAGCTTTTCGTAAGAAAGGAGCATGATGCCCTTTTCTTTCAGCATCGCAAGGAGTTCAGGCAAAAGCTTTTCTTTTGCGGCCTCGATTTCGCGTACCTGGACATAGCACTCTTCTATCTGCTGCCGCGGGGTGCGCCCGTCAACCGTGAGTGCGGTTATGCCTGCGCCCTGCTGCTGCTTCAGCCCGCCGATCCTTTTCATGAAAAATTCGTCCAGGTTGGAGCTGACTATGGCGACGAATTTTATCCGTTCCAGGAGAGGCGTTCTCTCGTCCTCGGCTTCATGCAGGACGCGGCGGTTGAATTCCAGCCAGGTCAGTTCCCGGTTCAGGTACAGTTCCGGCGATGAGAGGCCCGGTACCGGCTCCGCTTTTGGCGGAGGAGGTTTAATTTGTCTCACCCTTTTCGGTTCAGCTGTCCTCTTCACTTTTTTTTGCACCTGAGCCGGCAAATGATCCTCCGGCATTTCAACGGATATACTTTCCGCTGCCAGGCCCGGCTTCCCGATTACAGTTTCGTCCATATCACCCATTGCATATCCTGATTTCAAATATTTATCCTTAAAACGGCATTTGCTCGCGCAAAGGCGCAAAGATCGCTGAGAAATTCAACTGGTTGTAAAGATAATGAAAATAACCATTTGGGCAATTCGTTCACCTTGATAACATCCTGATTTTACTTTGCGTCCTTAGCGTCTTTGCGAGAAACTGTTTTTCTAGGTTTATTGTCCTTCACTGAAAATCGCCGCCCCGCCGGGAGCTATTGCTCGAAAGCCTCTTTCCAGGAGGTTACCAGATTCTTCCCGGAGGCCAGCCATTTGAATGCCGCGGTTCCGGAACCGGACGGTTCGAGCTTCACCATTACCGCCGTTCCTTTTTTGAATTTGACACCGGATCCAGGGGAGAACAGTGACACGATAAGGTCACTGAGGTCCGGTTCATGCCCGACCAGCACCAGCTCGTTCACGGACCGGTACTCGGCGAGAATATTTTCCAGGTCCGTTATGTCGAAACCGGGCGCCAGGTCATTTACAGCAAGAAGCGGGCCGTCATAGGACAGGGTTTCCGCGAGAATGTCCGCGG
Organism: Geobacteraceae bacterium; assembly: GCA_035686205.1. Classification (GTDB taxonomy): domain Bacteria; phylum Desulfobacterota; class Desulfuromonadia; order Geobacterales; family Geobacteraceae; genus CAIWTU01. The sequence goes on from DASRZQ010000187.1 coordinate 19,309, forward strand.
TCTGCACGGCCCTTATGAGAGGACTGGTCAGGATCAGATCGGGACTAACTCCCTTCTCCACCATGGTCCGGGCCGTTTTCCGAAAAAAAACCCTGCCTTCCGGGGTGAGATATCTCCACTCTTCCGAGACATCGGGCGTCTTTGCAACCGCCTCGGCGTGCCGAATGATAATGAGTTTCATAACCATATCCCCCTTAAAAGACGAAATTGATTATTTCATCATTTTGCGTCAATCTTGCAAGACAAAAGCGATCCTCAGCCCCTTCAGTCTTGAAAAATTAACATAATTGTAACATACATTGCATGAAGTTGCGCAATCTGGTCTTGATGGATAAAAAACCGGGGGGATATTTCTAGAGGAAGCTGACGATCAGGCTGATTTGGGGAAAGAAAACAAAATGGGCATATGGGAATGCACGGAGCGCCGTGGCGTCCCATATGCCCTGCTTGCGACGGGAAATCAGCAATGGGTGCAGCCGGAGTGCTCGGTCTTCCCCATGTTGCTCCTGGTGGAAAAAGAGCTTCTCATTTCGGCCCCGCATGCATACTGCACTACTTCCATTTTGTAATTCGGCATGACGTCAATAATCATCTGTACCGCATCGCTGCCGCAATCGATGCAGTGTTTTCTCATGTTCTTCATCTTTCTTCTCCTTTTTCAATTTTTCCCTTTAAGGGTTGACAAGCGTGTATTTAAGCCCGTTGACGGCCGGACAACCGCGCTCTTTTGCCGCTGAAACCCCACGATTCCCTGCCAGGTGCGGACAAGGGTATCCGATGAAGTTTAAATTCATGCAACATCCACGTGAATTTTACCCAACAAAGTTTGATTGACCTGCACGAAGGAGGCGGACAAACGGTTGCTGCGGAGATCTGTGGAATGGGACAAAAAAATCGGGGGAGCTCATGCTCCCCCTCTCGCTTGAAACATATTACACATGGAAACCGGAAAAAATCAACCCAAAAACTTCCGCGACTGTCATTTGGACGGAAAGCATGTAATCTGCCGGAAATTCAGCTTCCCGGTGTCCGTTCGGTGCCTGACCCGGTCAGTATTGGCTTTGACGGCAGCGGCGGCGGCTTCCTGAGGGCATCGCGGGACATTTTCACGTAAGGCACGAACTTCTTCCTGAATTTCATTCCCTCGCCTTTCTGGTTCCTGGCAACCGCTTCGTCAACAGCTTGCGCGACTATTTCTTTCATCTTCTCCTGGAGTTCCCTTGCGGACTCTTCATTCTGGCTTTTTTCCAGATGCTTGAGACGCTTGAAGACCCGTCTTGCATAATTTTCGCTTTTTTCCGGGGTCTGGCTGTTATAACAGCCGACCGCCTTCCAGTTATAGCCGTATTTATCGATACAGTTCGCCAGTATCCATGCGCCGGTCTTCGTGTTGTAGCAGGCGTCGCCCAGCGCCTTCCAGCGCTCCTCCCCGAGAACGGGCCGCCAGATCGAATTTATCTGCATCAGCCCGTAATCGAAGGTGCCGTTGGTATTCCAGTTTACCGCCGCCGGATCGAAATTCGATTCTTCGCTCGCTATGGCTCGCAAAACAAGAGGATTGATCCCGTACTGCGCCCCCGCTTCGTCAAAGCAAAAGCAATGGGCGCTGCCGCAAAATGTGAGAAATACCAAACTTGAACAGACAACCAGCGTAGCCAGAGTTCCCGATGACATGATTTATCTCTTTTAATTCGAGGTTCGTCTTATGCGGCAGGCATTCGCATCCATGCCCTCGGAACGTGTTCCGCGGCATCGGCCTCATTCCATTTATTGTCCCAAATGGTACACGGAAATTTATAATTGATAAGGGCCGGGCATGTCAATTCGTTATTTAATTCATGCTGGTTTTGCGAACCGGCCGTGAAAAATTTGGCTTAATTTAATAATTTGGCTTGTTACTAAATTATTTCGATTTTGTTAACAACCGTTGACAAGCTGTTATAAGGTGATATTTATAACGATATAGCTAATAGGAATTGTTTTTCGTAATAATGAACCTATCAATAACTGCGATAAAGCCAAACCTCCCGTAAGAGTGAGACTGAAAGCGGCGGGTTTTCATTCGCAAGATGGCCGAACTGCCGAATGAAGTGTCCTCGGTATGCTCGGCTATTTTATTTTGAGGCCAATTTCATAGAGGTGTGACCGATGTGCGAATTCTTAACTTTTTGGAGGAAAATAAAATGAGATATCTTCAAAAAGTCATTGGTGCGTCAGCCAGTTTTTTAACGAATGTAGCGAAAGAAAAAAATGAATTGCATTCAATTCACAATGCAACTGTCTTTTTGATTCTTATCGGCACCCTCATCTTTTTCCGTATTTTTCCGCTCAGGCTGCCAACCTGACCGTTGATGGCGCGAAGACATTCCAGACAATCGACGGGATGGGCGTAAACATAAACGTTAACAGCTGGAATAACGGCCTGCTGAAGCCTGCTTTGGATTTCCTTGTCACTACGAACGGCTCGACACTGTACAGGGTGATACGGGATCCGATGGACTGGGTAACCAGCGAGTCACTAATCCCCGCGTTGCACAATCTCGATTCAAGCACCCTCCGGCAAGTTTACGAAACTGCAAAAATGCAGGACATCTGGAACACCATCAGCTACCTCAACCAGAAAGGGATTGGCGGCAGGCAGATCATTCTCAGCTTCATGGGCTGGACGCCCACATGGATTGGAGGAAGCGGATCCAATGGGGTGGCTAGTTACATAACGGCGGGTAAAGAACAGGAATTCGCGACCATGGTTGCGTCTCTTGTCTATTATGGCAAGAAGGTGAAAGGTCTGGATTTTACCTATCTGTCGCCCTTGAACGAACCAGACTTGGGCGCCGGCATTGAAGGGCCCACAGTTAATGCGACGCAGTACACAACTATTCTGCATGACCTCGCGGTCGAGCTGAGCTACATGGGACTTGGCGACGTGCGGTTGGTTGGACCCGATACATCAAGCCTGATCACCGGCTACATAGGTCAAATGATGGCTGACAGCACGGTTGCCGGTCTGCTGGACCATCTTGCCTTTCACGGCTATAGCGGCAGTCCTGTTTCCCCCGGCACTTCGTACCCCGGCAAGAGTTACTGGGTCACCGAGACTTCAGCATGGTGCGACGGTTGTGATGCCGGAGGAGCTGGTCCTTCAAATGAATGGAGCTTTGCCAAGCAGACCACGGACATCATATTGGGTGACATCGTTAACGGCTTTCCGGGTCTGCTGATCTGGGATGGATATGACAGCTTTTGGTATCACCACAACGCTACAGACCTTTGGGGCCTTCTCGCATATGAACCGGACTCGGATGTCTATATACCGCGGAAACGTGCATATGCTTACACACACTTTGACCATTTCATAGGTCCCGGTGATGTTGTAATCGGGACAAGTAATTCCATCAGTAATATTCCGACGGCCGTAGCGGTTTATAATGCTGCAAGCGGGAAAATAGCTATCACCGGTCGGAATACCGGAAATTCGACGATCACGATCAACGGTCAGTTCTCCAATCTGCCCGCGGTAAGTACGCTTGCGCAGTATGAAACCAGCTCGGCAGCCAATCTGTCACGAAAAACCGACGTATCAGTCAGTGGTGGAATTTTCACAGCGCAGATTTCGGCTGATACGATCTTTACGCTGACAAACCAACCCGTAACATTCGACCTCGAGCCGCCGACGGTTGCGATCACTTCGCCACAAAACGGCGCTTCAGTTGCCGGAAAGATCGATGTTACCGCGAATGCCTCCGACAATAACATGGTGGCGGGGGTCCAGTTTGTTCTGGATGGAACCTCTATCGGACAGGAATGCACCTCATCACCATGCTCCACCAGTTTGGACACAACTACAATAGCGACAGGCCAGCATACCCTGTTTGCGATCGCGCGGGATCCAGCAGGCAACGAAACGGCAAGCCAGCCCGTCTTGATCCTGGTAAGCAATGGCGGGGGCGGGGGTTATCTTCCTATTTCTTTAGTTCAAAAAGCATCCAATGTGTCTACGAGTGCGTTATCTCTTGCCACGACTATGCCGTTCCCTGTCTCTTCAGGCAATCTCATCGTTGTTTCCGTATCCGGCTGGCCGAATCTGCCTGCCTCAACCGCAGTCACGGACAGCCTGGGAAATACCTACAGCATTGCCGGCACTGTTTTTACTTCTCAGGGAGCATACAGCGCTATCTACTATGCAAAGGACGTAATAGGAGGGTCAGATACGGTTACCGTTAACACAGTTAAATCCGGTGGGCAAATATCAATGGTAGTTGCTGAATTTTACGGAGCGGATACGGCTTCGCCCCTCGACCAGACGGCCGGCACAGCGGGTTCGGGAACTACCCCCACTTCCGGAATGATGACCCCGAGCATGTCAGGTGAGCTTGTCATAGGTTCCGGGACGCACAACGGCAATACAACGACAACCCCGGGGTCAGGCTTCACTCTGATTGCAATACCAACAGAGGACTCGAATTCGCATCAGCCACTTGCCATGGAATATGAGGTCTTGAGCGGAAACCAGCAGACCGCGGCAACTTTCAGTTTGGCAGTCGGTTATCCATGGACACAAAACGGGGTTATGTTTAAACCTGCTGTTACGCAGGGACCTGATAACACTCCGCCTGCGGTCTCGATCACTGCGCCTCAGAATGGCTCAACGGTTTCAGGTACAGTTACAGTTTCGGCCAATGCCTCCGACAATGTGGGGGTTGCCAAGGTAGAGTTTTATCTGGACACAATGTACTTCAGGCGACCGTAACTTCTTCTCCCTACAATTGGGCGTGGAACACTTCTCTGGCCTCGAACGGCTCCCACAGTATAAAAGCGACTGCATATGACGCGGCTGGAAACAATTCAAGCGCATCGGTTTCCTTAACTGTAAATAACGTGGCTGATACCACTACGCCAACTGTTTCAATCTCATCGCCCACTAATGGAGCTACGGTATCAGGCACCACAGCCGTCAGTGCGAATGCCTCTGACAATATGGGTGTAACCAAGGTGGAATTTTATCTTGACGGGGCACTCAATGCGACAATCACCGGGACTCCTTACACGTGGTCGTGGAACACACTTCAAGTTTCTAATGGGTCCCATACACTCACAGCCAAGGCTTATGACGCAGCAGGCAATATCGGCACAAGCAGTGCTGTTACAGTAACGGTTTCGAACTTAGTGACGGGAATATCATTGGTTCAAAAAGCTGCAAACATAACTTCAAGCGCGAGGAGTCTAACCACTTCTCTTACTTCAAGAGTCACCGCCGGAAATCTCATAGTAGTTTCCGTATCCGGCTGGCCCAATCTGCCGGCCTCGACTCCCGTTACTGACAGCCTGGGAAATACCTACAGCATTGCCGGTACCGTTCTTACTTCCCAGGGAGCTTACAGTGCTATCTACTATTCAAAGAACGCAAAAGGAGGGACAGACAGGGTCACCTTCAATACAGTTAATTCCGGCGGGCAGATATCAATGACGGTAGTCGAATTTTCCGGAGTGGATACGGTTTCGCCCCTTGATAAGACAGCCGGCGCTGTTGGCTCGGGAACAGCCCCCTCTTCCGGAATGATGGCCCCGAGCCTGGCAGGAGATCTTGTTATCGGTTCCGGAACCCATAACGGCAACACGGTGACAACCGCGGGCCCCGGATTCACTTTGATCGCGGTCCCGACCGAAGACTCGAACAGTCACCAGCCCCTTGCCATGGAATATCAGGTCTTGAGTGCAAGCCAGCAGATAACGGCAACATTCAGCCTGGCCGTCGGATATCCATGGACCCAGAACGGAGCGCTTTTCAAACACAAGTAATTCAGACGGCATCGACTTTCCCGCAGGCAGATATCCCGGGTTTTGCTACTCACGGATCCAGGCCATACGCATCAGACATCGATAAAGCCGAACCCCTTGTGAAGGAGGGACGGAAAGTGTTGGGTCTTCAACAATGAAGATGGCCGGGCTGCCGAAGGACGCGTCTTTGGTATGCCCGGCCATTTCATTTAAGCCCGACAAACTAAGAGCTTGTTCGTGAATAACGTTTCGAAGGATCGCGCCCGGATTTATGTCGGATTTGGCCGGGACGATTGAGCAAAACCGCAGGCTTAGCAAGGCTAAGTCGAGGATTTTGCGATTGGGTACAGGTCAAAGACGGCGTGACCTGCGCGCCGTACAACTTTGGCAGGCGGGAGCCGGGATGCGAGCCCGGAATGCTTATTTACGAACAAGCTCTAAGGTAAATCCTTTCCGTTTTCGTTTGGAGGGGAAAATATGCGTTATATTCAAAAAGCCAATAAGGCGGCATCCCGTTTTTTTAAAAATACCGAGAAAAAAAGCCTTTATGTAATTTTCGCTGCAACGATCGCTTTGATGCTTATCGGGACATTGATTTCTTTCCCATACTTTTCCGGTCACGTGGACTCCGGACTCATCATAGACGGCTCCCGGCAATTCCAGACAGTCGACGGTTTTGGCGTTAACGCCAACTCTCTCAGCTGGAATGGCGGAGAGTTGAAGCCCGCAATCGACATGCTGGCCGACGAAATGGGCTCGTCCCTGTGGCGCGTGGTTTTCGACCAGGAAGACTGGGAGACCGTCAACGACAAGTCGGACCCGAATGTATTCGACTGGAATCATTACAATAGCGTTTATTCCGGCCCGAAATTCCGGAACCTGTGGGGGACCATCGGCTACCTGAACCGGAAGGGAATTTCTTCAGGCATCATATTGAGTTTCATGGGCAACGTTCCGGGCTGGATGGGCGGCAGCAGAATCGACCCCGCCGAGGAGGACAGGTGGGTGAAAATGATTGCTTCGCTTGTATACTATGCGAGAAACACGATGCGCCTGTCGTTCTTCATGCTTGATCCCCTGAATGAAACCGATTGGGGCCACAACGAAGGCCCGCTGGTCGACCGGATCCAATACACCAGACTGCTCCATAAACTGTCGGACAAAATGGATTCGCTCGGGTTGGGCGACATCAAATTCATCGGCCCGAGTACCGCAAAGATAGGCAATGGCGTCAATGTCTATATGCCTGTGATGATGGGCGATCATGTCGTCATGGCAAAAACGGACCATTTCGGGTTTCATGATTACTTAACCCGAGGCGACAATGCATACCGGGCCATAAAGAATTCCGCTTATCCCGGCAGGAACTACTACATAACCGAGGTCATTCTTCCGGGAAATATTCTTTATGAACTGGTTCAAGGGGCCTCAGCAATACTGATCTGGGAAGGATATGACAGCGTATACAACCATGCAATTTCAAGTAGGAGTAATACCACTCCCCCAAACGACGCGGGACCGGGACCGGCGCCCCTGGCATACGATACGAAAACGGGAAAATATTTTCCCAGAAAATGCTTTTACGAATATCAACAGATATTCAGGTTTGTGCCATCCGGGTCCGTCAGGATATCGATATCGCAGTCCGGCGGCGATGTCGTCATGACGGCATTCTATCATCAGCCAAGCGGACGCGTGACAATAGTCGGGAGAAATTCCGGAAAGAAGCTGATTTCGTATTCGGGAATGCTCGTGAACCTGCCGAGAGTAAGCGGCTTTCAGTTTTACCGGACAAGTGAAATCGACGCAAATATAAATATGCTCAGGGGAAATGACATTGCGGCAAACAATGGAACCATTTCGTTCGACGCACCGCCAAACAGCATTTTCACGCTGACCGGTGTGGCTGGCGGAGCGGGCACGACCAGATAGTGTGCCTGATTCCGTGACGTCTGAATCACGGTCTGCTGGAAATTTCGGAGACCATTCGATTTGAGACGCCCGTCATGGGTATTCAACCTCTTCTATATGCGAAACGGCCCCTCACAGACGGTTTGAGCCAGCGGCCGGCGATCATTCGGGGTCTCGATCTCCCGAAGCTTCTCGGGAAGGGAATCCCGTTCGCCCGGCTTGCCGACGGCCACCATAGCCTCCACCTGGTACTCGTCCGGAATCCCGAGTTCCGTCTTTGCCCGGCCGTAGTCGAACCCCTGCATGCCGTGTGCGACATAGCCGCGAAGTATCGCCTGCAATGCCAGGTTCTCCCATGCCGCGCCGGTATCGAACGAATGCGTGCGGGCCGGCTTGCCGTTGTGGTCAAATGTCGTCTTCGAAATGAAAAGCAGCAATGCCGCCGCATTTCCAGCCCAGACCCGGTTCGACTCGACCAGCAACCCCAGGAACAACGGCCAGTGCTCGCTGTCCCGGCGGGCATACAGGATGCGCCACGGCTGGTTGTTGAACGACGAAGGCGCCCAGCGCGCGGCTTCGAAGAGCAGCATCAATTCTTCCTCCGCGATCGTATCGCCCGACATCGCACGCGGCGACCACCGATCAAGAAAAAGCGCGTCGATCGGGTGACCGGCCCGCCGCTTTCCGCTTCCTTTAATCATCCGATTCCCCCGGCATGGCTGAATGAGCCATTTTTTGTTTCCCGTCAAATACTCGTCAGCATAAGCTGGCCGGCTCATACTGGTTGCTGGCAGGCAAATTCATTTATCATAACCAGCCTTCAGCCATCTTACTCTCCCAATTATAACATCGGCGCGCCGCGGCGCATGCTGTTTATCCCGGAAACGGAGCAAAAGAAGGATCCTGTGAAATAAGTTGTGTAAATTGCCAAAATTAGGTAAAAAGGCAATTCAAGGGGAGGGTCCATGAACGCAAATGAATTCGTCGATTTCTATGAGTTGCTGCAGCTGAGTCCGAACGCCGACACCGATACCATTGAACGCATGTTTCGTCATCTCGCCAAAAAGACCCACCCCGACAGCAGCGAATTCGCGGACAACGAAAAGTTCCGACTGATCGTCGAGGCCCACCAGACGCTCGCGGACCCCGAAAGCCGCGCAGGTTACGATGCCAGGTACCAGGATTACTGGAACCATAAATGGAGGCTCGCGTCGGAAGCCTGCGACCAGACGACCTTCGGTCAGGACAAGGTCGTTCGGGAACGCCTGCTTTCACTGCTTTATGTTCAGCGCAGACGCGACATGAACGACCCGGGGCTCGGCGAGCTGACAATAGCCCGTCTCCTGCACACTCCAGCCGAACTGATCGAGTTTCACCTGTGGTACCTCAGGTCCAAGGGTTGGGTGGAACGCCTTCAAACCGGGCATCTGGCTATCACCGCGGACGGTGTCGATCAGGTCGAGCAGGGCCGGTTCCGGGTCATGCCCGACCATCTGCTCGAATCCCGGTTCCCCAATGGCGGGGAGGGGGTTAGGGAGAACAGGAACAGGGATATTGATTTGATTGATTCGGAGTGAGAACAACCCGAGTGCGGATAAACCTCTCCACTTCTTGTGGCTTTAATGGCGTCAGAAACCTTTCCTGGATATTGCTGTTCACGACTTGCCGTATTTTGCACAGCTACAAGATCAAAGCCGGTAAAATCATAATGTCCCCGCTTTGTACCTTTGTTTGCTGCGAAAGGTAATTTACTCGGCGGGCTGTACAGGGCAACTGTCGCCTACCTTCTCCGCGATATCGCCCGCCTGTACCGATCCATTCACCACCTGGGCCTCAAAATTATGATTCCCTACATATGACAGGACCTTAATTTCGCCGACTTCGCTTGTAGTCTTCACCTCTCCATAACCCTTGATGGGCCAGCCATAAGCCGCTTCGTGGTATACCGGAATTACATCGTTCAGGCAAAAATCCTTTTTTACGTCCTGCGTTCCGCTTTCGAAGATATACAAATTGTCCCCCGATTTCTTGACTACCTCACTTTTATACGTCATGGCGGCATATGCCGCCAGCGGAGAAACCGCCAGCAACCCGAAAATTGATAAAGCGAGTATTTTAACCATTGTCTTCATATTTTTTCTCCTATTTATTGACAGCAAAGGTTTTTCCAACATCTTACAATACATTATTATATACGAATTCATCAATGAAGTGCGCAAAGTCTTTATTCATCCTTCCTGCAGGCCGTGTCCGCAGGATATATCTCCGCATCGCAAATCAGTTTCCGGGTCGCCCCCTCTCTATAACGGCAGGCCCGCAAAGCTGCATTCTTTTCCCTGCCGAAAATACTTTGGACACCTCCGCATCGAGCAGCGACGCTCTCCATCCGCTTCGAACCCATGCACCAAGCAGCTCTTCACCCCCTGCCCGTCCGCATTAGCCAATAATAATCACGATCCAGTTGCGTTGCTTTACAAATCAGTTACCATAAAACTGTCAATTCAGAGACAGGTATTTACACATATGAAACAATTGTTGTTCGCTGTTTTCTTCCTTCTTGCCGCTTCGGCTTCAAATCTCTTCGCCGAGCAGGTAAAAGCGACCGGGGTGACAGATGTATACTTCTCGCCTCGCGGTGGGGCAACCGACGCGATCGTAGCGGAAATCGGCAAGGCAAGAAATGAAGTGCTTGTCCAGGCTTACTCTTTCACTTCCGTGCCCATCGCCAGGGCACTGCTGGAAGCAAAAAAAAGAGGCGTCAGAATTGAGGCCATACTTGATAAAAGCCAGAAAAAGGAGAGATACACAGCGGCGACTTTCCTTTATAACGCCGGCATTCCGGTCTTGATCGACGACAAACACGCCATCGCCCACAATAAAATTATCATTATCGACCGCCAGACGGTGATAACGGGGAGCTTCAATTTCACCAAGGCGGCGGAAGAGAAAAACGCGGAAAACCTGCTGGTCATCAAGGGGAACCGAGAGCTGGCGGGGAAATACCTGGATAACTACCGGGTCCATTACTCCCATTCGGAACCGTATATCCGTTAACGGATGTGGTTTGGTGATTTCTGAATAGTCAGCACCTTTTTCATCTCTTTACATTCGGCCATTGTGATCAAAATTTCCACTCAAATGTCAACAAGTAGAGCCTGAACCCATGGCTTCCCGAAAAAAAAGCCCGGAAATTATCCGGGCTTTTTTTCAGGAGTAAAAAAATCGTTTTTATTTCTGCGAACAGTCGCCTATCCGTTTTCCGTCCATCTTCATCTTGACCGTCATCTCCTTGGCGCCTTCCTTCATGGTCGTTTCCATGAGGCCGGAAAAGCTGTCGCCGGCGTACGTGACTGTACCCTTGCTGGTTGACTGCTTGCACTGGACTTCCCAGCTGACGTTATTTCCATCTATCTTCTGATCCACAATCTTGCAGTCGCTTTGCTGGGGACTCTTGGGAATGTAATCGGTTTTCTTGAGACAAGTGGTCACGCTGTGGGGCTGCTTTGCCGCTTCCGGCATACCCGGCGCATCAACCACCGTGGTAATTTCCCATTGTCCCTCGTTCATGTTCACCGCAGCCGTCGCTGGCTTCTTCTCGGGAGCCGGCGCCGAGGAAGTTCCGGAATCCTGTTTCCGGTTGCAGCCGACAAGCATCAGGGAAAAGACAATAACTGGCACAAGTGCAAAGGTCCATACGCCACGCTTCATTTTTCCTCTCCTTTCTGGGTTCGGGTTTGTCCGATGATGCAAGTTCGCGGATGAGGTTTCATACAACGAGCCATAGCGTTTGTCAATTAGAAATTTCAATGAGAAACATATTATCGCACTAACCGTCGCCTCTCCCTGTGTTTCCTTAATATCAATGCACCATGGGCTCCTTTCCTGTTTTGGGAATTGTGAGCGCCTGCCTGCGCAGACTGTATTCTCCTGCCTTCCCCAAGAATCTGCCGGATTGCTTTATTGTTTTAAAAAATGCAGTATAATTTTCAGGAAGATTCAGATAACACCTGAATATGGTGATATATCTGAAACAAGATGGTGTCATAAGTTCTATGAAAAACTGCGGGGCAAATAAATGACCGTAATCACTCCCCCTCTTACGATAAGAGGGGGCTGGGGGGAGTTATGAAGCAGCGGAATAACCCCTCCCGGCCTCCCCTTAAACTAAGGGGAGGGGAGAATAAAAGGACGGGTTGAATGAAAACAGCACTATTACTTATGACGTTATTGCTTGCTTCAACTGCTCAGGCTGCAATGAATCAGTCACAGTGTCCGCCTGACACTTTGTGGAATCCCAACACGAATCAATGCTATCGCGACCCCAATTCCGAAACGGCGAAACGGGAGCGTAGGGAGCAAGAGCAAAGAGAACAGGAGCGGAAGTGCGAAGAGGCAAAGAGAGCGGCCAGGGAGTACCGGCAACAGCTTGAAAAAAATATGGCGACAAGTGATTACAATCAGAAACTGCCGCCTGATTCCCTTCCGCCTGAGTGCATCAAACAATATTAGACAATTCGAACATATAATAAAAAGCCTGCAGGAGTATTGCAGGTTTTTTTTATTCAGACAGAAACACTGCCAAACATCAAATCAGCCGGTAAAGCGGAAGCCCCCCCTTTGCCGAGCACGCTATTTCTTTGCCGCCTTCCTGATTGCATACCTTTCGTTTGCGGCGGCAAACCGTCTTTCGTCTTCGTCCGTTTCGCCAATCAGCCCGGGCACCGTGGTCGGTCGGCCGCCGTCATCCAGGGCAACAAAGGTCAGATAGGCCGAAGCCGTATGTGTTACCTCCCGCGTCCTGAGGTCCTCCGCTTCGACCCTGACTCCCACCTCCATGGAGGTCTTTCCCGCCCGGTTCAAGGCGGCCTTGATCATGACCAGGTTGCCCAGGAATACCGGACTGTGAAAGTCCAGGCGGTCTATGGAAGCCGTTACCACATTCCTGCCGGTGTGCCTGGTGGCAACGACACCTGCGGCATTGTCGATAAGCTTCATGATTGTACCGCCGTGAACGTTCCCCGCCGGATTTGTGTCGGCAGGCAGCATGATCTGCGCCAGCACGACGCTCGACTGGGATACTTTTCTGGCTTTCAGTGCCATGGGGAAGACCTCCTTGCATGGTGTCGCTAGTGTCAAATCAATCAACGGACAAGAACTGCTCCTGCCGCCACGAAAATGAAAGGCCCGCTCAGTAGAAAGCGGGCCTCTTTTTGTGTGATTCTTTCATCACCCATTTCATGGGTATCAGGCCAAATTCAGCGGCCTGTCGATTTCGCATATATGACGTTGCGGCCTGGTGGAGTGTTCTCGTTCATGCGTTCCTCCTGTTTTTGCCGGTTTTGTTACGCAGCTTTCTTTCTACGATTTCACCCCTTTTTCTGTTAAGTTTCTGATTCAGGCAGCGCTACCTTTAATTTAAGTATAACCATTCTCCTGCCAAGATAAAGTCTGTTATTAATTTTTTATCGGCGTATACTTTATTATTGTACAGCATTGGCCAGCGGACCGGTTGCCTGCCCCCGAAGTTGCCGAGCTGCAATCCCGACCCCACTTCCGTTTAATTCAATTCCAGAAGCCCAAGGCTTGCGGAACCTCGACCGCTTCATGAATGGCAACATCGACCCAGTGCGAGGGAGTCTTTTCTCCAACCAGTATGGTGCCCATGCCAAGATCCTTGGCCGTCCTCAGATTTTCCGGAGAGTCGTCAACCATTATGCATTGAGAAGCTGAAGCGCTCAATCTGTCCAGCACGGCATGGTAAGGCTCCGGGCAGGGTTTCGGGAGATAGCCTGCCACACGGATGTCGAATATTTCTTCGAAGGCGCCGTTAAGCCCCAGGGCATTGAGAACCCGTTCGCTATGGTCCAGGGAGCTGTTGGTGAAGACCGCCCGGCGAAGGGGCAGCGACTGCAGAGCCTGGTAAAGCTCCGGATCGGGGAGAAGAATGCCGCCAACGTCAATATCGTGGACGTAGGAAAGGTAATCTTCCGGGTCGACTCCGTGATGGCGCATCAGGCCCTGCATGGTGACACCGTAGCGTTTCCAGTAGGAACGACGCAAATCGTCGACCTCATCCCGCGGGATGCCGACCACTTCGACCATATAGCGATTGATGCGGCGGTCTATCAGGCAAAACACTTCCTGCCCCGCTGAATACAGCGTATTGTCCAGGTCGAAGAGAATGAATTCCATTATTTGTCTCGCTTATTAATTCTGCGCCATGTAAAATCGGGGTTTCCAAACATATACCGTACATGATTTTTGAAGCAAAATGAAGAGGAAACGTTCTATTATTCAAGTAAGGTGTATTGAGCAAACTGTCCGCGGAATTCACCCGAAACAGGCAAACATGACTCCAAGGCCCACCTTAAATAAACGCATCACGAATGGTAAGGAGAAATGACCATGCCCACAAACACCATACGACTTCATCGAGTGCTCCGCACTAACCCGGAGCGGATTTACCGGGCGTTCCTCGATGCCGACGCAATGGCCAAATGGCTTCCGCCGAACGGCTTCACCGGGAAGGTCCATCATATGGATGTCCGGGCCGGCGGTACCTACAAGATGTCTTTCACCAACTTTACCACAGGTCACAGCCACTCTTTCGGCGGCGAGTTCCTTGAACTGGTGCCTAACGAGCGCATTCGCTACACCGACAGGTTCGACGACCCGAACCTGCCGGGAGATGTCCATACGACGGTATCGTTGAAACAAGTGTCCTGCGGGACCGAGCTGACAATAGTGCAGGAAGGAGTACCCGGCGCCATTCCGGCCGAGGCCTGCTATCTGGGCTGGCAGGAATCGCTTGCGCTGCTTGCGAAACTCGTCGAGGCTGAGATTCCGGGGTAATGAAAAATCAATGGGGTCGCATCTGCAATCAAATCCGATTTCAGGAGATGCCACCCCATTCCGCTCCTTACAGCCTTTTTCCTTTTCCTCCATGGCCGAATGTCAATAAGTCAAGCCCGAACATCCCGCAGCCTTTCCGCGATACGGCACTATCGACCCGCTACGCGGCGGTTTTCTTCCGCTGCCGATCCATCGCGGCCCGGAGAATACTGTTGACCCTGGTCTGGTACCCCTTGCCTCCCTGCTTCAACCAATCGAGCACATCCGCGTCCAGGCGGATGGTAACGGTCTCTTTTATGGGGCGATAAAACCGCCCGACTACCGCCTTGCTCCAATCGGTGACTTCCGGGATGTCAGAGGTATCTATATCTTCATCAGGCATCGCGGCAAGAGCCGCAAGCTCTTCAGCTTGTTTCTTACTGGTTTTCTTCATACTTTAGCCTTTCTTTTTTTGTCGCCTTGCGGGCGGAGATGATGCGGACAACTTCCACGCCATTCTCTTCTGTATAGGAGTGCGCAACCAGCAGAACAACTACGTCACCAACCATCCCTATCGTCTGCCAGCGCTCTTCTCCGTTTTCAATCCGGTCCAGGAGGCTGAGATGGAAAGGGTCGTCAAAGACCTGCGCGGCAACTTCGAAACTGACTTTATGCTTTCGCTGGTTGATTACATTTTTGTTTTCGTCCCAGGTAATCCGCAACGTCAACCCTCGTGTATATACATTATCGTAAATACATTTTTGTAAATGTCAAACTGTTTTTTCAGCCTATTTTTTCGTAGCTGAAACTGAGGGAGAGTCCGTCAGAGGGGGCTGCCCTCGGCAAAGGACAACTGAAATTCATTGCCCGGTTGCTTCTATCGAAATAGTGAATTTAACAACACCTCAAACAATCACAACCGATACTCCCGCCGATGCCACTTCAAATACTCCAGCTCCGCCCTAATTACAGTAATTACATAATTACAGGGACACCATACTTAATTTTTGTCAACTTCCATTTTAAACAAAAAAGCCGTCAGGCCAGCAACAACTTGACCCTAACGGCTTTATTCGTCTAACGAAGACTTTCCTCGTCATGCCCTGCCTCATTATCGATTCACAACAAAATTAAATTATCCCTTTTTTACATCCGTCGCAGCCCCCCTGTCAACCGCCACAGAATTATTTTCTTTGACCTGAATCCGTGACGTCTGAACGCCGAGGCAAGCGGAATGCCGGGGTTTGAACGCCGCTGACATCCTTTCGCGCCTGTTACGCCGGGTGAACTTCGCCAAGAGGTCTCATCCCACGGGATTGCAGGAAACCGAGGCGTTC
>DASRZQ010000188.1:0-6165 GCA_035686205.1 Geobacteraceae bacterium
AAAGAATCTAACCCAGATACAAATTACGGCTCCTTGCCCTGTTGGAAAGTATTGTCGAGTCGAGCACTTCACCGCAGCATGAGCATTTCCAGGCATAAAAGGATCTTACGAAGTCGTAATATTTTTCCGCGAACATTCTTCCTCTGCATTTCGGACATTTCATGATTACTCTTCCTCCCGACATTTAATTACATGGCAAGAGGGTTACTTCATCATGCATGCCAACATCCGTCTCCGCCTATATCAAATGGGCCTCCTCTTCTTTCTTATCCAAATTTTACACATAATTACATGTACTTAGACATCTTCAAAAATACGCGGCCAATTGCCTGTATTTCTTTTCGCCTATTCCGGGGACCCTTTGCAGGTCCTTTACGGACTTAAAATCGCCATTATTTTGACGGTCCTGAACTATCCTCGAAGCAAGAGCCGGTCCTATTCCCGGCAGACAGTCCCAGTCATCAACTCCCAGTCTGTTGGGATTCAGGGGTATGCCCAGAACAATCATTTCCTTTGCACGCATCTTTTTTATCGTAATATCAACATGTTGCTCGTCTGCAGACCTTAATTCCAAAACATCTCCGTCGTGCAGGATCACATTCCGCCATTTGCTGTCCAGTTGGTTCGGCGTGTATACGGGAAACGTCATATTAATGACGGTTTCCATATTCACACCGGGCCGCAACGTGTAAATACCTGGATTTGCTATCATTCCGCAAATACGGATCGTTATCGGCCGGGTATTGCCATGAAAAAAGGCCACCTGATTTCCCCTCCGGGAATATCCGTGGCCTTTAATGAAAAACACGACTGTCAGGAGCAACATTACCGCCCAAAGAACAAGGCGACGCCAGCGCTCCATCATTTGTGCGACTGCTCCGCCTCTTCGTCTTTTTGCAGTTTATACTCGATACCGTCTATAAGGGCGTGGTATGAAGCATCGATGATATTGTCCGATACACCTACCGTCCCCCAGCGGTTTTCACGGTCGCCCGATTCGATGAGGACCCTTGTCGCCGAAGCAGTCCCCTGGCCTCCCGAAAGCACGCGCACCTTGTAATCGAGCAGGCGTACATCCCTCAGCTTCGGATAGAACTTCTCAAGCGCTTTCCTCAAGGCGTTATCGAGGGCATTTACCGGACCGCTTCCCTCGGCGGCGGTGTGCTCTATTTTGCCTCCGACTTTCACCATTACGGTGGCTTCGGTTATCGGCTTCTGGTCTTCCTGCCGTTTTTCCGCTATAACCCGGAAGCCGATTACGGAAAAGAATTTCTTGTGTGTGCCCAGCGCCCGTTTCATCAGCAGTTCGAAAGACGCCTCCGCTCCTTCGAACTTGTATCCGCGGTTTTCCATTTCCTTTATGTCGTCGAGGATTTCCATGGTTACCGGGTCTTTGCTGTCGAGGTTTATCTTGAATTCCTCCGCCTTGGCCAGGATGTTGGAACGCCCGGACAGGTCGGAAATCAGGACACGGGTGGCGTTCCCGACCAGTTCCGGCCTGATGTGTTCGTAGGTCTCCGGATGGCGCTGAATGGCGCTGACATGGACCCCGCCCTTATGGGCGAACGCGGAATCCCCGACGTAAGGCTGGTGCTTGTTCGGCGCCAGATTGGCAAGCTCGGTGACGAACCGGGAAAGCTCCGTCATTCTTTTCAGCTGGTCGTCGGGAATGCAGTCGCGCTTCATTTTCAGCTTCAGGGCGGGGATGATGGAGCACAGGTTGGCATTGCCGCACCGCTCTCCAAAACCGTTTATCGTCCCCTGCACATGGACGATCCCCTCGTTGACCGCATGCAGCGAGTTGGCCACGGCGCACTCGGAATCATTGTGCGTGTGGATGCCCAGCGGGGTTTTGACGTGCTTTCGCACATCCCTGATTATGTTCGCCAGATCGTAGGGCATGGTCCCGCCGTTCGTATCGCACAGCACTATGCAGTCGACCTTTGCGGACTCCGCCGCCTTGAGCGTTTTAATGGCATATTCCGGGTTGGCCTTGTAGCCGTCGAAGAAATGCTCGGCATCGTAAAACACTTCGGGCACCCTGGCTTTCAGGTATTCCAGCGAATCGAAGATCAATTCGAGGTTTTCCTCCAGGGAAATCCTCAGCGCCTCCCTGACGTGGAAATCCCATGTTTTGCCGAAAATGGTTACAACATCCGTTTCGGCGTGGACAAGGGTGCGGATGTTGTTGTCCTTGTCCGGCGTGGTTTTCGCCCTTCTTGTCGAACCGAACGCGGCGACTTTGGCCCGGTACAGCTTTTCCTTCTTGATATCCTTGAAAAAAGCCACGTCTTTGGGATTGCTCCCGGGCCATCCCCCTTCGATGTAATGAACCCCTGTCTCGTCGAGTTTGTGGGCTATGCGGATTTTGTCTTCAAGCAGGAAAGATATGTCTTCAGACTGCGTGCCGTCGCGCAGCGTCGTGTCGTATATTTTAATAATATTCATATGCATGCCCTCATATCGCTGCATAATAGACTTAATAAATTGGTGGATATTACGTTTTAGGTTTAAAGTTTTAGGTTTTAAGTCTTTTCCTAACACCTGACACCTGACACCTAAAACCTATGCCTTTAGCCTTCGGCCCGCTTTTTCATTCCGTCCTCACATCCTTGCCGGAAAGGCCGAAAGCGTCGTGCAGGACCCTGACCGCAAGTTCGGTGTACTTGGAATCGATGACAACCGATATCTTGATCTCCGACGTCGAAATCATCTGTATGTTTATTCCCTCTTTGGCCAGGGTCTGGAACATCTTCGTCGCTACCCCAGCGTGTGTTCTCATACCCAGACCCACCATGGAAATCTTGGCGATCCCTTCATCAGTCAGCACGTTTTTGGCCTGTATCTCATCGGCGACCTGTCTTGTAATCATCAGGGCTTTCTTGAAGTCGGCCTTGGTTACCGTAAAAGTGAAGTCGGTGAAACCGTCCTCACTCACGTTCTGCACGATCATATCGACCGATATGCCGGCGTCGGAGAGCGGCGAAAGGAGCCGGGCGGCTATGCCGGGCTTGTCGGGCACCCTCATCACGGCGATCTTTGCTTCATCTTTTGCGTAGGTAATTCCCGAAACGAGAATCGACTCCATTTCCCTATCCTCCTTGGTAACCAAAGTTCCCTTGTGATTGTTGAAACTTGAACGGACGTGCACGTCCACATTGTATTTCTTGGCAAACTGGACCGACCGGATATGCAGCACCTTGGCGCCGAGGCTCGCCAGCTCCAGCATTTCATCATAGGAAATTCTTTCGATTTTCCTGGCGTCCTCGCATATGTTGGGGTCCGTCGTATATACGCCGTCAACGTCCGTGTATATCTCGCAAACGTCCGCTTTCAGGGCGGCGGCGATAGCCACCGCGGAAGTGTCGGAGCCGCCGCGGCCGAGCGTGGTCACGTTTCCTTCCCTGTCGACACCCTGAAAACCGGCCACAACGACAATATTGCCGTCGCCGAGGTCGGACCTGACCTTTTTGTCGCTTATTCTTTCGATTCGGGCCTTGCTGAAGGAAGTATCGGTAAAGATCGGAATCTGGCTTCCCAGGTAGGATTTCGCCTTGTACCCCATGGATTTAAGACACATGGCAAGCAGGGCTATGGTTACCTGCTCTCCGGTCGAAACCAGCACGTCGTATTCGCGGGTGTCCGGGAACTCGGTTATTTCATTGGCCAGGGCAACCAGTTTGTTCGTTTCGCCGGACATCGCCGAAACTACGACTATGACTTCATTCCCGGCATCGTGGGTTTCGGCAACCCGCTTCGCCACATTGCGAATCCTGTCGATGCTGCCGACAGAGGTCCCTCCATACTTTTGAACAACAAGTGCCATTTCGTTCTCCTCGATATTAAAGTCAGCAAGAAGGGAGACGTAAGACGTGAGGGGAAAAAGCCCTTTAATCACACGCTGACATCTCACGTCTCACTTCTCACCCTTAACTATCTTTCCCACCATTTCAGCATAACGGTCTCCGTTCCAAACGAACTCGATCCGTCGGATATCGCCGGGTTCAAGGTGAAAATATATCTTCAGATTCCGGTCGGGACAGCCGGATGCAAGCCTGTCCGCCCATTCCACCAGGCAGATGCCGTCTCCGTCAACATATTCCTCGAAGCCCAGTTCCGCGATATCGGCGTCGCCGCCAAGCCTGTACAGATCGAAATGATAGAAGGGATAATTCCCCCTGTATTCATTCAGGATTGTATATGTGGGGCTGGTGATGTGAACGTCCGGGTCAACACCGACCCCCCGCGCGACTCCCTGCGCGAACCGGGTCTTGCCGGCCCCGAGGTCTCCGTACAGGGCGACGAAATCCCCGGGCCGCAGCAATTCGCCCAGTTTTTCCCCGAGAGCGCGGGTTTCCGCTTCGCTGCGCGTAACGACATTGAACATGCCGTGCTTACTTGATCATCGTCCGGATAAGGTCAATCCGGGAGACGATGCCTACCATTTTCTTCCCTTCCACCACCGGCAGGGAATGAATTTTCTTCCGGCTCATGATATCGGCGATATCGCTGACCGGCGTGTCGGGGGAAACCGTCTCGACATCCCCGGTGTAAATATCGCCGACGGTCTGCGCGGTCATCTTCCTCAGCTCTTTTTCGAATTTCTTCTCGCTCTCCAGGTAAATGACCCAGTCGAACAGCGAAATTACCGTAGGTATATGAAAATTCTTGTCCTGTTCGATCAGGTCGGACTCCGATACTATTCCGATCAGGGCGCCGTTATCGTCCACGACCGGAATGCTTCCAATGCGGCGGGAAGTGAACAGTTCGGCCAGTTCCCGGATCGTGGTTTCTTTCTTGACGGTAACGATATCCGTGGTCATTACATCACGGGCTGTCTGCATAAAATGTTCTCCTAAGTTTTGATCATGTTTCCTGACCGTCATTGTCGTTGTCAGTAAAATGTAAGATGTAAGACGTGAGAAGTGAGAAGTGAGACGTTAAAAACAGGTTTTTCGTCTTACTTCTAACTTTTCACGTCTCCCGCCTGTTCAGGATGTTATTCAACGCCCGGGGCAGGCGCTCCTGGACGTCCACGGCGGAAATCCCCACCTCTCCCTTTTCTTCCGCCACAAGGTCGGCCGCATGGCCATGGAGGAAAACGCCGATCCTGCAGGCGTCAAAAGCCGGGTAACTCTGCCCCAGCAGCGAAACCAGCACGCCTGTCAGCACATCGCCCATGCCACCCGACGCCATTCCGGGGTTGCCGCTTCCGTTTATCGCTATCCGCCCGTCGGGAGCTGAAATTACGGTCCGTGCCCCTTTCAGGACGACATGCACACCGTATTGTACGGCGAAATTTCTCGCGGCGGCAATCCGGTCCGCTTCGATTTCGGCGACGGACAGCCCGGTCAGCCGGGACATTTCGCCGGGGTGCGGGGTAAGGACCATGCATCCCGATTTTTTGCGCTCGAGGACAGAGACATCTTCGGACACGGAATTCAGGCCGTCCGCGTCGATAACCATCGGCAGGGATATCTCCTGGACCAGGCCGCGGACCAGGGCGGCGGTTTCGGCGTTCCAGCCTATTCCGGGCCCGACGGCCAGGGCGTCTTTGCCCGCCAGGGCCTTATTCAGGGAATCCAAAGTCGTACACAGGTAACCTTTACCAGTATCTTCCAGGGGCAGGGTCATGGCCTCGGTGGTCTTGATTTCGAGGACCGGGTTGAGGCTCGCCGGCACGGCCAGGGTCACCAGGCCGGAGCCTGTCCTGACGGCGCTGTTGGCGGCAAGGGCCGCAGCGCCGGTCTTCCCGGTCGAACCGGCCAGGATGAGGCAGTGCCCGAAATCCCCCTTGTGGGCGCAGCGGCTTCGTTTGCGCAGGAGCGGCCTGACCGCGTCGCTATCGACAAAATCGTAACCTTCAACCGATTCCGTTACTTCCGGCGGGAGCCCGATGCCGACCACTTTCAACCGGCCCGCGTATTCGGCTCCCGGATACAGGACGTGACCCGTCTTGGCAAAGGCAAAGGTGACCGTCAAATCCGCGCGTACGGCGGTACCGAGAATTTCACCGGTCGTCGAATCGACGCCCGATGGGATATCGACCGAGACAACCGGCCTCCCCGAGGAGTTGATCAGTTCGACCGCTTCGGAGTGAATGCCTTTGATGTCCGATTTCAGGCCTATGCCGAACAGCGCGTCCACTATAAGATCTGCCTTGTC
>DASRZQ010000189.1:0-13315 GCA_035686205.1 Geobacteraceae bacterium
TGTCGACGCAGATCCAGGAGGAAAGGAAAGCCGTGGAAGAAAAGCTTTCCCTCCTTGACGCGGCCCGTGAGAAACTGTCAGACGCCTTCAAGGCCCTTTCGTCCGAGGCGCTGATGACCAACAACGAGTCATTCCTCGTTCTAGCCAAGGCAACGCTGGAAAAATTCCAGGAATCCGCGAAGGGTGACCTGGAGCTGAAGCAGAAGTCCATAGAAGAGCTTGTCAAGCCGATGCGGGAATCACTGGAGAAGGTTGACGGGAAAATACAGGAGCTGGAAAAGGTTCGCACCACGGCCTATGCGAGTCTGACCGAACAGATAAGGTCGATGTCGTCAGCGCAGGCCCAGCTCAGGGACGAGACGTCGAACCTGGTGAAGGCGCTGCGGACCCCAACGGTGCGCGGCAGGTGGGGGGAGATCCAGTTGAAGCGCGTGGTGGAGATCGCAGGGATGGTCGCGTATTGCGATTTTGTCGAGCAGGAATCATCCCAGAGCGAAGAGGGCAGGCTGCGTCCGGACATGGTCATCAAGCTGCCCAACAGCAGGAACATCGTGGTCGATTCCAAAGCGCCGCTCCAGGCTTACCTGGAAGCGCTGGAGGCGTCCGATGAGCAGGTAAAGCTGATCAAGCTGAAAGAACATGCGCGACAGATCCGGACCCATTTGTCCAAGCTGAGCGCCAAATCTTACTGGGACCAGTTCAGGCCCACGCCGGAGTTCGTCGTCCTCTTCCTGCCCGGCGAGACCTTTTTCAGCGCCGCCCTGGAGCAGGACCCCGGCCTTATCGAATTCGGCGTCGGGCAGAAAGTGATCCTGTCCACACCCACGACCCTGATCGCGCTGCTGCGGGCCGTCGCCTACGGATGGCGGCAGGAGCAGATCGCGGAAAACGCGCAGGCCATCAGCGAACTGGGCAAGACGCTGTACGATCGTATCGCGACGCTGGCGGGGCATTTCACGGAGCTGAGGAAAGGGCTGGAGCGCGCCGTGGAATCTTACAACAAGGCGGCGGCGTCCCTGGAGACGAGGGTCCTGGTAACGGCGCGCAAATTCAGGGATTACGGTTCTTCAAACGCCAAGGAAATCGAATCTCCCGATTTAATCGACAAAGCCCCGCGAATCGTTTATGAAGGAGAGCAGAATAACGGGGAATAACGGTTGCGGACAAACAAAAAATCGTCATTGAACCGCAAAGACGCAAAGGTCGCGAAGACTTTCGCAGAAAATTTCAGATTCATGGATAAGACTAAGTAAGTGTTTTCATAAATTTGATATCATCTCGACCAAAGGGAGAGATCTTAATGCATGCGGCCAAACCATCAAGATTTCTCTCTTTGTTCGAAATGACAACATTTCCGCGGAATTATAGATACGTCATCGAATTTATGAACGGATGAGCTAAAACATATGCCATATCGTTAAATTTGAACCTTGGTTGCCGGCTGTTCATTTCTTGGCGTTCTTTGTGCCTTTGCGGTTCAATAGGTTTTCCCGAAAAACCGAGAACGCACGAACGGAGGATTTATATAGATGAATGAAGCTTACCTGATACACGAGGCTGAAAGAAACGCGCTGGGCATACCCGCCAAACCGCTCGATCCGGAGCAGGCGGCCGAGCTGTGCGCACTTCTGGAAAATCCTCCGGGCGGCAGTGGAGAATATCTTCTCGGCCTTCTCGCGGAAAGGGTTTCTCCGGGAGTGGATCCCGCCGCGAAGGTCAAGGCCGGCTTCCTGTCCGGCGTCATTTCCGGTTCCGTCGGGTCGCCGCTTGTTTCAGGGAAGGATGCGGTCAGGCTGCTGGGAACCATGCTCGGCGGGTATAATGTCGCGCCTCTGATCGAGACCCTGAAGGACAGGGAGCTTGCCGACGAAGCCGTCCGCGCCCTTTCGGGGACGATACTCGTTTATGATGCTTTTGACGAGATACTGGCCCTGTCCGCGAAAAACGCGGCCGCGAAAAAGGTTATCGAATCCTGGGCGAATGCGGAATGGTTCACCGGCAGGCCCGGACTTCCCGAAACGATCAAGGTAAAGGTTTTCAAGGTCGACGGGGAGATCAACACCGATGACTTTTCGCCTGCCGGCGACGCGTGGAGCCGGCCGGACATCCCGCTGCATGCCCTCTCCATGGGCAAATCACGGTTTCCCGGCGGTCTCGAAACCATTTCCCGGTTCCGCGCGGAGGGCTTCAAAGTGGCATTTGTCGGAGACGTGGTCGGAACGGGCTCGTCCCGCAAGTCAGCATGCAACAGTCTTTTATGGCATATCGGCGACGACATTCCGTTCGTGCCGAACAAGCGGCGGGGCGGAGTAATTATCGGCGGGGTAATCGCCCCCATTTTTTTCAACACCGCCCAGGATTCGGGGGCGCTTCCGCTGCAGGCTGACGTCGCGGGGATGAAGACCGGCGATGTACTGGTCATCGACACGGTGAAAGGCGAGATAACCGGGGAGAATGGGGAACTTGTCTCCCGGTTCGCCTTGCGCCCCGTTACTATAGCCGACGAGTTCCGCGCCGGGGGGCGCATACCCCTGATAATAGGCCGGGCGCTTACCGCAAAGGCGCGCGCGGCCCTCGGCATGGATGGCGGCAGAATTTTCACCGCCGCGGAAAACCCGGAACCGGCGCCCGGCCAGGGCTACACGCTGGCGCAGAAGATCGTCGGCCGGGCATGCGGCAAGCCCGGCGTTCTGCCGGCCATCTCCTGCGAGCCGAAGATGACCACTGTCGGTTCCCAGGACACGACCGGCCCCATGACCGCCGATGAGCTGAAGGAACTGGCCTGCCTGAAATTCCAGGCCCCCATGTTCATGCAGTCTTTCTGCCATACGGCAGCCTATCCCAAGCCCGCCGATGTGAAGATGCACCGGGCCCTGCCCGGATTCGTGGCGGAACGGGGAGGGTTGGCGCTCCGTCCGGGGGACGGCATCATCCACAACTGGCTTAATCGCCTGTTGCTCCCCGATACCGTCGGCACCGGCGGCGATTCCCATACCCGTTTTCCCATTGGCGTTTCGTTTCCCGCCGGCTCGGGCCTGGTGGCATTTGCCGGCGCCCTCGGCTTCATGCCGCTGGACATGCCCGAGAGCGTGCTGGTCCGCTTCAAGGGGAAGCCGCGGCCCGGCATCACCTTGCGCGACGTGGTGAACGCGATACCGTTGTGGGCAATCAGGAAAGGGCTTCTTACCGTGCCCAAGAAGAACAAGGTCAATGTTTTCAACGGACGCATCCTCGAGATGGAAGGCCTGCCGGATCTTCCCGTGGAGATGGCCTTCGAGCTGACGGATGCTGCGGCGGAACGGAGTGCCGCGGCGGCCTGCATCAAACTCTCGGAAGAGAGCGTGGCGGCCTTTCTCAGATCAAACCTGGCGCTGATGAAGAGGATGGTGGCCGACGGCTACCGTGATGCGGATGCCCTGAAGAGAAGGATCGCCGCGGTCGAGGATTGGCTTCGCGATCCGCGGCTGCTGTCCGCGGACGGCAACGCCGAATATGCGGAGATTATTGATATAGACCTTTCGGAGATAACCGAACCGATCGTCGCATGCCCCAACGATCCCGACGATGTGAGGTCTCTTTCGGAAATCGCCGGAACACCCGTGCAGGATGTCTTTATCGGTTCCTGCATGGTCAGCATTGGACAACTGCGCGCCGCCGCGGAGATCTGGAAAGGCTCGAAATTCAACCCGTCGGTGCGGACCTGGATCTGCCCTCCAACTCGCATGGACGCAGATGATCTGAAGAAAGACGGGCTCTATTCCGTTTTCGGCGCGGTCGGCGCCCGCATGGAAATTCCGGGCTGCTCTCTGTGCATGGGCAACCAGGCAAGAGTGCCCGACGGCTCTACGGTTTTTTCCACGTCCACCCGCAACTTCGACAACCGGATGGGCGACGGGGCAAGGGTTTTCCTGGGATCGGCCGAACTTGCGGCAATAGTCGCGAACCTGGGCAGGATACCGACCCGCGAAGAATATATCGCGGTTTACGAGAAGACGATCGAGCCGAAAAAGTCTGAAATATACAGGTGGCTTCAATTTGACCGGATGGAAGGATATGAAAAAGGTTGAAGGTTGAAGGTGCCTGGGCCTGAAATCTGCCGGGCGTCATTACTGCTTGAAGCAAAGATGCAAATTAAGTATACTCGACAAGTTTATAAAAGTTCATATATTGGAGGGTTTGCGTGATAGAGTTTTTAGGAGACTGGAAAAGAAGCCATTATTGCGGTGAACTGACCGCGAAGGACATAGGAAAAGAAGTCGTGCTCATGGGCTGGGTGATGCGGCGCCGCGACCATGGGGGCCTCATATTCGTCGACCTGCGTGACCGCGAGGGGCTGGCGCAGATCGTGTTTGACCCGGAAAAAAGCATTGAGGCCCACAGGAAGGCCGAAGGTGTGCGCAATGAATTTGTCCTTGCCGTCAAGGGGAAGGTAATACCGAGACCCGAAGGGACGGTAAACCCGAATATGAAGACCGGCGAGGTGGAAATACAGGTTTCCGAATGCAGGCTGTTGAACCGTTCCAGTGCGCTCCCCTTTACCCTGGACGAGTACGTGGAGGTGGCCGAGAACCTGCGCCTGAAATACCGCTATCTCGATCTCAGAAGACCCGGACTGCAGAATAATATCATCCTGCGTTCGAAAGTTACCCAAAAAACCCGTCAATACCTTACGGAAAAAGGTTTCCTGGAAATCGAGACCCCGTTTCTCACCAAGTCCACCCCGGAGGGCGCCCGTGATTTCCTCGTGCCGTCCAGGATCAATATGGGACACTTTTATGCCCTGCCGCAATCTCCGCAGCTTTTCAAGCAGATACTGATGGTGTCCGGCTTCGACCGCTATTTCCAGGTTGTCAGGTGTTTCCGCGACGAGGACCTGCGCGCCGACCGGCAGCCGGAATTCACCCAGATAGACTGTGAAATGTCCTTCATTGACCGTGAAGACATCATCTCGACCATGGAAGGCCTCATCGCCGAAATTTTCAGCGACGCCCAGGGCGTGAAAGTCGAGCTTCCGGTGCAGCGCCTTACCTATTCCGAGGCAATCCGCAGGTTCGGGGTCGATAATCCCGACATGCGCTTCGGCCTCGAACTGGTGGAACTGTCCGACATCGTCAAAAACGCCGGGTTCAAGGTTTTCGCCGACGTGGTAGCTTCGGGGGGCATCGTAAAGGGTCTGAACGCGAAAGGCTGCGCCGGCATGTCGAGAAAGGAAATCGACGATCTGACCGAGTTCGCGAAGATCTACGGCGCAAAAGGCCTGGCGTACGTTAAGATGACCGAACAGGGATGGCAGTCGCCGATCGCGAAATTCTTTACCGCGGACGAAATCGCGGCAATGAACACGGCATTTGACGCCGCCGAAGGAGACCTGCTGCTGTTCGTCGCCGACAAGCCGAAGATCGTTAACGATTCTCTCGGCAAACTGCGCAATCATCTCGCCGGCCTGCTCGGCCTCCTCGACAAAGACACGTACCGCTTCGTCTGGATAACGGATTTCCCGCTGTTCGAATGGGACGAGGATGAAAAGAGGTGGGTGGCCGTGCATCATCCGTTCACCGCGCCCATCGACGATGACCTGCAGTACATCGAGAGCGATCCGGGCCGCTGTCGTGCCAAGGCCTACGACCTGGTGCTGAACGGGAGCGAGATCGGCGGGGGAAGCATCAGGATCCACCAGGAGAAGATCCAGTCTCTCATGTTCAGAATGCTGGGCCTTTCCGAGGAAAGCGCCAGGGAGAAATTCGGCTTCCTGCTCGACGCCCTGGAATTCGGCACACCCCCGCATGGCGGAATCGCATTCGGCATGGACCGCCTGATAATGCTTATGACCGGCAGCGAGTCAATCCGTGACGTCATTGCCTTTCCGAAAACGCAGAAGGGCGCCTGCCTCATGTCGGAAGCTCCGTCTTCGGTCGATCAGGGGCAGTTGAAGGAACTCGGTTTGCGTATCGCCGTAAAGGTGGCGCAGTGACGAGAGAGTTAACGGCTTCGAAAATTCTGCTGACGGCTTTCCTATTGTTGTGGCTGTCCGGGTGCCAGGCAAGGGTTCCAATGTGGAAACCGGAAGCCTGCGCGGCACTGGATAAGCTCAGGAAAAGCGGCGCCGAAGTCCTCATGCCGGCGGATTTCGGGAGCATAGAGGAATCCTATGCCTTGGGGAACAGGTTTGTGCAGAATGGAGATCGCGCCAATGCCGAAAAACAGTATCTGCTGACCTTGCGCAATGCGGAGTCGCTCGAGAAAAGGCTCGCGGAAGAACAGAACAGGCTGGAGGAAATAAGAAGACTCAGGGAGAATCTGGATAATATAGAGCGGGAGCGGCAGAAGGCGCCGGAAGAGAAGACCGGTGACCAGGAGGAGAAGGGGGAATCGCCCGATAAGACGAAGAAGGGCAAGGAACGGGTGCTTGCCTCTACCCATACCGTCAAGCGAGGCGAAACGCTGCCGTACATAGCCTCGCTTCCTGATGTGTACAACGATCCGGGGCAATGGCCGTTGCTGTACCGCGCCAACCGCGATCAGATAAGAGATCCCAATTACATCTGGCCGGGCCAGGTTTTGCGGATACCGAGAAACATGAAGCGCGAAGACACGACCGATGACGGGAAACCGGCGCAGGATTAACGGTTGTGAAGGAGGTGGAAATGAAAAGGAATTTCTTGAAAATATTCATTATGTTTGCGGCCATGATATTCCTCGCGGTAACCGTCCTTGAAACCGGTGCCCAGGCGCGCGTCGGCGGCGGGAGGTCATTCGGCAGCAGGGGTTCGAGATCATATTCAACGCCCGGACGCACCTATTCGCAGCCGAGCCCGTATCCCGGCCAGACGACATCACCTTACGGGCAAACTCCTTACCAGCAGCCGTACCGGCAGCCGGGCGGCGGTTTCCTGAGGGGACTTGCCGGCGGCATGCTCGGCGGGATCCTCGGTGGCATGCTTTTCAGGAG
The DNA here is from genome assembly GCA_035686205.1 of Geobacteraceae bacterium. Classification (GTDB taxonomy): domain Bacteria; phylum Desulfobacterota; class Desulfuromonadia; order Geobacterales; family Geobacteraceae; genus CAIWTU01. Next base: position 6,950 of record DASRZQ010000189.1, read on the forward strand.
CCTGGGCTTCGGGGGATGGGGTGGCGGCGGAGGCGTCGGCCTTTTCGATATCATACTGATAGGGGGTATTCTGTATCTCATTTTCAGGTTTATCAAGAGAAGGAGAGCGGAAAATCCGGCATATCAGGACGCTTATTACCAGCGGGGCTACGAGCCGGAGAAGGTTACCCCGATTACGGGCTACGCCTCTCCGGGCGTGGATCAGACGGGTGATGTCGCGACGGGCCTGTCCTATATCAGGCAGATGGATCCGTATTTCGACGAAAACCGTTTCAACGACCAGGTGATGGACATTTTCTTCAAGGTTCAGGGCGCATGGATGAACAGGGACCTTTCCTCCGCCACCGGACTTCTGACCGATGAAATGAGGAGAATCATCCAGGAAGACGTCGATAACCTGGTCAGGGAAAAAAAGATAAACAGGCTGGAAAACATCGCCGTGCGCGATGTGGAAATAACCGAAGCCTGGCAGGAGTCCGGGCAGGATTTCATTACCGCCAGGATTTATGCCAACCTTCTGGATTATACAACTGACGACGCGACTGGACAGGTAATCTCGGGCAGCAAGACCGACCCGGTAAAATTCGAGGAATACTGGACCTTTACCAGGAACGTGGGCAACAATCCCTGGAAACTTTCAGCCATCAATCAGGGGTGAAAATTCAGGCTGAGGGCTGAAGGTGGTTGAACCGTGAATAACTTCAGCCTTCAGTCTTCAGTCTAACCCTCTGCGCAGTCCTGTTTACGTCAATCTACCCGTCTGCCGCAAGGCCTCGTAGAGCACGATTCCCGCCGCGGTGGAGAGGTTGAGGCTCCGCACCTTTCCGGATATCGGTATCCTTATGGCAAATTCGCTGTTTGCCTCCAGCAGGTCCTCGGGAAGCCCCTGTGTTTCCTTGCCGAAGACGAGGAAGTCGCCTTCCCTGAATTCCGCGTCAGCGTAGGATTTCCCGGCTTTTTTGCTCGTGAAGAAAAAACGGGCGCCGGGGTGTTCCGCCTGAAGCTGTTCGAAGTCCCGCCAGTAACGGATATCCACCTCCGACCAGTAATCGAGGCCGGCCCTTTTCAGAGTCCGGTCATCGGTCGAAAATCCAAGTTTTCCCACCAGATGAAGGACTGTTCCGGTCGCGCCGCACAGGCGGGCGATATTGCCCGTGTTGGGCGGGATTTCGGGTTCTATGAGGACAATGTTGAACGGTTTGAATTCTTTTGTGCTTTCCATGACACCAATACTTATTTCTCAATGCCCGTCCGGGCCGGGACGCCTTTTTTGAAGTAATGCTTTATCTCACGCATCTCGGTAACCAGGTCCGCGGCCTCGATGACCTTTTCATGGGCGTTCCTGCCGGTCAAAACCAGCTCGACCGTGTCGGGCTTGCGGCGGATGAGGGCAAGGACGTCATCGACGGAAATGAGCCCGTAGTGCACGGCATTGTTTATTTCGTCCAGAATGACCAGGTCGTAAACGTTGCCGGACAACGCTTCTTCGGCAAGTGACACGGCCCGGCGCGCCATCTCCGTGTCTTCGGCGGAAGGCCGCCCTTTCCTGGTCCAGCCTTCGCGTCCGGTCTGGATGATCGTCAGGTAAGGCGCGAGTTTCTCCGCGGCCATCTGTTCCCCGTAAGGACCTCCGCCCTTCATGAACTGGATCACGCAAACCATCATTTCCCGTCCGACCGCTCTCAGCGCGAGGCCCAGGGCGGCGGTTGTCTTGCCTTTGCCGTTACCCGTGTAAACCTGTACCAGACCTTTATCCAGTTTCATAGCCCGCCGCCTGTAGATTAGTGACGAATTTATAACAGTCCGCCCGTTGGCTGTCAAGTGGCTGATTTGCCGGGTCCTTGTCACGGCCGGAAAACGGGATTCCAGGAATGTTAATACCCGGTTGCAATCAATAAATTTCAAAACTTGTCATGTCGAACGAAGAGAGACATCTTTGATAAACGTATTCAAGATTTCTCGCTGGAGCTCGAAATGACAATGAATTGAATGCAACTTGGCATAAGAGATGATCGTGGGTTCCCCGCTGATTTTCGTCAATCCGACTTGACATGGCCGGCGGGTTCTGCTATTCAATTACAAGTATCCGGGCGATTAGCTCAGCGGGAGAGCACTGCCTTCACACGGCAGGGGTCACTGGTTCAATCCCAGTATCGCCCACCATGAAACACGAGGGGCCAAGTCAAGAAACATGGCCCTTTTTTGTTGTTATTCTGCTTAGTTGCAGCTCCGACGCCATGACTGCTTCATGGTTGGTACGGTATCATTCGAGCAATTCCCTCGTAAATAAGTCAAGTCTGTGCCCATCCTGTGCCCATCTTGTGCCCATCCTTATTCAGACAATGTGTAGATGTAATTCAAAATTGACCCCTACCTGCTGTGCCAATATAATTTATAACTTTTTCGCTTTAGCCTGGTAATCGTTCACTTATCACTTCTTCGTTAGGAACATATTCCATAATGTTGCCCACATTGCATCGGAAAAAACGGCATAGCTTGTCAATGTTGTCAGTCGTTGTATTGTAGCCTCTCTGACTGGCAATCTTTGACAATGTGGTCCTATGAATTCCTGTTGCCTCGGAAACTTCTTCAAACGTTACTCTTTTCCCTTCTTTAAACTCTCGATCTGCGATGAGTTCCTTTAGACGAAACCGAATCATACCACGCCTCCATATGATGTCTTATAAACCTAAACATTTCAATATTCTTGTACCATACATAGGGGGTTTGGACAATATGTTTGAGGATAAAAATGAACATATGATGTGAATAAGTAAAAAATGTGCTTGACAGTCACGTAAAAACATTATATGATGTGCATATGCTACAAATTATACAAAGGAGGGTACATATGACAAATATAACTTACATTACTGCTGATCAGCTGGCGAACAAGCTTCATTATGACACAAGGTACATTCGAGAATGTCTGAAGGATTCAGTGTTGCTTGAGGGGGTCCATTATATCCGGCCATTCGGACGCAGAAAAATTTTGTTCATCTGGGAAAAGATCGAAGAAGACATGGTCAAAGAATCAATGGACGTAATGCCGATGATTCCTCTTGCAAGAGGAGGTGTGTGTCATGGGAAGCATTAGGCCAAGAAAAGAAAACGGGTTGCTTATGTTCGATTTCAGATACCAGGGTGTTCGCTGCCGCGAACAGACCACTCTGGCTGACAACAAAGAGAACAGGAGCAAGATAGAAAAGGTCCTCAAACGTATCGAAGCCGAGATTACACTTGGCACCTTTGTCTACGCGGACTATTTCCCGAATTCACCGTTGGTGCAAAAGTTCAGCACCGAGGTTGTCACTGACAAAAAAGAATCAGAAACGCCCAGCAAGTCGCCGTTGTTCAGAACGTTTGCTTGGGAATGGTATGGAGAAAATATCGTGCGCTGGAAAGACTCATACCGTAAGACTGCTGAAACAAATCTAAAAAAACACTTGATTCCAGCGTTTGGGGAAAAAGAGGTCAGCCACATCACAAGAGCCGAGATCCTTAAATTCCGTTCTGCACTCGCCAAAGTTGAAGACGGAAAGAAAGGACTCTCGCCTGACCGGATCAATCATATTATGACAACGTTGCGCATGATTTTAGAAGAAGCAGCTGACCGATTTGAATTTACCACATCCTTCACCGGTATAAAACAACTTCGTGTACCCAAGTCTGACGTTGACCCCTTTTCACTTGATGAAGTGATGATGATTATCGGCAAGGTAAGGAAGGACTTTAGGAACTATTACATTGTCAGGTTCTTCACCGGGATGCGGACTGCCGAGCTTGACGGGCTAAAATGGAAGTATGTTGACTTTGTGCGCCGGCAGATCCTCGTCAGGGAAACGATAGTCGAAGGCAAGATCGATACGACGAAAACACCGGAGTCGATGAGAACCATTGAAATGTCATCAATAGTATACAAAGCTCTTAAGGAACAGCATGCCATTAATGTGGGTAGGAGCGAGTACGTTTTCTGTGCCCGGAACTGCTCACCTCTTCAGCATCGCAATGTCACTAAAAGAGTCTGGTACCCGACCCTGCGCCTTCTTGGATTGAAAACACGCCGACCCTATCAGACCAGGCACACTGCCGCGACATTATGGCTTGCTGCAGGAGAAAATCCGGAATGGATCGCTCGCCAAATGGGACACGTGAACACACGAATGCTCTTTACCGTGTACTCACGGTTTGTGCCCAATCTCACCCGCAGAGACGGGTCTGCCTTCGAAAATTTTCTTATCGCGAATTACGGCAGGGGGGATTTTCATGGTTGTGAGTGAACCAAAACATAAAACAAGGGAGGTAACTATGATGAATGAAGAGTTGGCGATGAAAACATGGATAGATGGGAATCTCGGGGTGACTACGGAAACACTTTCCAGAAGTGTGGCATGGCGATGGCAGCGGCTTTTGATGAGAGACGAGAAACTCTTTTACCGGCTGGCGCTTTATGGGTTCGTCAAACACAGGCGCCGGGAAAGAGGGGACAACTGTTACCCAGAGGCAGAATTTACGTTTTTTTGTGGCGAATTCATCAACAAGTTGCGGCTCGTATTGAAGGGCAGTGGAGCAGTAACCCCAATGCCAATGTTTGAGCGGGTCGGCCTAAGAACATTCGAGGCGTCGCAACGCCCGGTAAATCAAAGGAGGTAGCGTATGGTACAAAAAACTGAGCAACATGGAACGGAGCAAATTAACAATGTCGTGGAAAATATCCGGAGAGAGGTTTCCCGTACTCGTAATCTCAAAAAAGGCTTCAGATTAGCCCGCGGGGCGGATGTTTTAAGACATCTTTTTCCTCTGCTTGCAAAGAACGGGGTTGGGGTAGTCATGGATCTAGTAGGAAAAGAGGTCTTGTCGGCTGGGAGTCCCGAAGACAATCAGCAAATTACAATGGTCTTGGTTGGGGTCACGCTGCACCATATTGCTAGCGGCGAGAGTATATCGGTAGGCTCCAACGGCCGCTTTCTTGGTAAAGGAAGACATGCTACGCGGGATGCTTGCCTCGATGCTGTCGAAAATGCACTGAGAGAGCGTTTTCTCCAATAATCTAGACGCATACATGTGCATCGGCTTCCAAATCCTCGTGTCGCTGGTTCGATACCGGCTCTGGGCCCCATGCTTTCAAGGCTTCGCGGTTTTTCTGCGAGGCCTTTTTCTTTGGGTGTGATAAAATTGTGATAATTTTTATTTGACCATGTCCATGACTTTGATGCCGGGGCGGAGGCTTTCGGCGTGATGATGCGCATACCTCATTACCATTGACACGGTTTTCCAACGTCCTAGCTTTTGCACGGTGTAAAGATCAACTCCATTTTGCACAAGCCGTGTGGCAAATGTATGGCGCAAGTCATGAAAGCGCAGGTTTGTGATTCCTGCTTTCCCCATCGCCGAATAAAATGCTCGCATCAAGTTTCTGCAATTGATCTTAGTTGCGCAACTGCTTGGGAAAACATAGTTAATCGCAGTAACTGGCATCTTGGCCCGTTCCCGCAGAATGTGAAGAGCCGTTTCATTCAAAGGAAGAGTATCTACCCCTTTATTCTTCTGTTCTCGTATGGAAATCGAGCAAAAGGCTTACAAAGTTGTCCGCCAGGATATCAGGCAGCACATAAAAAGAAGGAAGTATTGATGGCAAAAACATTTATTATAGACTTACGCTATTTCCTGGATGAAGAATCAGGCGTAACTCCGGATGCGCGTCCGTCGTTGCAACTTATTGAATACCTTACCGCAATTGTTGCGATGGTCTCATATCCTGCGCCTGAGCCGCCTCCTGAATATGAGGTACGCTGCCACACCCACGATGTTGAAGGGAATCAATGTCCGGGCCTTATCATAGGCAAATTAGTACCTGAAACTGAGGATATCCGTTGGCATTGTCCAATTTGTAAAGATAAAGGTGTAATTCGGAATTGGCAAGGCACTCTCTGGGACTTAAGTCATGCAGATATTGAGCACTAGGTGCGCAATCCGATTTTTCTGGACAGGCATTCCGGATTTTGCACTAGGTCTTGACTTGATTTGTTAACTATTCCACAAGGGGGAAAGATGACAAAAGCAGATATTGTTGAAATGGTTAATGACAGGGAACGCATTGGCAGCCTATGGAGTCTCACAAAGGCGTCCAAAAGATGGGCATGAAGTTTTTACGGAGGCGATTTGTCATAAGTTTCCTTATGTGATTATTAGTTCAGTACGAATAGAGTAAGAGTAAGAGGTGGACGGGAAAAGTGAGACAGCCTGAGGGGTGAAATAAGCAATATCCCGATGTTGTTGTGGTTTGCGGCGTCAGGCTGCCGATTTCAGTTTCTCCATCCCTTTGCTATAAGCCTCATCCGGTGTCAGTTTGTCAAGGGATGAGTG
>DASRZQ010000190.1:0-7432 GCA_035686205.1 Geobacteraceae bacterium
ACATGCGGGCCTCGTCATCTCCCTCGACGCGGAGCTTGACGAAAACCTCGGGGAAATTCACGCAATAGGCGACCGACAGGCCGTCGGCGGGGCGGGCGACATCCTTGACCCGGCCTTCTATCTGGGTTTCGGAGAGGCCGAAAACCCTGAACTGACGTGTTTGGATGTGCCGCTGTTCCTTCTTCAGCGAGCGGACCGCGGGGATCACCGTTTCTTCCAGTATCCGTTTCATTTCGACGGGGACACCGGGCATGAAAAAGAAATATGTTCCCTTGTGCGGGAGCATGAAACCGCAGGCGGTGCCCACCGGATTCGGCACCAGCGGCGCCTTCGCCGGCAGCAGGCACTGCTTTTCCGCGGCCGGGACCATTTCCCTTCCCGCCCTTGCATAAAACCTTTTCAGGTGCGCCAGCGCCTCTTCGTTCAGCACCAGGTGCCTGCCGGCGGCCTTGGCCGCTGCCCTGGCTGTGATGTCGTCGACGGTCGGACCCAGCCCTCCGGTGGCAATTACCACGTCGTTGCCTCCGGCCAGGGTTTCGATTGCCCCGATGATATCCGCTTCGTTGTCGCCCACGCACAGGTGCCGTCTCACCATCAGCCCCTCGTCGTACATGCGGGTTGCGATATGGGCGGCGTTGGTATCGACGATTTCGCCGAAAAGCACCTCGTCGCCGATGGAAAGGATGGAAATATTCATAAAAAACCCCGATATAAAGTTAACCTGAATCCGTGGCGCCTTCACGCCGAGCAAGCAGAATGCCGGGGTTTGAACGCCGCTGACGCCGTTTCACGCCTGTTACACCGGATGAACTTCGTCGGGCGGTCTCATCCCGTGGAAATGCAAAAAACCGAGGCGTTCCGCGCAGACGAAGGCGTGAAGGTGTCATGGATTCAGGTTTAGGTATAACAGCAAATGCAGCGCCACGCACGAATAAATCCCGGCAACCAAGTCATCCAGGACCACTCCGTAGCCGTTTTTCAGGTTGCGGTCGAAGTAGCGGGCGGGCGGGATCTTGGTGATATCGAAGAAGCGGAACAGGAAGAACCCCAAAACCGCGCCTTTCCAGCTGAACGGCGCGGCAATCATGGTCACCAGGTAGCCGACCACCTCGTCTATGACGATCTTCGACGAATCCTTTTCATTGAAGATCACCTCGGCCCTTCCGGAAATCCAGCAGGAAAGCAGGGTGAAAGCCGCCAGGATTATGATGTAGAGGGCCACGGGCAGCCTTGCCATCAGGTAATACAGGGGAATGGCCGCCAGCGTGCCGACCGTGCCCGACGCCACGGGGCTGAATCCCGTGCCGAACCAGGTCGAGGCGATAATGACAAGACGTCTCATGAAGAGCAGGTTTCCTTTTCGATTATTTTGTACACTTCAAGAAGGGGAATGCCCTTTTCCAGGGCAATCCTGCGGCATTCCTCGAATTCGGGGACGATACGCTCCGCCCCGCCGACGCAGCGGATCACCTTGACCAGCACCCTTCCCAGCGAAGTGTCACGCTCCTCCGTGGAGCGCTCCAGTTTGATCCTGGACACCGGGTAATAACGCAGGCCGATGGCCGTCGACTCCGCCAGCACGAGGCGGGACAGGGACTGCAGTTTTTCCGGGAAACAGAGGAAAGTCAGTTTGACGCCGGGGCGGTTTTTCTTCATCTGCAAGGGTGAAAAGGCAACATCCAGCGCGCCGGCGGCGAATAACCGCTCCATCAGGAACCCGAGAATTTCCGGGTTCATGTCGTCTATGTTTGTCTCGGCGACATACAGTTCGTCGCCCGGAAGACCGGCGCCGTTTTTTTCACCCATGACCGCGCGCAGGATGTTCGGCACGTCCGGGAAATCCCTGTCGCCGGCGCCGTGCCCCGTTGCCAGAACGGTCATTGAAGGAGCAGGGCCGAAGGAATTGCCGAGCGCCGCCACTATCGCCGCGCCGGTCGGAGTGACGCGCTCGCCCTCGCCCAGTGTCCCGTGGACCGGGATCCCGCGAAGCAGTTCGGCGGTCGCCGGTGCCGGCACCGGCAGCCTCCCGTGGGCCGTCTCCACATAACCGCTGCCGAGCGGCAGGGCCGACACGTAAATTTCGCCGATGTCGAGACAATCGAGGCAGATCGCCGTTCCGACAATATCGACAATCGAGTCGATCGCTCCCACTTCGTGGAAATGCACATGACCGATCTCCACGCCGTGGACCCTGGCCTCCGCCTCCGCCAGCCGGAAAAAGACCCGCTGGGCACGTTCCTTCACCCTGTCGCCGAGCGAACTCTTTTCTATTATCCCTGCGATATCAGTATAGTGACGATGGGGCTGATGCTCTTCCACGCGGACCGAAAATTTACGGGCCCGGATCCCTTTCCGGCAAGTATCTTCCGCCAGAAGGGAATAGCTGGAACGTGGGACGGCAAGTCCGGCAAGCTGCTCCCGCACCGTTTCCAGGGGCACGCCCAGGTCAAGCAGCGCGCCGACGGTCATGTCGCCGGAAATTCCGGCAAAACAGTCGAAATAGATTATCCTCAAACCGGTTACCTCGGGCTTAGGGTCTTATGTTCTTTTTTAACTTGTCAAAACCATAAAAATAAGTTCCAGGGAAAAACCCATTGTGAGCCAAGGATTTACACGGATAAAGGCAAAACATTCGGCTTTCAAAAATATATAAACGTTTTGATGTTTTAGAATTCATCCGTGTTCATCCGTGGCTAAAGCTGTTTTTGGCTTTATTACCTGTTCATCAAACTCGCCGCGTAAGCCGCGCCGAAGCCGTTGTCGATATTCACAACGGTCACCCCGGAAGCGCATGAATTGAGCATCCCAAGAAGTGCGGCGATCCCGCCGAAAGAGGCTCCATACCCGACCGACGTGGGAACTGCTATTACCGGACGGTTCACCAGCCCTCCGACAACCGACGGAAGCGCCCCTTCCATGCCCGCCACGACGATCAGCACCGAAGCGGAGAAAATCCGCTCCCTGTGGGCCAGCAGCCGGTGTATGCCGGATACTCCCACGTCGTATATATGGTCGACCTCGTTGCCCATCATCCTGGCGGTGACCAGCGCCTCCGCCGCCACCGGGATGTCCGAGGTGCCGGCCGAGATGACGAGGACCTTTCCTTTGCCCAGCATTTCCACGGGCTTCTGCTCGATGGTCAGGCAGCGGGCGTCGTCGTGGTATGCCGCGGCCGGAAATTTTTCCATGACGGAACGGGCCTTAACCGGGTCCAGGCGGGTGACAAGCACGTTATTGCCCCTGTCCACGAGCGCGGACAGTATCTGCACGATTTGTCCGGCGCTTTTCGGCTCCCCCAGGATCACCTCGGGAAAACCCTGTCTCAGTTCCCGGTGATGGTCGACGCTGGCGCATCCGATCTCCTCGAAAGGAAGATGACGGAGACGTTCCAGGGCCTCCCCGACCTCCAGGTCGCCGCTTTTGACGTTATTTAAAAGTGTTTTCAGATCCTTGATATCCATTGTCCGCTTCCCGGTCCATAAAATGTGCTGGATGTAAAGGTATCATTATTCATGGGACAAGTGAAGGGGTAAATGGCAGGTGAAAGTCTCGCCGGTTTCCGAATCAGAGGCCTTTCGAAACGCCGGGGCTTCAGCATCCGGCCCGGTATCATGGCCGTGGATTTTCCGGTTTCGATGTGAGATAATAACACCATGCAAAGCGCCATCAAAGGAGGTGTTGTTATGAGATGCGAATACAACGATGGTTTGAAAGTCGACTATTCGGGATCTCTCCGCATACAGAAAGGTGATGAAGTCAACGTGTTCATGAAAGGGGACTTCATACCTTCCAATATCAGGAATGACCTGGACAGTGCAGTTAGCAGGAACAGCTGCGGCGATTTCAGAAAGATCGCCCAGGCGGTTACTGATACCGTCGGCAGCAAAGTGTGCATACACGAATAGCTGACCGGAATATCGACAAAACGCGCCAAGCGTCGAAAAAACAAGCCGCCCTCTTTTACGGGGGCGGTTTTGTTTTATATGTTCAAATTGTAGCGTTCCTGTTTTTTTGATCCAGGATTAAATTTTTATAGTATTTTAATTTGACAAATATTATTCTTTGCCTAGAATAAAGAAACAAAATTTATTGATGGTACACGATAATACTAAACCATTCGCGAGGATGGGACGGAAAACCTACAGGGTCTCGCCGAGACAGCCGGGTCACCGAAATGCCATAGAGGCACGCGGGTCCCGGTTTTTTTACGCCTAAAAGGCTTCGCATACCGTTTAATTCAGATTAAATGAAACATCAGCAAAGGAGGAAAACAAAAATGAGAAAAACCCTGGCATCAGTGTTTTTGATGTGTTTTCTGACCGTGGCCTTCGTCAGCAGTTCGGAAGCCGCCACTTTTACGGTCAATGCAAATCCGCTCTGGACGGACACGGGCATCGATTTGAACGGAAAAGCATACAAAATCAGCGGCGCCTTAGGCACCTGGAGCTGGGAGGGCGGTGTGATTACCGATGCGAACGGAACAACCGTTTCCGTATCTGATACGTCATATTTAAACGACGAGTGGATCAGGAACGGCCAGCACGGTCAGCTGATCGGTTTTGTGGGCGATGCAAATCTGGACCCGAACGCCAATCCTCGCCAAATCTCGCAAGGGGACATTCGTCTTTTTGCTATCGGCACCGGATCGGTGACTTTGAGCGGGCTGACAGGCCGTCTCTGGCTGGGCATGAATGATGACTTCAGCAGTTTCAATACAGGAGACAATTCCGGTTCAGTTACAGTCAGCGTTGCGCCTGTTCCCGTTCCGGCTGCGTTTTGGCTGTTGGGCTCAGCTCTCTTGTGTCTCGTGGGAATCAGAAGGAAGAGAATTTGAATAATTTGATTCAATTCGCGAAAACCAAAGGGTCAGGCGCCCAGATTCAACTTGTGATTTTTTGAATGCGTGACCCTTTTTTCCCGCCAGTGTTCACCAATGATCATATTTCACGATGCGATCCAGGGGAAGACGATCCTTCGCGATGAGTGACGGATCGGACGGATAGCCCAACGGCATCAATTCCACTACCCGGATTTTGTCCGGAATGTGGAGGATCTCTTTCACCTTTTTCTCGTCGAAAAGCCCGATCCAGCAGTTCCCCAGGCCCAGCTCCACGGCGGCCAGGCTCATGTGGTCAAGGGCGATCGCCACGTCTATGGGATAGCTGGGCTGCCCGCATCTCATAACATGGCCGTCCGTCTCCGCGCAGGCAACGATTATTATGGGGGCTTCGGCCAAAAATCCCTGGCCTCCCGCGGCAGCGGCGAGCTCTTTTCTTGTCCCGGGCTCACGCACTATCACGAATCTCCACTCCTGGCGATTGGCGGCCGAAGGGGCAAGCCGCGCCGCTTCCAGAACGGCGTTGAGCTTTTCATCCTCAACCGGCGTGGGCAGATAGGCCCGAACACTCTTCCTTGTTTTAATCGCTTCCATCACATTCATGGAACACCTCCCGCTTTGAAGGATGCAACGTCTTTGCCCAGTTGCCAGAGGATGATAATGGAAGAATCCGCCGGGCGCAATCCTCTTGTTTTTACATAGAGGGATGGAGATAAAACCGTCGACATCGAAGTTTGTCCCCATCTTCACCTTGTCAATGCTGGCAGCGGGGGCAGTAAACAGTGCTCCGGTTGCCGAGCCGGAGCACTTCCAGCATGCCTCCGCAACTGGTGCAGGCATCCTTTCCCCGCCCGTACACATCGAAATTCAGCGGATGATATGCCACCGTGTCTTCCGCCGCACGGTAGGTGCTTCCCTGATCGATCGACTCCTGCAATACCTCGCGGACGGCAATGGCCAAACGCTCACATTCGGAACGGCTGAGGGAGGACGCGGCCCGGTCGGGGCGGATGCCGGCGCGGAAAAGAGCCTCGTTTGCATAGATATTTCCGACTCCTGCGACAATTGCCATGTTCATGATCAGCTGTTTTACCGCTATCCTGCGTGTCCGGCTCACCCCGAAGAGATAGGAGCCGCTAAAGTCCGCGGTCAACGGTTCCGGGCCGATACCGGCCAGGAGCGGGTAATTCGCGGGGGCATCCTGGGTCCAGGCCACGGTGCCGAACTTTCGCGGGTCGTGGAAACGCAGCACGGAGCCGTCGGCAAGAACCAGGTCAAGGTGGTCGTGCTTCCCGGGAGGAGTTGCCCCGGGGAGCAGCCGGAGAAATCCGGTCATCCCCAGATGGATTATGAGCCACCCGGCTTCGCAATTAAACAGCAGGTATTTCCCCCGCCGCTCGACGGACCCGACCGTTCGCCCCTGCAGGGACCTCTCAAGCTCAGTCGGCACCGTTAGCCGGAGCTTCCGCGTCCGGACCTCCACCTTTTCGATCCTTTTGCCCGTTATTTCCCGCTCCAGCCTGCGTCGGGTGAGTTCCACCTCGGGAAGTTCCGGCACTTTTTCCTCCTTCGGGCAACCGCTCTCGTTTGCTTGGAGCTTGTTCGCAAATAACATTCAGCCGCAACTTCCGGCGATGTTGCCCTCACACCCCAGAAAGCAGTTTACCAGAATTTGTCTACTTTTTGGCAATTGCATTGCAGTGATATAATGACCTTACGACTCTTATCAATTCGGCTCATAATATGTCACTATAATAAGCAGACTGAACGTCTTTCAGGATTTTTGATATGGGCGAAGTTGCAACTGTAATACCGATAGGCATTCACAAGTTGAAAAGGCTGAAGATGCAACTGCCGCCGGCGCGCCTTTTCGACGAACCGCTGGGCTGTTCCGGCAACAGGCGGTTTTTCGCCCTGTACTGGTCGCGAGCGGACCGGGTGCCCGTCCTGAATGACGGGCTCTTCGAAATTGTCGGAGCACCGGATCCGTATCGTGTGTGGAGATATCACCCTAAAGTCATTGCGGCGCTTGAGGAGTATAACATCGGCGACACCGCAATATCCGCTGATCACTGGCTTCTGGTGGACCGCAAATCGCGGGCGCTTTATGTCGGAAAAGTGTGGGATGTGCTGGCAATTCTCGATTTACAGAAGAACGGTACTCTGGAACCGTATCATGAAACCGGACCTTCCTCCAATTCCAGGGATTTAAAGAACCTGGAAGGGGGAGGCACGGCCGCACCGGGAAAGAAGTACAAAAAACCGCTTTTTTCCGGCATGAAACTTCTCAATGAACTGGAGGCGTGGATTAACGCGAATATATAGGTGACTGATTTATGGGGAAACAGGGTCAATAGAATGGTCGGGCAATACAGTCTGACTATAAGCGCCAGACCTCGTGGTCGACCGGGAAAATGTACCTGACGCCTTTTCCCCCTACCAAATATACGGAACGAGGCGGTAGCGCACCTTGCGCATGTATTCCGTGTATCCTTCCAAGTTCCGGGCAAGTACTTTCTCTTCGTTTGCGATGCGGAAATACAGGATGGGCAGGAAGAGCGGAACGAGAAGCAGCGACCACCACGAGCCAAGCGC
>DASRZQ010000191.1:0-16044 GCA_035686205.1 Geobacteraceae bacterium
GCCGTGGAAATGATACAGACGGCGACCCTGATCCACGACGATTTCGTGGACCAGCATCCGTTGAGGAGAAACAGGGCGGCCGCCTGGACCCTCGAAGGAGGCCGGAGGGCGGTACTCCTCGGCGATATCATTTTCGCTTCGGCGATTCACATGATGAGCGAAATTGGAAGAGACGACGGCCTGATCGTCTCCCGGGCAATCGCGGAGATTTCCCGGGGGGCTTACCATGAGCCGCTCGATCCGCCAGGTCTTCTCGAGGTGATCGAAAACAACAGGATCGAAACCGGGCTGTACCCGAAAATCATTTCCCTCAAAACCGGCGTGCTTTTCGGAGCCGCCTGCGAACTGGGCGCCATAACAGCCGGAGTCAACGACAAGGAGCGGGAATCGTGGCGTCAATATGGCCTGAGAATCGGCGAGGCATATCAGATTGCTGACGACCTCCAGGATGTTGAGCAGTGTCTCCTGAATCAATACGTGGAAAAAAGCCGGATGGCGTCAATCACCCCGGCGCTGCTGTTCTTTGTCGGGGAAAACGGAGCTGCCTGTATTCTCGATTCATTGCGAAAGGAACGGACTGATTTGAAGGGGGAACTCCTGGCGAATTTCCTTAAAGCCGCGGAATCGATGAAAGCGGAGAAAGAAGCGCGCCTGCGGTCCGCGGTCGACGGATTCATGGAGGACCGCGCCGACGGCGATATTTACCGGCTGGTGATCAGGGCGCCATGGGAGCTGATCGCCATGTTCGACGGGGCGACTATTCCCGAATCCTCGCCGTAACGATGACCGAGGCCCCGAACGTGAGCGGTTCGCTCTCAATACCGGTGAAACCCTGTTCTTCAAGTGTCGCAAGCAACTCGGGCAACCACGGGCTCCGGTGGAGGAATTCCGGCAACTCGCTGAAAACGCTTCTCCACTCCGGCCAGACCCTGCTGCCGGCAAATCTCAGGATGCGGAACCACGCATGCCACATCGACAGGAAAACCAGGTTCGAAGGTCGGGTGAAATCATGCATGATGACCAGACCGCCCGGACGCAGCATCTTGCGGGCGTTTGCGACGAGAATCCCCAGTTCCGCGTACTTCGCCAGGTATGAGGAAGTAATGCAGTCGAATTCACCCTCCGGAACGACATCTTCGGCACGGCCGAGGATGAACCGGACATTTCCCGTCCCCTCCGCCCTCGCCTTCTCTCTCGCCAATTCGAGATACTCCTCGCGAAGCTCCACACCGGTCACCTCGCAGCCGGGGAACGCCCGCGCGATCTCCAGCGTCAGTATCCCGGTCCCGCAGCCCTGGTCCAGGATGCGTACGGGGCCGTCGGGTATCTTCGCCAGAATCTTCTTCTTCCAGCGCCCGTCGAACCCGCACGTGCAGGCAAAGACCACCCTGTCGTAAGAGGATCCGGTCCCGGTAAAGAAGCGGTAAACGGTTTCAAGTTTTGATAAATCAGCAGCCATACAGCTTGTTCCCCCGTTCCTTTGCTGTAGAATATATTGTATACAGAATAGCGAAAGGTCTCTCACATGCAAATCAAAATGATCGTTAACAGGATGTTGCCGGTATTCGCAATGTCTGCTGTGGTTTTCTTCGTTGGTTGCGACATGGGCCGCGTCGTTGCCGTCGACAAAACCCCGGACCAGTCAATAGCTGAAGCGAAAAAGTCGATCAACAGGGTAACCGTCGGCGACGTCAAGAACATGATTGACGCAAAGGAAAACATTGTTCTCCTCGATGTGAGAAACGAGCATGAATTCGAGCAGGGCCACATACCCGGGGCGATAAATATCCCCAGGGGGTCGCTGGAGTTTGACGCGGTCAGGATTATCCCGGACAAAAACGCCAGGATCATAGTATATTGCGGGACCGACCGCAGAAGCGTTCTGGCGACCAGGACCATGAACGATATGGGTTACAAAAACGCCGTGGACATGACCGGGGGTCTAAAGGCGTGGAAAGAGGCGGGATATCCGACGGTCAGATAGCCCTGCCCGATGCATAAATTGTTAATTTTATTACTTGACCTCACGGAGAGAGTAAGATCGAGTCTCGTTTCGATTCGGCCATGTGCATCTAAACAAATCAAGGGCTTAGCTGGCAGGCTGGACCCTTTTTCTTTCCGGTCCGACATACCGTGACCACCCGTTTTTCTCGCTTTTTGTTGCAAGTAAGACACATTCTGAAAGAGTATAAGTATAGGTCCAACAAATTTTCTCATCGCAGTTTATTTCCGCTAACAACTTGTTATCTTTCCAGACTTTTCAGTCGGCCTTTTCCTGCTGTTAAATTGCTTTACAGGCGTGTCAGATGGGTTGTAAACAACATCGCGTTCATAAGTTGTTGTATTAGCACTATTATTGCCTATTTGCTGTGATTGGCACAATCCGTGCTTTATACGGACCTGAGAAAACGCAAAGCATTTGTCAAAACTCCATCTCATGTGATCGGGACGGATTAATCCGTCCCGCTTTTTTTACAACACAGAACTAATACTAAGACAGTCACTTCAACAAATTCATATCAATTATTAATTATTTTCACTCTTCTTACACCGAACTCAAAGATGACATCCTATCAAGCCTTCATTGTCAATTGGCGGTTACAGGCTCAACACGAGATACAATCAGAAGACTGATCACTCATGGAAAAATCGAAAGGCAGCGGTTCCGGAGGACCGGTCAAAAAGCTACTGCCGTAATAATTCATGCAATGCCCGTATAAAAGGGGTGAAATATTTTTTACTCTTGTAACAGTCCTTTACAGGGTTGTTTTTCTTTATGTGCCTGATTCAGTTAAAGCAAAGAC
The DNA here is from genome assembly GCA_035686205.1 of Geobacteraceae bacterium. Taxonomy (GTDB): domain Bacteria; phylum Desulfobacterota; class Desulfuromonadia; order Geobacterales; family Geobacteraceae; genus CAIWTU01. The sequence goes on from DASRZQ010000191.1 coordinate 2,805, forward strand.
GCTACTTCCTGTAAAAATATTCGCACCAGTCTGCAGATCCCACTCTCCTTCCACGGCACCTAACCCTTTGTTATTAAAGCTTTATTTTACCTCTCGTCCCCTGGCATGGCTATTGATAAACATGAAGTCGTATTCCGGCCCATTCGGCTGAAATGCCGGGTTTGGTGGATACGTTGCGTCACAAGGGTTTACGGTCTCAAATCAAAATTTACGCGGATCGGAGGTGATTAAAAAATTATTTGGAAGCCCACTTGATTGATGACCGACGGAAAACAAAAAAAGCAGTTTAACTAACTATCAGGAGGAAATGACTCATGGCATTAGCAAAACAAGTATTTGGATTCTTTACCCCCGCAGTCGCGTTGATGGGCCTTGGTGCAGTGGATCAGGTTGGTGCAGAGGCCAAAAAGCTGGGTGCAAAAAAAGCTTTGCTCGTCACCGACAAGGGCCTTTCGAAGGCAGGCGTCGCTGACCAGATCCAGAAACTGGTAGAAGAAGCGGGGGTCCAGGTGGTTCTCTTTGATGGGGCTGAGCCGAACCCGACTGATCTTAATGTCGCCGATGGATTGAAAGTTTACCAGAGCAATCAATGCGACATGATAATCTCTCTCGGTGGCGGCAGCTCCCATGATACCGCCAAGGGGATCGGCATAGTGGCAACCAGCGGCGGCAACATACGCGATTATGCCGGAATAGATACGCTTAAAGCCTCCCTTCCTCCTTACATTTCCATTAATACTACCGCCGGTACGGCAAGTGAGATGACCCGCTTCGCAGTCGTCACAAATACCGACATCAAAGTAAAAATGGTTTTTTGTGACGCACGAATCATGCCTGACGTGGCTATTAATGACCCCTTGCTGCACGCCGGCATGCCTCCTGGACTGACCGCGGCTACTGGTATGGACGCTTTGACCCACGCCGTCGAGGCGTATCTGACGTCTCTCAGCACACCGGTTACAGAGGCCTGTGCCCTGCAAGCCATCAGGCTTGTCGGCAAATGGCTACGCAAGGCCGTTGCAAACGGTCAGGACCTCGCGGCCCGCGACGGCATGGCCTATGCTGAATACCTGGCTGGAATGGCCTTCAACAACGCCGGCCTCGGGATCGTTCACTCCATGGCTCATCAGCCGGGAAGCATGCTCAATCTCCCGCACGGGGTCTGTAATGCAATTGCATTGCCTGTCGTCTGCGAATTCAATTTGATTTCCAACTTAGAGAAATTCGCCGACATTGCCGTAGCTCTGGGTGAAGACATTTCCGGGCTTTCGCCGAAAGAGGCGGCCGTAAAAGCCGTTGAGGCCATCAGGACACTTTCTAAGGACATCGGAATCCCCAGCGGCTTCAAAGAAATCGGTATGAAAGAATCTGACATCCCGATATTGGCAGAAAACGCGCTGAAGGATATTTGCACATTGTTTAATCCCCGGACTGTTAAAGTTGAAGACATCATCGAACTCTACAAGAAAGCGATGTAGACCCGGCAGGACTGATGAATGGCAGAGATGCCCGTGAAAGGAGGGGGGCTCGCCCTCCTCCTTTCACGGGATATCCGTTTAACGGTTCAACTTATTAGAATTTGTGAACTTATTATGATAAAGGAGGTATGAATGAAGAAGTTTTTAGTTTTGATGATGCTGTGTTCGACGCTGGCAGTACCGGATATCTCTTTTGCCGCAGACGCTAGAGATTATGTCCCTGCACCTCCAGGCACATTCTTGTTCTGTGCTTATTACAGACACATAACAGCCACTAACTTTTACAACAATGGCCATAAGGTCACCAATGATCTTGATGTGAATGCGAACATCGGCATATTCAGGCCGGTTTACTACACATCGATTGGTAATTCCTTCTACGGCAGCGGCCCCTTTACTATCGATCCCCAGGCATTGATTCCTTACGGAGAACAGCAAGTCGATGGCGCGTTTGTCGGAAACAACCAGATTTCCTCGACCGGTTTTGCGGATCCGGTGCTCCTGACGACGTTCTGGGGCGTGAATGCTCCGGAAAAAAAGCTCTGGGTCGGATTCACCCCATACATTACCCTGCCTCTCGGGACTTATGACAGGCAGAAGGGGCCGTTCAACCTCGGCGGCAACAGGTGGGTGTTCAGGCCTGAATTGGGTGTGGTAAAGGGGTTTGGCGAGAAAACATACGTGGATTTTATCCTCGGCGGCGATTTTTTCACCGACAACACGAATTTCGGTACCGGCCCAAACCCTGTAACACTAAAGCAGGATCCGGTGCTGAATGTTGAAACCCATATCAGCTACGATATCACCAAGCAGTGGTTCGCGTCCCTTGATTACTACTACAACTATGGTGGTGAAACCACTATCGCAGGTGTCAAACAGGATAACCAGTTAAGCAATCACGGACTCGGCATCTCCTTCTTTTGGGGCATTGGTGACCACAACCAGCTGATGCTGCAATACCGGGATGATTTTTCAGTCAAAAGCGGGCCCGGGACGAATACGGTTGGAGTCAGATGGGCTTATTTTTTCTGATCCGTTGTCCCGCGGATGTCGATTATGAAAAGGAAAAAGGAGATTTCCATGAAACGCATATACGCGATATTAATTTCCATCATTTTCTTTGTGTGCATTGTGGTATTTGCCTGTTCAGGCATCAGGCCCCTTCGGAAAGGGGAAACGATCCGCTGCCCATCGTGTGGAGCCGAATTTACTGTGGAGCAAGGTCAGAAAGCGAAGGAAAAGACTCAAAAACCGAGCAACTCCAATCCATAACCTGGATATCCCTCTACTTGCAGAGAAAGTAATGGCAACAATTTATTCAGTTGAACGGTATGCTCTTGATCTCAAGCAAACATATTTAATGAAGAGGTTAGTTAATGAACAGGTTTAACAGAAGAATCAGGGATAAGAAGCATTATGTGTACATGTATCAAAACAAGCTGGTGCCGGCGGAAGAAGCAGTTAAAGTTGTTAAATCGGGAGATTGGGTGGACTATGGGATATGCGTCGGCCACCCGGTTGCTATGGATAAGGCACTGGCGGCTCGTGCAGAGGAACTGACAGATGTAAAAGTCAGGGGTGGGATAACGATGTGGATGCCCGAGATCTGCAAAATTCCAAATCCGGAGAAGCATTTTACGTGGAATTCATGGCACTGCACCGCCGTCGACCGCAAGATCATAGAAATGGGTTTGGGTTACTACAGCCCGATGCGTTATTCCGAGCTTCCCAAACTGTACAGGGAAAATGTCGAACAGGTCGACGTTGCCATGTTCCAGGTGGCCCCCATGGACGAACATGGCTATTTTAACTTCGGCCCACAGGCATCGCACCTGATGGCAGTCTGTGAACAGGCCAGGGTAATAATCGTGGAAGTCAACCGGAACATGCCCCGCTGTCTCGGCGGGATAGAGGAGGCAATCCATATTTCCAGGGTTCACCTGGTCGTCGAGGGCGACAATGCTCCTCTCGCGCAACTGGGCACAAACGATCTTACTGAAGTGGACAGGAATGTAGCGGAACTCATTGTGGAGGAAATACCCAGTGGAGCCTGTCTGCAACTGGGGATCGGCGGGATGCCCAATGCGGTCGGCATGCTGATTGCTGATTCCGACCTGAGGGATCTTGGAGTTCATACCGAGATGTATGTTGATGCCTTTGTCGATCTTTCCCTTCAGGGCAAGATAAACGGCTCAAAGAAAGCCATCGACCGCTTTCGCCAGGTTTTCGCTTTTGCTGCCGGAACACAGAAGCTGTACGACTTCGTCCACGACAACCCGGAAATCATGAGCTGCCCGGTGGATTATATCAACGATGTCCAAAGGGTGTCGATGATAGACAACTTTATCTCAATAAACAATGCCGTTGAGGTCGACCTGTTCGGACAGGTCTCCTCGGAATCTTCCGGGACAAGGCACATAAGCGGAACAGGCGGACAGCTGGATTTCGTTTTGGGAGCCTACCTGTCAAAGGGCGGCAAAAGTTTCATTTGCCTGTCTTCTACCTACGGCAAACCGGGGGAAACAAGATCCAGGATAGTGCCGACCCTGGCCCCCGGAAGCATCTCCACCGTCAGCCGCTCATGCGTTCAGTGGGTTGTAACTGAATACGGAAAGGTCAATCTAAAAGGCAAAAATACCTGGCAAAGGGCGGAAGCCCTCATTTCCATCGCCCATCCGGATTTCCGCGACGAGCTAGTTAAAGCAGCGGAAACGATGAAAATCTGGAGGAACAGCAACAGGGTCTGATTCGGATCTATTGAATGAATTCCAGAACGACAGCGAACTTTCCAAAACAGATAACAAAGAGTTCTTCTTGCGGCATGAACCAGCTTTTGCTCAATCCTCCCCAATCCTCCTTCTCGTTGCCCTCCTCTATCAAGCCAAGAGGAGGGATTTTTTACACTTGAAAAGCAGGAAGTATTTCCTGGCTTGAGCATCATTTTGCCTGACGTCTGTTGTCTGGTAAAATACCTGAGTACTTCAATTTGTTATCTTCATAATTTTGTAATAGATACTTCTCTTTTACTCTAAGTGCATTCTCCACAACGGAGGTTTAGATGAAAGTTGACAAGGTAAGACAAAGACCGCAAAGCAAAACCTTTTCCTTTTCGGAAAAACTTCTGCAAAACATTCTCCAGGCAAGCCCGGATCTCATTATCGCTATCGACAGGGATTACCGGATTGTTTACAGCAACTGGCGCGGAGGCTATGAGTGCATCCCGCCCGAGAGTCGCAAGAAATCGGTTCATTGTTACGAGGCATATTTCCCCGAGAGAAACTCACCGTGTGAAGAATGCCACATAAGGGAGGTTTTCAGGACCGGCCAGCCGGTGATAGCCGAAAAGTTCAACCCCAAGGCGGGTCACCTGGAGATCCATGCCTTTCCAGTGTTCGATGAAGAAGGCAATATCGTCATGGCCGGTGAATACCTGCGCAACGTAAACGTCCGAAGACAAGCTCAAGATGCCCTGCGTGGAGCGAACCAGATGCTCGAAGCAATCATCGAGGCATCGCCATTGGCTATTATTGCCTTGGACCCGGAGGTGAACCTCACCCTTTGGAATCCTGCCGCCGAGATGATGTTCGGGTGGAAAAAAGAAGAGGTGCTCGACAAGCCCTATCCCATCGTTTCCGAAGATCGCAAGGAAGAACTGATGGAGAATATTCGCGGACTGAAGGAGGGAGAGGTCCGCAGATCAATGGAGACACACCGCATGCATAAATACGGGACTCTGATCGATGTCAGCCTTTCGACTGCGCCCATGCTGAACCGCGCCGGCGAGACGATAGGCTATATGGCCATCATGGCCGATATAAGGGAACGGAAACTTGCGCAGGAGGCCTTGAAGGAATCCGAAGCTAATTACCGGACCATTTTCGACGCGGCAAATGACGCCACCTTCGTTTTCGATGCTGAAAACGGTGCAATGCTCGATGTCAACCTGAAAATGTGCGAGATGTACGGCTACACGCGCGATGAAGTTCTGCGGCTCAATGTGGAGGATTTAAGCGCCGGCGAGCCCCCTTACACCTACGCGGATCTAATGAAACTGATTTGGAAAACAAAGCATGACAAGTCACATATGTTCGAATGGCTGGCCAAGGACAGCGCGGGAAGGCTTTTCTGGGTCGAAGTCAATATGAAAGGAGCGGTGATTGGGGGTGACTACAAGGTTCTTGCCGTCGTCAGGGATATCACGGAACGCAAGATAGCCGAGGAGGAAAACAGGCTGATGCAGGAAAGGCTGCGCCAGATGGACAAGATGGCCGCCATAGGAACGCTGGCTTCCGGCATTGCCCATGAGATAAACAATCCGAACAATTTTATCCTTTCCAATGCGCAATTCATGTCGGACATATGGCCCGATATAAACCGGATTCTTACGCAGTATGCCGAGGAAAACGGCGAATTTTATCTCGGCAAGCTCCGTTTTTCGGAAGCGGGCACCTTTATTCCGAAGATGCTGGGAGGCCTGGTGGAAGGGGCTCACCGCATAAACGGCATCGTTACGGGGCTGAAGGATTTTGCCCGTCAGGAAAAGACGTTTCTCGATCAGCATGTGAACGTGAACAAGGTCATCGAAGCTGCCCTCACCATGCTCCAAAACCAGATCAAAAAGCATACAGACAACTTCAAGTGCAATCTGGACAATGACGTTCCGCCGGTCAAGGGGAGCTTTCGCCAGCTGGAGCAGGTAATCGTCAACCTGACCATAAACGCACTGGAATCATTGCCGGACAGGCATTGCGGTATCTATATCACAACTTCTTATTCCAAGTACCTTGGACAGGTGATCATAGTGATAAGGGACGAAGGCATGGGAATGGCGGAAGAGGTGCGAAATTCCATCTTCGATCCTTTCTTCACTACCAAACTGGATAGTGGTGGAACTGGTCTGGGCCTCTCTATTTGCTATACTATCGTAAAAGAACACAGTGGCGTTATCGAATGTGAATCGAAGCCCGGCGAGGGAACAACGTTTCTCGTCAAGCTTCCCGTTATAAAAAATGGGACAAAAGGGAAAAAAAGGCGATGACAATGGATGGTTCCTTAACTGTTTTGATTGTCGATGACGAGCAGCAAATACTGCTTTCATCGGAAACGCTCCTCCGTTACGCAGGTATCAGGAAAATAAAAACCATTGATGACAGCCGAAACGTTTTTCCGCTACTGAAAAAAGAAAAAATCAGCGTAATAGTGCTGGACCTTTTCATGCCATATGTACCCGGCAAGGAACTTCTAAGCACAATCAGCCGGGACCACCCACAGATTCCCGTTATCATCATGACGGCGGCGGACGAGGTGGAAACGGCTGTAGAATGCATGAAGGAAGGGGCTTTTGACTATCTGGTAAAACCGGTTGAAAATTCCAGGCTCATTTCTTCCGTAAAAAGGGCGCTGGAAATTTGCAGCTTGAAGAACCAGGTGATGCATTTGCAGGATCATCTTCTCAACAGTAGGATAGAGAACCCCGCCGCATTTGCCTCCATTATAACGGTCAGCAACAAGATGGCGTCAATTTTTCAATATTGCGAGGTGATCGCGGAATCTCAGCAACCGATCATAATCTTTGGAGAAACCGGCACGGGAAAGGAATTGATAGCCAAGGCTATTCACGAGCTAAGCGGGTTGCGTGGGAAATTCGTTCCGGTAAATGCCGCCGGACTTGATGACAACATGTTTTCCGATACACTTTTCGGCCACAGGAAAGGCGCATTCACAGGCGCCGACCAGGCACGGAGCGGCCTTATTGCTCAGGCATCGGGGGGAACACTTTTTCTTGACGAAATCGGCGACCTCACGGAGATATCCCAGGTTAAGCTCCTGCGCCTGCTCCAGGAGCAGGAATACTATCCCGTCGGCTCAGACATTCCTATGGCAAGCGATGCACGCATTATAGCCGCAACTAACCGTGACATTCATAAATTGACTGGAGAAGGGAAGTTTCGAAACGATCTGTACTTCCGGCTTTGTGCGCACCAGGTGAATATCCCTCCTCTCCGGGAACGGCTCGATGATATCCCGGCACTGCTGGACCATTTCCTTGATGAAGCGGCAAAAACTTTCAAGAAGAAAAAGCCGACATATCCGCCGGAACTGAAAACGCTGCTCTCCACGTATGATTTTCCCGGAAACGTCCGGGAGATGAAAGCGATTGTGTTTGATGCAGTAGCCCGGCATGGTTCGGGCATGTTGTCTATGAATCGTTTCAGAGAAGTCGTCGGAACCCTGCCAGTTGTCTCTTGCGCCGGTTCACAGCCGGCCCAAACTGCTGTCGGGGGTCTACAGACGTCACTTCAACGTCTTCCTACTGTCAGAGAGGTTGAAGACTACCTGATAGGCGAAGCAATGAAGATGGCCAACGGCAATCAAGGCATAGCAGCTTCACTTATCGGGTTTACACGTCAGACCTTGAACAAGCGACTTAAAAAGAAAAAAACAGAATGATATAATTTTCTGACTTATCTGTCTACTCTACCAAATTTAAGGCACCCGTACTTATTGACTTACCTTCCAAGGCTGGTTTGCTAACAATCATGTGTCGATCAAATTTTTGATCAACTTTTGATGTACTACGGCAGATTTTTTATCAGTTTCATTGATTGCAGGCTTAACTTATTACAGTGATTCTATTGAACGTGTGATTTGTATACTTTAATTGCAACATCTGGGCACATTTCAGCACACAACGCACAACCTGTACATTTATTATTTGGACCTGTCATGGCAGGATTATACCCCATAGAGTTAATTTCGTTACTTAATTTTATCAACATGCATGGACATGAGATAGTACACCGCTCACATCCTTTGCATCTTGATTTGTCAATTTCTATCCATGCGAACATTTTCATATGTATAAACCTGAGAGTTGTGACTGGCAAATATAATTAGTGCTTAAGAGTGTCTATTCACTTTTGTCCAATTATTTATTTAACATCATTAATTGATGACTTATTAGTTTTTACATTATGTTTTGTATATGATATTGATTAATGCAAAGTTCTTTGCCAATAAGTTTCAATTTATTGCCTCCAGTCAAAGGCACTTTGGTTTGATAATCAAATAAAGCGTCTACATATACTGAAATTTTTTTTACATTCACTGCTGTAACAGTGGCATTTACAAGATAATCAAAAACATCTATTAGTTTAAGTTGTACCACGTCACCTGCCTTGGGTTCAGGAAGTTGTTCCCAATTCGGATTTTTCTCAAAATCATTCATAAATAGCCCTTCGTTCCTAAAATGAATTATTCGCTGAACGGCAATCATATCGAAGTTAAGATCAAATTTACCAAGCTTGCGTGATTGACGGCAGAGTCGGCAAGAATTGCTGTAAACTTCTTACAAAGATGCTTTACAGCAGAGAATATGCCAAAAAATACCCTATTTAATTTTATGTAAAAACAACACTTTAAGGGTTTGTAACAAGATTAGGGCTCGGAGGATAGGTGTGAAAAAGTTTACTGACATCTGCAATGAAGATCATGGAAATCTTTAAGAACAAAGAAAGAAACATATTTGTAAGGAAAATTTACAGGTGTAAAAATATTCTCATGCTGACTTCTTCGAGCGAACTTCGCCGTAGTTGTTATCCCGGCGGACGAGACCTAGACAGAGGCATCCCATTCGTTCCGGCTTGGGTGCTCAAGGATTCCGGCAAGTATTAATTTACGAATCACCTCAGATTATTCAGCAAAGCCAGGGCATCCCGTATCCCCACCCGCATTCCCATCCTTTTCGAATTTCTTTTCAGCACCAGGGCATCCCGTATCCCCACCCGCCCGTTTTTTCTCAGCTTGTCTATAATCGCCCGTTCATTCTTCATCCAGCTGAATTCATCAAGTATCGCGTTTTCATACAAGTGGGGATTATCCCAGCATTCCAGAAGAAGCTGGACGCTCCGCATGCCGGGCACGATTCCGTCCCCCGCCAGCGGCGCCACGCATCCTATTGCCTCCCCCATGCCCCAGATACCTTCGGCGGGCCCGTCGACGACAAAGGGCCGTGAATGGAAAGGCCCCGTCAGCCTGATCCTTCCGGCGCAATGGCACAGAATCTTCTTCTCATATAACGGAGATTTGCCATCAAGCCAGCCGAGCTTTTTCAGGATTCGTCGCGGGTCTTCGATGAGGCTGCCGCAGCCGACATGGAATCGGCCCGGGGAAAGCGGAAAACACCATGCGTAGCCTATGCCGCCGAGCCTGATCCGGTTTTCCAGCGGCTCGCGTGTTTCGATGAGGTACTGGGTGCAATTAAGGATGAAATCGTCCCGGATGGCCGGCAGCAGGGCGCGGGAGACGCCGCTTGCATCGACCACCCTGTCGTATTCCCTGATCGGCAACGGGGTTGCAAGGATCTCCGCATCCGCCAGGAGATCTCTGATAAGCATCGGTTTGTCGAAGGTGATGATATCGGCACGGACTCTCACATCGTCAATCAATATATGATCAAGACGTCGCAAAATATATTTTTCCGCATCAAGCCCCGCATCATTCAGGAGTCCGACAAACTGCGTGGAAGTGCCCCAGGCGCATGGCTTGATGCCGCAACCGGCGAATTGTTGCCGGTCATAGAGGTGGACCTCGCGGCCTTCGTTTTTCAGGAGCCTGTAGAGATAAGCGCCCGTCATTCCCGCGCCGGCTACGGCCAGCTTCATCCCGATTCCTCCCGCCTTTCATTTTTATGATCTGCGGCGCCTTGAATTTTTTCCCGAAGCACAGACCTGGTAATCCAGAACTTATTACTACTATAACAAAAGTGATGATAACGGAAAGGCGGCCGGACAGTGTTTTTCTTTACCGAACACGTTTTCCTCGAAACGTGCCGATTGAAGCTGTCACATCGAATTATCATCAAAAAATTCCTTGTAATTCCGCCGGAAAATTGCCATACTGCTACATTAAGCAGACGAGCCGAAAGCTCGTCTTTTGTTTTGCGCACTTTCCTGAATCCGTTACACCTTGACGCCGATCGGGCAGACATAACGGATTCAGACTCAAATACATAAATCGGGAGTTGTTCAAATGCAGGGAAAAATCAGAAATATCGCCATTATCGCCCACGTCGACCACGGCAAGACCACGCTGGTGGACGCCATGCTGAAACAGTCTGGCATTTTCAGGGAAAACGAAGTTATAACCGAACGCATCATGGATTCCAATGACCTGGAGAAGGAACGCGGCATAACCATCCTGGCGAAAAACCTTTCCATCCATCACGGGGGCTACAAGATAAACATTGTCGACACGCCCGGCCATGCCGACTTCGGGGGCGAGGTGGAGCGTGTCCTGAAGATGGTTGACTCGGTGCTTCTTCTCGTCGACGCGCTGGACGGCCCCATGCCCCAGACCCGTTTCGTGCTGAAAAAATCACTTGACCTGGGTTTGAGGCCCATTGTCGTGATCAACAAAATCGACCGGCCGGGGGCGCGTCCGGGCGAAGTGGTCGATATGGTTTTCGACCTGTTCTGCGAGCTCCAGGCCAACGACGAGCAGCTCGATTTTCCCATCGTTTACACCAGCGCCAAGATCGGGTACGCGAAAATCGATCTTGAAGGCGATTCCGACAACATGGAGCCGCTGTTCGAAATAATCAAGAGCAACGTCAGCCCGCCCGAGGGAGACCTTTCGGCGCCGTTTCAGCTCCTGGTGACAAATATCGATTACAACGATTACATCGGACGGATCGCCACCGGCAAGGTATTCAACGGCAAAGTGACCTCCGGTGAGACCGTGGCTCTCATCAAACGGGACGGCACGGTTGCACGGGGCAGGATCTCCAAGCTCCTCGGCTACGAGGGGCTGAAACAGGTCGAGATCGCCGAAGCGCTGACCGGCGACATCGTCACCATCGCCGGATTTGACGACGTCGGCATCGGGGAAACCCTGGCTGCTATGGATAACCCGGTCGCCCTTCCGTATGTCTCCATCGACGAGCCCACCATTTCCATGAACTTCATCGTCAACACCTCGCCGTTTGCCGGCCGAGAAGGGAAAATGGTCACATCAAGGAACATCCGCGAAAGGCTGGAAAAAGAGCTGCGGACAAACGTCTCCCTGAGGGTGGAAGACACGGCGAATCCGGACACTTTCAAGGTTTCCGGCCGCGGCGAGCTGCATCTTTCCATCCTCATCGAAAACATGCGCCGCGAAGGATTCGAGATGGCCGTTTCGAAACCGGAAGTTATCCTGAGGGACATCGACGGGCAGAAACAGGAGCCGATTGAATACCTTGTGATAGACGTATCTTCGGAATTCCAGGGCGCGGTCATAGAAAAGATGGGCCCGCGCAAGGGAGAGATGGTAGCCATGCACCAGATGGGCGACATCATCCGGCTGGAATACCTTATTCCCGCCCGCGGCCTGATCGGCCTGCGCGGCGAGGTCCTCACCGACACCAAGGGGACCGCAGTGATGACCCACACCTTCCACGGTTATGCGCCGTACAAGGGAGAAATACCGGGACGCAAGAACGGCGTGCTGATCGCCATGGAACTGGGGGAGACCACCGCATATTCGCTTGATGCGCTGCAGCCGCGCGGAATCCTTTTCATCGGCCCCGGCGTGGAAGTCTACGGCGGAATGATTATCGGCCAGCACGCCAAGGACAACGACCTCGACGTCAACCCTTGCAAAGGCAAGAAGCTGACCAATATCAGGGCGTCGGGCTCCGACGAAGCAATCAAGCTCACGCCGCCCCGGGTCCTGACCCTGGAACAGGCGCTGGAATTCATTGACGACGACGAGCTCGTGGAAGTAACGCCGGTATCCATCAGGCTGCGCAAAAAAGAGCTGGACCCGAACAAACGGAAAAAGACGGGCAAGTAACCGCAATAAGTTCTTCGCCATTTGCCTTTAGTCTTAAGCCTTTTGCCCTTGGCATTGTATCTGTTTTGTATCTATAAGATTGACAAACGGTGGTATTTCAACTATTTTACGCATCAAATGTTTTTTTGTTCAAAGGAGGGCAACATGTCTTTCGGAAAAATTCTGTTTTTCGGTCTTTTGACCATTGTTGCAGGATGCAGCACGAACTCTTCCATAAAGAGACCGCCCGAAACAAATTTCTTAGAAGCCCAGAAGCTTTATGCAAAGGGCAAATATGAGCAGGCGGCGACCGAGTTCAAGAAAGTTAAGGAAAATACCGCTTCGCCGGCGCTTTCAACGGCTGCGGTACTTCTGAACGCCGACGCCCTTTTCCATGACAAGAGCTACATCGAAGCCGCCGGCGGCTACGAGGAATTCCAGAAGCTTCATCCCGACAACGAAAAAGCTCCCTATGCCATGTACATGCTGGGGCTCTGCCATTTCAAGCAGGCGGAGAAAATCGACACGGACCAGACGCCGTTGACGAACGCAATAAAAACGTTCGAATCATTCCTCAAGGAATATCCGAAGTCGGACCTGACGGAAAAGGTACGGGACAGCATGCGGATGTGCAGAACGAAGCAGTCCGAGTACGAAATCTACGTCGGAAGGTTTTATTTCAGGACCGGCAAATTCCCGTCCGCCATAAACCGTCTCAAGGAAGCCCTGGAAACTTATCCGACGTCGCCCGTGAATGACGAGGCTCTCTTTTACCTCGGCCAGGCGTACATGAAGACGGGAGACAAGGAAAAAGGCAAGGAAACGCTCCAGCGGCTTATCAAAGACTTCAAGGCCAGCAAGTTTGCCGGTGAAACGAAGAAAATCCTGGCGAAGAATGCATAACAAACAAAACCCCGCCGGTTTCCCCCCGGCGGGGTTTTTAGTAGTCA
>DASRZQ010000192.1:0-2741 GCA_035686205.1 Geobacteraceae bacterium
CTGCTTCCATTCCTGCGGCTTTATTTTCGGGCCCGGATAGTAGCGGGGGCAACTGGCAACCACGGCCGCGGAGGATTGCTTGCAGTGCCTGCGGCAGGACTGGCAGAGCTTGTTTGCGTCTTTATTGCGGGTCAACGTAAACTCCATTATCCGGAAGGCTGGTGTTACCGGATCGCGCCGGTGCTTTCAAAATACACAGACACTATACCAGATAAGTGTTCCCGAGGGAAGGGATGGATCTAGGCGATCTTCCTGACCCAGCCGAAGGAATCCTCGATTTTTCCGTACTGGATCCCGGTCAGCGTGTCATAAAGCTTCTGTGTCAGTTTTCCGACCCCGCCGTCTCCGACGGTGATGTTATCATCCCTGAAACCAAGTGTTCCCACGGGGGTTATGACCGCGGCGGTGCCGCTGCCGAAGGCTTCCTTCACTTTTCCCGCGCGGATATCGGCAATAAGATCGTCAATGGCCAACTGCCGCTCCTCGACACGATATCCCATGGAACCGGCAAGCCGGAGAACGCAGTCGCGGGTTACCCCGTTGAGTATGGAGCCGGTGAGGGGCGCGGTCACGACGACCCCGTCATAAACGAACAGCATGTTCATGGAGCCGACTTCTTCGATATATTTCTTGTGAACACCGTCCAGCCACAGCACCTGGTCGAAACCCTTCTTTTTGGCAACCTGCGCGGCTTTCAGGGAGGCGGCGTAATTGCCGCCGGTTTTTGCCTCGCCGGTCCCGCCGGGGACTGCCCTTACGAACTGGTCCTCGACGAGGATTTTAACCGGGTTAAACCCGGAGGCGTAATAAGCGCCGACAGGCGACAGTATGACAAAGAAATAGTAATGATCCGACGCCTTGACTCCGAGGACCGGTTCGACCGCTATCATGGCGGGTCTGACATAGAGGGAAGTCCCTTCCGAGCCGGGTACCCAGTCTTTTTCCAGCCTGATCAGCTCCGTGATTCCCCGGAGGAAGAGTTCTTCGGGAACCTGCGGCATGCAGAGACGGTCCGCCGACAGATTGAAGCGCCGCGCATTTACTTCCGGCCTGAACAGGGCGATGCTTCCGTCCTGCCATTTGTATGCTTTCAGGCCTTCAAAAATTTCCTGCGCGTAATGCAGTACAAGGCACGAAGGATCGAGGACGAAGGGGCCGTACGGCTGGATCCGGGCGTCTACCCATTCCTGCCCGGCCTTCCATTCCGCCAGGAACATCCTGTCGGTAAAAATTCTGCCGAACCCGAGCTTTGTTTCGTCAGTGAATTTGGCCTTCATTTTCTCCTCGGGAAGGGGTAGTACCTTGATCTCCATCTTCAGCACCTCCGGTCGGAATTTTTTTACCGTCACTAAATTGTTTCACGTGTATCACATAACTTCTCTGCGGGCAAGGGTTTTGCGCGAGGGGCCGACAACCTTCGACAAAAATTTCTATTTGAAAATCCTGACCTTTCTTGCTAAACTGCATTTAGCACTCTCCCTGTTAGAGTGCTAACAAAATACACAGTCAAGACTTTGATTATTCGGAGGATACTAACGATGAGTTACACGATGCCGGTCGTTGCGGACAACTTGAATCTCTATCTGGCTGAAATCCGGCGTTTTCCGGTCTTGTCCCACGATGAGGAGCACAGGCTTGCCGTCAAATACTACGAAGAAAAAGACCTTGAGGCGGCCCATACCCTCATTACCTCGAACCTCCGTTTCGTGGTGAAAATCGCCGGCGAATACCGGTCATACGGCATGAAGATGCTGGACCTCATCCAGGAAGGCAATGTCGGTCTGATGATGGCCGTGCGGAAATTCAACCCGTACAAGGGTTACCGCCTCATATCCTACGCGGTCTGGTGGATTCGGGCGTATATCCAGAATTTCATAATTTCCACCTGGAGTCTCCTGAAAATCGGCACCACACAGGCCCAGAAGAAGCTTTTTTTCAAGCTCAACCAGGCCAGAAACGCAATAAAAAACATGTGTGGCGAGGATGATGCCGCTGCGGTGTCCCAGGCGCTCGGTGTCAAGGAATCGGAATTCGTCGAGATGGATCAGAGGCTGCGGGGAGATTATTCCCTTGACAGCGAGGGAATTGACGGCGAGGGCGCCGCTCTAATCGACAGCCTGGCCGATGAGCGCAAAAACCAGGAGGAAGCGCTTGCGGATTTCCAGGAGGCTTTTATCCTGGAGAGGGAAGTTGCCGGCGCGCTGGACCGCCTCAACGAAAAGGAAAGGTTTATCATCGAGAACCGGGTGGTAGCCGATGAACCCATGACCCTGCAGGAGATCGCGGATCGCTTTTCCGTATCACGAGAAAGGATCCGGCAGATCGAGGAAGGAGCTCTGAAAAAAATGAAAAAATTCCTTGCGCCTGCGGTTTCCGCGGCCGTCTCCTGAGACCGGTCCTGATACGATTTTCCTAAAGCCCCGTTTTGACGACGGGGCTTTTGCTTTTTGTGCGCCAGGCATGGCGCGTGGTGTGTAAGCGCCATATGTTCAACTGTGGTGGTTGAATGTTGACTTGGAGGTGCAAGTCCTCTTCGGACGCTGATGGTGGGAACCGATAGCTGAACGGCAAGGGTGTCCGTTGCGAGGCGGAATCTGAAGGATGACGACAGGAGCAGCAGAAGGCCGGGTTGAGATACCCGGTGCCAGCCCGGAGGGTCGCGGTCGGAAACCGCGATGGGTCGGGGGAGGTGCGGCAAACGTCACGGGAAGGAAAGCGCTCGACTATCCGGAAGCGGCAAC
>DASRZQ010000193.1:0-12097 GCA_035686205.1 Geobacteraceae bacterium
CCCTCATTCCCCTTGCCGCCGAGTCCAACCGGCCAGCTGACGGATGTTCCGGTCCCCACTTTAGTCTTCCATTCCGGACTGACGCTGCATAGGTAATTGGTGAAAATCGAAGTGGTGCCGCTGCCGTCTGAGCGATGAACGACAACAATAGCACCACTGGGAAGTTTTAGCCCCTTATTGGCGGAAGCTATTCGCGGGTCGTTCCACTTGGTGATCTTGCCGAGATAGATGTCGGCCAGCACGTCCTGGTTCAGCTTTAATCCTTTGCCGATTCCGGGAAGGTTGTATGTAACGACAACGGCACCCATAACGGTAGGGATATGAAGGAGTTTCCCCGGCGCCGCTTTCAACTCCGCATCGGAGAGAGGCTTGTCCGATGCGCCGAAATCGACGGTTTGTGCCGTAATCTGCTTGATGCCGCCGCCGCTACCGATGGACTGGTAATTGAACCTTACGGATGGGTCGATTTTGGCATACTCGCTAAACCATTTCGAATAGATGGGGTAAGGAAAAGTTGCGCCGGCGCCGTTGATGAGTGT
Source organism: Geobacteraceae bacterium (assembly GCA_035686205.1). Taxonomy (GTDB): domain Bacteria; phylum Desulfobacterota; class Desulfuromonadia; order Geobacterales; family Geobacteraceae; genus CAIWTU01. The sequence continues at coordinate 540 of DASRZQ010000193.1, forward strand.
TTCCGCATTTGCTCTGCCTGCTACCGCTATAATGGCAAACCCCACCAGAGCGAGAACTGCTGCACTTAATTTTTTCGTCATTATAACCTCCTTTTTTGTATGAAATTGCTTAGGGTTACAGCGTGATAATCCCGCATTGGAACTTAGATTTCATCCCTGTCAGAATAATCTATAAGGTCGCAGCAAAACATTATAGTCCCCCCTTATTTAGTTTTGCATTTTCATATTCCCTAAAAAAATGTAAACTTGGTAACAGGCATGCAAAATTTTAGTGAAGAAAAATATATACGCAATGTAATTGGTTGCAAAGGTGGTTGATGTTGTCGAGATATGCCGAATCCGGCCGCTATGGTTGTTGAACTCACGGACTGATGAAGACCATGAAGCGTAGGTTCGGCGCTGTCCCTGAATGCTTCCCTTCTATAGTCCCCCACCTCCCCCCACTTATGTTAACGGGGGAAACCCCAGGCATTATGGTAATCCCGCACCATAACGCAACTGGTATAATTTGTCGGTCACCTCCCAGGGGAGGCCGATATCCATCCTCCCCACGTGACCGTAAGTTGCAAGCTTCCGGTAAAATCCTCCCTTGATGGTCATCGGGAGACGCCTCAGGTTGAACTGCTTTACTATTCCCGCCAGACGAAAGTCGAAGTGTTTTTCCACCAGGATGGCAATCGTCGAATCGGAGACGGTTCCGGTCCCGAAGGTCTCCACCTGGATACTCACAGGGCGGGAAAGACCGATGGAGTAACTCAACTGGATTTCGCACGCTTCGGCAAGCCCCGCGGCGACGACGTTTTTGGCCGCGTAACGGGCAGCGTATGCGCCGACACGGTCGATGCGCAGAGGGTCCTTTCCGCTCAGGGCGGCCCCGCTGTGACGCGCAAACTCCCCGTAAGTATCAATGGCGTTCTTTCGCCCGGTAAGTCCCGAATGAACCGATGGCCCGCCGACCGGAAAAGGGCCCTCGGGATTTACGGTAATTTGCGTTTTCGGGTCCGGCCCGACCGGCTCATCGGCAAAAACCGGCCTGATCACCGTCTCCCTGATATCATCCTGCAAGGTCCTAAAATCTGGTTGATCCGGCTGGATCTGGCTCGCGGAAACGGTGATGCTGTGGATGCGCGATGGACGACCATCCTTGAATTCAACCCCCACCTGCGTCTTGCCGTCGGGCGCCAGATAGGGAAGGATTTTCTGAAGCCTTACCGACGCAAGCCGCCTGGCGAGCCTGTGAGCAAGCCAGATAGGAAGAGGCAGGTAAGCCGGAGTCTGGTTGCATGCGAAACCGAAGACCGTCACTTGGTTGCGGGCGGGTATTTTCTCGATCTCATCATCAGACATTTCTTCAAGGAGGGGTATTTCTCTCTCCACGGGCAATTCGATCAGGCTGGTGACGATACTGCATGTTTTGCTGTTGAACGCGCGACGGTCATAGCCGATCGTGGCGATAACCTGTCGCGCTATATTTGGGATGTCGATGGTGACGTTCGACGCGAAGCGCGCGGCAATGAAGACGATTGAGTGCGCTACCGCACATTCCGCGATAACGCGCGCGCATTGATCGTGCTGTAGGAAACGGTCGACGATGGCGTCGCTGATCTGGTCACACAGTTTGTCCGGATGGCCCTCGGTCACCGACTCCGAGGTGAACATGAAGTCTTTTTTCATTGCTCTCTCCACCTTTCACACCTTTTGTCGCCTCATTCACTATGAATGGCAATGCCGCGCTTCCGCCGATGACCAGCGTGTCCAGCAGGCCGATGGGAGTGATTCCGAGGAGGCTTCTCAGTCCCGGAACGGCCATGGCAAGAGCCTGCAAGGCGAAAGAGCCCACCATGGCCCATTTCAGGTAGCGGTTGGGGGGAAGCTTCTGTTTGTCGAAAATGCTTATGGTTTCAGATCTGCAGCTCAGGGTATGCTGCAGTTGAGCCGTCGTGAGGCTCATGAAGGCGATGGTGCCCGCCCTGGGTCCCATGCCGTAGCGAAGCAGACCATACCCGTATGCGCCAAGCGCCGAGGCGCTGATCGTGCCCCCTTCGACAGCGATTCTTTTCAATTTGTCGTTGGTGACGATTGGCTCTTTGGGGTCGCGTGGAGGATGGTCAAGCACATCGGGTTCCGGCTGCTCCAGGGCAAGGGACAGACCCGGAAAAATGTCGGATATGAGGTTGATCCAGAGAAGCTGCATTGTATTCAGCGGCTGGCCCAGGCCCCCCGCGATGGCGGTAAACATGACCATGATCTCGGTCAGATTGGTGGCGAGAAGGTAATGTACCGATTTCCTGATATTGCCGTAGATGGTTCTGCCGTGGCTGATGGCGATGATCATCGTTTCCAGGTTGTCGTCCTCGAGCACGACATCGGCTACCTCCCTCGCCACGTCGGTGCCGGTGGTCCCCATGGCGATGCCGATGTCGGCGGCCTTGAGGGCCGGGCTGTCGTTTATGCCATCGCCGGTCATGGCCACAACCTTTCCGCCCCGCTGGAGCGCCCGTACGATCTGCAGCTTCTGGGCAGGGCTGACACGGGCGAATACCTGGACCTTTTCGGCGAAGGCGGTGAGCAGCTCAGGGTCCATGTCTTGGAGGCGGGTGGAATCGAAGATCTCCAGGGGAGCGCCGTTGCTCAGGTTCAGCTCCCTGCCGATGGAAAAGGCGGTCGGCACCTGGTCGCCGGTGATCATCAGGGTATCCACTCCCGCATGGTGGAATGCCCCGATCAGCTCTTTCACCCCCGGCCTTACCGGGTCGGCCATGCCGACAAGCCCGATCCAGACGAAACCCTTCTCCGCGCATTCTTCGGAAATACAATAAGCGACGCCGAGGACACGAAGCGACTCACCAGCCATCCTTTCATTGGCAAGTTCGATCGCGAAACGGTCATCGTCGGTAAGGGGCGACTCTATACCGTCTTTCATGAACCATTCGCACAGACCCAGCAGCTCCAGGGGATTCCCCTTGACCGCCACGAGGCTTCCGGAAGCGGTACGGGCGCTTCCCGCCCATTGCCTAATATCGATCGGCTCTGAAACGGCGTGCCTGGTGATCATGAAATTTCTCGCCTCTGAGCGGTGGGTTATCCCCAGCAAGGGATAGCTTTTCCTGATCTCGGCGACATCCATTCCTGAAATAATGGCCAGGTGCAGAAGGGCGTTTTCCGTCGAAGAGCCGTTAAGGGTGTATTGGCCGTCCATAATGCCCATCTCAGACTCGTTGCAGAGGATGCAGAGCCTGACAAGGTGGAGCAGTTCGCCGCCGGCGAGGGGGGTTACAACCTTTTCCCCGTCGAAAAAGATGCCGTCATGTACCGAAATATCTCTCATACCGGTATTTATGGCCACGACGGTCATCCTGTTGTATGTAAGGGTTCCGGTCTTGTCCAGACAGATGGTCTGCACCGAACCGAGGGTCTCCACGGCATCGAGTCTTCGTATCAGGACTTTTTGGCGCTTCATGTCGCGAATGCCCAGGGCAAGGACCGTAGTGGCCACTGCCGGAAGCCCTTCGGGAATTGCCGCAACGGCGAGCGATATTGCGCTCTTCACCATCTGCAGAAGTCCGTAGCCGCGCAGGAGACCGGTGATAAAGACAACACCGCAGATCCCGCCGCTGATCAGCACCAGTTGGTTGCCGATGGTTTCCAGCTGTTTTTCCATCGGGGTCTTCGGAACTTCGGCCTCTCCGACCAGTTCCTGTATCCTGCCAATCTCGGTGAACCTGCCGGTCCCCACTGCGACGGCAAGCCCTTGGCCGCCCGTCACCAGGGTTCCCATGTACGCCATGTTGAACCTGTCGGCAAGGGGGACGTCGCGCTTTGCAATTGCCTCTGTCATTTTGACGACGGGCATGCTCTCGCCAGTCAGCGCCGACTCGTCTATGCTCAAATGGTGGGACTCCACGATCCTGCTGTCGGCGGTGACATAGCTGCCGGGCCTGAGGATAAGAAGGTCTCCAGGCACGACTTTCTCTGCTTTCAGCAGAAGCGGCTTTCCATCTCGAATGACATCGGCTGAGGGGCGCACGAGACGTTTCAGCGAGTTGATCGTCATCTCAGACTGGCTTTCGGTTACATAGCCTATGGCCGCGTTGATGGCGACGACGGCCATGATGACGAGCGCGTCGGCGACTCCGCCCGTGAAAACTGAAAGAACGGCCGAGGCAGTCAAAAGGTAGACAGGAAGGGATTTGAACTGATCGATAAGAATGCTGAAACCGGATCGTGGAACCGATTCAGGCAGAAGATTGGGGCCGAATTTTTTGAAATGTTCCTGGGCGAAGGCGGCAGATAGCCCGGTCCCGGTCGAACTGCCGAAAAAGGCGACCACCTTATCAACTTCCATGAAGTGCCAGAGCTCCTCTTCCTGCCCCGCAGCCTGCACCACGAGCTTTCTCAGTTTTCTCCTGCTGACCTTGTTGTTTCCCTTTTCATAAATTAGAGGCGCTTTAGCGTTTGCATGGGCGGATTTGCCTTCGGCATCGGCAGGGTTTCCGCTTGTGTGCAGATACTCTGCGACAACGCCCTCAATTAGAAGGGAAATGTTCCGGAAACTTTCATCCTCGGGGAAAAGGACGAGAACATTCCCGGTGACGGTGCTTGCCGAGAGGGAAATTATGGAACCGTTTCCGGAAAGGCAGGATTCGAGGTGTTTTGCAAGGGCGGCAGAGCGGTAAAGACCATTTACGCTGAATCTGGCCCGGCCCTTAACCGCCGTATGAATCACCCGAACAGCGGGGCTTTCCTCCGGGGGACGAGGATCCGACCATGATGGCGACAGGGCGGATCTTAGCTGGGTTCTCAGCGGCTTGGCCATATTATTCTGGAAGAAGGTCCCTCTGATGGATGCTGCCGGCTGACCGGCCCTGTTTCAGGAAAGCGGTCATGGAAACAGGCATGGCAAGTTCCTCTTCCCTATCCTCTCCTTTCAGTTCATTTCCAGCAGGCATTAGCCATAAGCCTGGTCGTTCATTCCGGCACGCCTTTTCCCTTGGCTTTAAGGAATATGTTCAAGGCATACCAGAAGGCAGTGTACCAGGCAGGAGCGGCGAAATTCCCACGGGCGATTTGATAGATGCCCGCGCCGGCAAGGGCAACCCAGGCAGCACTTGGCACATCAATCTCTCCGCCGGTAAGTCTTTTCACCTGGGAGTCAAGCCTCTTATAGGTGTCCACCGTCACATGGGTCAGGGAATTCGGATTATGTTTTTTAGCTTCAAGCCTGAAAATGCCCTCTTTTTCGGCATACCCGGCAACGGCCGCGAAATCTCCGGCATAAAAAATAAGGGCGCTTCCGGTCAAGTGATTGGTTTCCACCCCCGTTACCTGGTCGCAACGATGAAGCCGTTCACGCAATCCGGAAAAGAAAATGGAGTCGCCTTTTCTGGACGGAATGCGTAGCCGCGCCCTTTCCGGCAGTTTGTGAACGCACTGTGCAATGGGAAGCATCATGCCTGGCCCTCCTTCGATGTGATAGCGCCTTTTATATCTTTACGGCGCTTCTCCGGTTTGCTCTGTGCCCGCAACCGTCGCGGCGACTCCACCGGCAGCCGCAAGTTGTTCTTCGGCCAGTTCTGACTTCACTTCTGCCACTATGTCCTCGACCATTTCCCCGGCTTCCGCTACTGCTTCCTTGCCTTTTTCATACAGCGTTATGCCGCCCTTTACGGCCGCTTTGGCAACCGGCTTGGCGATACTCGCCAGGATCGGCAGGACCACCGGCGCCAGGACCGCAGCGCCAATGCCGATCAGGAGACCGGTGACTGCATTTTCCTTAACATCATCAAAAAGTGACATTTGTTCGCCACCACCTGTGCCTTAGTTTATTAATAATTATACCATCCATCCTCCCGATGGCATCTCTTCAAAGGTCAAGCATCAGTCCTGCCGTACCATGATGGCGTCAGCTGGCTCTCCTCGATCTTTTATGTGTTCAGAAGTTCCGCTTGAACTCTGGTTTAGCGACTGCCATTGAACCGGCACGTCGCAGGACCGATCATCTTTTTTTTCATCCATTAACAGTGCCTTGCCCACTAGGACCTTGGAAATGATTATTTTCACGAATGCGTCATAATTGTAACCTGATTGCAAAATATCAAACCGAATGAATCCAAGTAAAATCTCTCGAGTCATTTCCGGGATGGTGAAGAACTCCGCCTTGAAAATTGAAAAACTTTTTGCAAAATCCGAACAGATCGGAGAGATCACCGGTACAATCGAGGAAATTGCCGACCAGACCAACCTGCTAGCGCTTAACGCAGCCATAGAGGCAGCCCGCGCCGGTGAGCATGGTCGCGGATTCGCAGTAGTGGCCGATGAGGTTCGCACCCTCGCGGCACGGACAGCTTTGGCCACGAAGGAAATAGAAGCCATGATAAGGTCCACTAGGGAGGAAATCCGAAATGCAGTGTCCGAGATGGAGGAAGGGGTGAAGGTTGCCAATAAGGGGGCTGCGGAGGCTACCTTATCCGGAGAGGCTCTGCGGGAAATCATTATCCAGATCGATACCATAGTGGGACGCGTCGGGGAAATCGCCGCCACTGCCAAGCAACAGACCTCCACAACCGCTGAAATCAGCGATAACATTCTGAAAATCACTGATGTCGTTCAAGCAACTGCAAAAGGAGCACATATGTCGGCTACTGAAGCCAACCGCCTCTCTCAACTGGCGGTGGAACTACAAAATCTCGTCGGCAGGTTCACTGTTGGGTAACCGCATTTTCCATGAGGGAACCAAGCTGGAGTAAAAGTAACAAATGCGATTGGTTGCTACAAAAGGGTCGCGAGATTCCTCCGACTGACAGCATAAGTATTATGCATAAAAATTCGCTCAATTCCAGCAAGGAAGGGTAAATTTGCATTTACCCAAAAAACTCTCTCAAATTTTCTTTAATCATATACCAACTTACAAGGAAAGGTTTTTCGCAAATAGTTATTGTCAGTACTCCATCCTGTAATTTAAAATTTCCCTTAACCCCTTCTATTATAAAACTGTTGTCAGTGTAAACTTTGCCACCATTATCAATAATTGCTTTTATTCCTGATTTAATTATATCGTCTGATACATTTTTAATTAGATATTTTCTCATACATGCTTTAAAGTCTGTGTATAATGGCTTACACGGCTTTACTGGCCTTGCTCCCTCCAATTTTGTTGCAAAGAGCCACGTTTCGACTTAGCCTCACAAGCTTAAATTGACCTTCCCCAATATTCTTTTACATTTGCGAAAGCTTCAAACTGGATTTGAGACGAAAAATGCTTAAAAGGATAATATACTATAAGGCTAGTGTTTTGGTAACTTTTTATGGATTCCCGCTATATGGATCGATTGAGTAGTAGGACCTCTGAAAAATCATTTATGGTCATCTCGCGGATACGCGGCTATTCTTCGTTTGTAGAAGGTTCTGGCGGCATCTAAACACATCACGGAAATCAAGACATTTCCTTCGATACATCGTCACATGTCAATATCTTATCCTAGCGACTAGCTGGAGAGCCCTTTGCCTGAGGTCTTCAGGAAGACGGACATAATGCAGATCCATGGCAAACTGTTGGCCATTCCCCAAGGACCATTTAAGGAACTTTACCAGTGCCTCTCCCTTTTGATGATCTCTCAGCTGCGCATAAACCATTATCCAAGTCAAACTGCAAATCGGATAAACATTTCTGCCCAGCTTGTTAACCAGGGAAGTTTCCTGATCGGTGACATTTTCGATCCGCAGTTGCCGGGCGGCTCCCTCGATGGATGCCGGATTCGGCTCAACATAATAACCTTCCCTGTTTCTTACCGCAGCAAAAGGCAGACCCAAGCCATGGGCGTAAGACAATTCTATGTAGCCGATTGAGCCCGGTATGCTTTTAAGCCTTTGGGCCACTCCGCCGTTGCCGTGCTCGCCAACGCCTGCAGGCCACTTTACAAGCGTACCTTTGCCGATTCGGTGGGCCCATTCGCTGCTGACCTGGCTGAGATAGTCGGTGAAAATGCTCGTCGTGCCGCTGGGGTCAGCTCGATGCACAATAGTAATGGTCTGATCCGGAAGGGGAGAGAAATTCTTGTTTACGGCGGCAATACGAGGGTCATTCCACCTTTTAATTTCCCGGAGGAAAATAGCGGCCAGCAGATCGGGAGTCAGTTTCAGCTCCCCCTTCGATCCCGGAAGATTATATGCTACTGCAACTGCACCGAGAACCATCGGTATTTCGATAATTTTCCCTGAAGCTCTTTTGGCCTCTTCTTGTGACAGAAGCTTGTCCGAAGCGGCGAAATCCACTTTGTGCTCAAGGATTGCAGCAATGCCTTCTCCACTGCCGATAGGCTGGTAGGAAAACCTCACTCCCTGGTTGAGCATCGAATATTCGTTGAACCACTTGGCGTATAAAGGATAAGGAAATGTAGCGCCTGCTCCCTTGATTAAGGTTTTCGACGCTGCCAGTGCGGCACTACCGGGAAATATTACACTAAAAAAAATAACGGTTATTAGTAACAATACTCTGATTCTGCCTACCATAATTTCCGCTCCAGTTCGAAAATGTTTCTGCACAAGTTAAATTTTAATGCGGATTGCCATATACGCAAGACAAGGCATACAATGCAGAAGATAAACTGAAAAATTATTTTGAGTATTGGTGGGCCTCTATTTATTTGAGCAATTGTAACAAACTGATGCGTTTATCATCCTCACCTACGGTGATATAATGTATTTGTTAAGGGGGTGATTCAGATGTTTGACTATCTGAAAGGGAATGTAGGCACCGGTCTCTTGATTGGTGTCGGAGCACTCATTCTTGCGCCTGTCGTTCTCCCCATAGTGGTCGGTATCCTTAAAACTACGACCAAAGCAGTCGTCAAAACAGGGGGGATTTTGTACGAGAAAGGCAGCGAGACGGTGGTGGAAGTCGGGAAAATAGTTGAAGATTTCGTGGCAGAGACAAAGGAGGCGCTGGCCGGGGAGCATGCAGAGTCCGCAGCTGGAGCAGAAGAGATCGAAGTTTTGTAATTCCATGAAGCCGGGTAAATCTCGATAGGTTCAATTGTGTCGGAAAATGCCATGTCGGAATGAAAGATGAGAACTAGTGCTGTTAATTTCGTCCTAAATCAGGAGGTTTCGTTATGGAAAAGAAAACCGCCGAAGTAGAGGAAAAGACTGCAAATGAAGAAACAGCATCAGCATCGAAGAAAATGGCAGAGGGTATTGGGCAGGCGGGAACAACTGTGAAAGAAGGGATTGTTGGAAGCCTAAAGGGAATTAACGAAATTGAAACGGAGATTGTACTTCTTGTTAGGAGTGTAGTCTCCAACACGTTACAAGCGGCTGGCTCCATTGCAAGTGAAGGGGTAAACGTAACCAAAGACGTATTTAAAGGTGCGATTGCCGCGGCCGAAGAAGTCGGCACGGGAATTACAGTAAGCACAAAGAGCGTTGCCAAAGGAGTCATCATGGGGGTCAGCGACGTTGGTGGCGACGTGATTTCGGCTGCCGGCGCAACCGTTCGGAGTGCCGTTAAAGGAACAGCCGAGGTCGGTGGTGACGTGGCGATTGTGGCAAGGCAGACTGTCGACGGTGTTCTTGAGGCAACAAAGCAGGTAGGCGGAAATGTGGAGGAAGTCGCGAAAGTTGTTGTCTCAGGTGCCATTGAAGCGGCTGGTTCAGTGGGTAATTCGGCAATCAGGACTGTCAAGGAAATTCTGGTCGGTGTGGTGGAAGGGGTTAAGGAAGTGGCCGGGGCCGCTCTTCCGAAACATAAGGAAGTCCACACAAAAGCGGAGCCGGAACCATCGTCTGCTTGAAGAACCCTGATGATGAGAATGGGGCCTCAGATTTTGTGTAGAAAACCTCAAAGCGGAATAAATCGGCAAGGATCGCCTGTATGTATCGTAACGGTTAGATATACTTGCCAGATCGAAAAGCGTCGTGTCCAGAAGGATTCTTTTCGGGAAAGGAGTTCTATATGGGCTCGCTATCGAGGAACAGAACATGTGATAAGCAAAAAGCTGAAATGAAAATCAGGCAGGATTTGATTAAAACGATCACAAGAGGAAGCCACATACAGGGAACAATTGTCAATCTTGTCAGAAGCAACGTCTATTCTACCTTGCGGGAGGAGGGCGCTATCAGGGGAGATTTCAGCATTCTTATGAGTAATGTGCTGAAAAGCGGTATTGGAGCGGCGGAAACGGCGGGATTGGGGCTTGCGCATACCTCGCGGAACATCGCTAAGGGGATAATTATGGGAGTGCATGACGCGGGTGGAAATATCGTAGCCGCTGCCGAACACACGTTCAGATGTGCAGTGAACGAGGCGTTGTTTGTCAGAGGTGATGTTGCGCAAATCGCCAGGGCAACATCCGATGGTGTTATCGAAGCGACAAGGGAAATTGGAGGAAACCTTGAAGAGGTGGCGAAGACTCTCGTTACCGGAGCCATACAGTCGGCTTCCGTGATGGCAAAACGACGTTAAATGCGGCACAGATTTGACGGCATCGCAACGTGCTGACATGTGTCCCAAAATCCCTGTGGTTGTTGGCCGATTACAGGGGGTGGAAGAAAATATACTTGTGTCAAATATCTGAAAACATTGCGAAACACAAATTGCGAATAATTTAAGCATCTTGCAGATAGCTTTATAAAGAATGATACTTATTCTATTCTCTCAACAGGCATTTCCACAAGGAATCAACATTTGCTGTTGAGAACATGCATATCGGATCGATTACCTCCAAATATTAGATTTGCAATTTAATTATTGAAGATCATCTCTGTGAGGATACCCCCATGGTTCAGCCGCCGGGCATCCTCTCCGTCAGTGGATCGCTGACCTTCTGTGAAGACAGTGCGGCCTTGATGGTACCGTCTATATTTTAAAAGCCGGGATGGGGACGGAAGTAGCGGCTTCCCAACGAGGTCGAAGACAAAACGTCTAACTGCCCTCCCACTGTCGCCATTCACAAGCCTCCTAGGTCTCCACGGACAGCTTCGTCACATGCCAGATGTTCTCACTGTACTCGAGGATTGCGCGGTCCGAGGAGAAGCGCCCGCAACGCGCAACGTTGAGGATCGACATCTGCGACCACTGCTCTTGGTCCCGATAGGCGAGGCCGACCCGCGCTTGACAATCAACGTAGTCGCGAAAGTCAGCACACACAAGGAAGGGATCTGAGTCCAGCAGGTTGTCTGTCAGTGGGCGGAACAGGCTTCCGTCGCCGTGCGAGAAGAACCCCGAGTTGATCAGATCGATCGCGTCGCGCAGGTCCTCGTCCTGCTCGTAGATCTCCCGTGGATGGTAGCCCGTCGCTCGAATCTCCTCCACCTGCTGTGTCGTTTTGCCGAAAAGGAAGAAGTTTTCTTCACCGACCTCCTCGCGGATCTCCACGTTGGCGCCATCGAGCGTGCCAATGGTTAACGCCCCGTTCATGGTGAACTTCATGTTGCCGGTTCCGGAAGCCTCTTTACCCGCCGTGGAGATCTGCTCCGAAAGGTCGGCGGCGGGATAGATGCGCTGGCCTGACTTGACATTGAAGTCCGGCACGAACACCACCCTCAGTACCTCGTTGACCTGG
>DASRZQ010000194.1:0-6114 GCA_035686205.1 Geobacteraceae bacterium
CCCGACATTTTCCAGGGAAGCTTCCATTCTTTCCGGGTCGGTGACGAAATATGGCGAAAGGTAGCCGCGGTCGAACTGCATGCCTTCAACGGTTTCCAGGGTGGTCTCCATCGATTTTGCTTCCTCGACGGTGATTACGCCCTCTTTGCCGACCTTCTCCATCGCCTGGGCGATGATGTCGCCGATGGTCTTGTCGTTGTTTGCCGAGATGGTGCCGACCTGGGCTATTTCTTTGTGGTCCTTGATGGGTTTGGAGATTTTTCTGAGTTCTTCGACAACGGTTTCAACCGCCTTGTCGATGCCGCGTTTGATGTCCATCGGGTTGTTGCCGGCGGCAACAAGCTTGCTGCCCTGGCTGAAAATCGCCTGGGCAAGGACCGTAGCGGTTGTCGTTCCGTCACCGGCCACGTCGGAGGTTTTCGAGGCGACCTCTTTTACCAGTTGCGCGCCCATATTTTCAAATTTGTCTTCAAGCTCGATTTCCTTGGCGACGGTCACTCCGTCCTTGGTGATCAGGGGAGAACCGAAAGATTTTTCAAGAACGACATTGCGGCCTTTGGGGCCGAGAGTAACCTTAACCGCGTCCGACAGGGTGTTCACGCCGTTGAGGATCGCGTTCCTGCCATCCTGATCGAATTTTATTATTTTTGCAGCCATTTTTATTTATCCTCCTTGGATTTGAGAATTCTTGATTTGTACTGACTTGTCGGGAAGGATTACAGGTATCGTTCTATTCGATCACGCCGAGAATATCGTCTTCACGCATGATGAGGTAGTCCTCTCCGTCGATCTTGATTTCCGTGCCGGCATATTTGCCGAAAAGCACCTTGTCGCCTTTTTTTACATCCATCGGGAGAGTCTTGCCGTCTTCCGTAACCTTGCCTTTGCCTACTGCTATGACTTCCCCGCGTTGCGGCTTTTCCTTGGCGGTATCCGGGATCAGAATTCCCCCGGCAGTCTTGTTTTCCTCTTCGAGCCTCTTGACGATGATACGGTCCTGCAGCGGTCTTAATGCCATTTTCTTCATTCTCCTTTCTTTCTTGAGATTAGTAATTGAAAGTTGAAAAAATATTAGCACTCACTACCACCGAGTGCTAATCGCTGTGTAAATATAACCAGCATAACGGCAAAAATCAAGTCCATATTGAAAAAATTTTTCAGGGCATGGGAATTATCGCGAGCCGGAGTTCAGCAAGCGAAGCCGCGGAAGAGCATCCTGCAAGGCGTTTGGGCATCGGGGAGCGGGGGCGGGAGGAGAGAATCAGCATCCGTTTATAAATAACGTTCCAAAGGGTTTCGTCCGGAATAATTATTTACATACGGGTTTTAAATTACCATTTTTTCTTTACCAGTTCTTCCTTGTAAAATTTCTGGTAGAGAATTTCCCAGTCGCGGCTTCCGGGAACTTTCGCCTGCGAGTAAGAGGCCAGTTTTTTCCGGACGATTGCGTCTATCTCATCGGCCACGGAAAAATAATTGTGAATGGATGACTTTATTGCCGACAGCGCCTTTGTCTCATCGGGGAAATCTGCCAGGTCGTCACCCCAGAGCTTGTCCAGAATCTTGTGGGCCAGATTGGAAATGCGGTCTTCCGAGATAAGCATGAATACCTCCGTTTTAAGAAGTCAGAAGGGCCGCGCGCGACCTGCGGCGGCGAACGGTTCAGAGAACTATATTCCGTTCTTTCGCCAGTTTATCTTTAATCATCTTGAGCATCTTGTGCCGGTCTATTCCTGATCCCCCGCCGGTCGCGCGAAGAGTCTGGTCGAGAATGCGCTCGGCCTCGTTCTCCAGGTCTTCCTCGGCTTTGATGTCATTCGTGATGACGGCTTTTATCGTTTCCAACAACTGTTTCCGCTCCCCTTTCAGCGAAACCAGTTTTGCGGTTTCAAGGTCGGAAAGGATTTTTTCAGCCATTCTGTCAATCTGATCTTTTTTCAGTCGCACGGTCCCTCCCTCTGTCGCCGGGACGATATTCCCCGGGACGACTTATTGTACTGCATCAGACCGAAATAGCAAACTTTTTGATGCGCTGAATCGCATATTGACCAGGCAGATGCACCTCTGATATTCTCGTTCGGAAAAAGAAGGATTTACTAAAAGTTTAACGGGGGTGACAGCGTGCTTATTGTAATGAATCACAATGCCGGGAAAAAACAGATTGACGCCGTCATAAAAGCCGTTGAGAAAATGGGGCTCCATGCCGCGCCCATACCGGGCAGCGAAAGAACGGCCATAGGTGTCCTCGGCAACAAGGGTTACGTGGATGACTCATGTATCCGCAACCTGGCGGGCGTGCAGGAGGTTATCCACGTATCAAAGCCGTACAAGCTGGTTTCCAGGGATTTTCACCCCAGGGCGACCATAGTCAGGGTTTCGGGCGTGGAAATAGGCGAAGGAAGGCGTCCTGTTATCATCGCCGGACCTTGCGCCGTGGAAAGCGAGGAGCAGATCATGAAAACCGCTCGAGCCGTCAAGGCGGCGGGAGCGGACATGCTGCGAGGCGGTGCTTTCAAGCCCAGAACCGGTCCGCACACATTCCAGGGATTGAGGGAAGAAGGTCTGAAGCTGCTCGCGGCCGCGTCAAGGGAAACCGGCCTTCCGGTAGTGACCGAGGTAATGAGCCCGGACAATGTGGGGCTTGTGGCCCGGTATGCCGATGTGCTGCAGGTCGGCGCCAGGAATATGCAGAATTTCGACCTGCTCAGGGAGCTGGGAACGATAAGGAAACCGGTTTTACTCAAAAGGGGGCTCAGCGCCACCATCGAGGAATTCCTTGCCGCGGCGGAATATATTCTGGCGGGGGGAAACGGCTCGGTAATCCTGTGCGAGCGGGGGATCAGGACATTCGAGACGGCCACGCGCAATACCCTAGACCTTTCCGTCGTTCCGCTTATCAAGGAATTGTCCCACCTGCCCGTAACCGTTGATCCATCCCATGCCACCGGCAAAAGAAGCCTGGTCCCTTTCATGACCAAGGCGGCATTGGTGGCGGGCGCCGACGGTATTTTGCTGGAGGTCCATCCGGAGCCTGACAAGGCGCTGTCCGATGGCGCCCAGTCTCTAAACCTGGCGGGATTCGCCAGGCTCATGGACGACATAAAAAGGGTTTTGCAGTTTTTAGGACATTAGCCGTTAAAATATTTCACTGAGATTTATTTAACAGAAAGTTAGTTGATTTTTTATCGATGCTGGGCTAGTATCTAGTTGCTCTCTGCGTTGTTCGTGAGGTTATCAAACCCGAGCGGAACAGAATCAGAAAAGGTGACTTTCAGGTCGTGGTGTGCTGCCCCATTAAGCGGGATCTGCCTGAAGCGATACAAAGGAACCACTTTAATGGGAACTCGCTATGAGGTCCTTTAACCCACGGCAGAGTGGAGAGTTTTGAAAAGGTTGGTTTCGCCAACCTTTTTTATTTTGGCGTTCCCGCCCGACGATGTTTTCTTTTGCCGACAAATATTACTAATTAATATTTTCCTCGCACGTCCTAGCAAAATTCAACCTTCATTCCGTAACACAATCGAAGCAAATCACACCCATAGTTCATTCCGGTTTCGTTTTTTTCATTCACGTTTGACATCAAACCGCGGCAAGGTGTAAAAAGGAATGGTTTTGCGCTTGCCGTTAAAGCAACAAGGGGGACGCAATTGAGCACGCTGAACGCGGCAATTGAGCTGCTGACACCCAATCTGGCGCTTCACCCCGACAAGACGGCCTATTATTGCGGAGACAGGGCGCTTTCATTCCGTGATCTGGACAAAGCCTGCCGTCGCTTCGCTCGAATGCTGCAAAAACTGGGAATTGCCCCGGGTGAGCGTGTCCTGATAGCCCTGCCTGACTGCCTTGCGTTTCCCGTTGCATTTCTGGGGTGCCTCCTGACAGGGGCCGTCGCCGTTCCTGCTGGGTCGGCGCCTGGTGATGAGGATTGCACTTATATCATTGAGGATTGCGGTGCGCGGCTTGTCGTCACAAACGCTGAACTTGCCTCGCAATGCACGGCCGTTGGCACAGCGACCAAGATTATTGTCCGCGACGATGACGGTTCTCCGGTTTGCTCCAACTTTTCCGGCGGAATCGAAAACCATTATCAGCCGGCCGATTGCGATTTTGCGTACATGCTTTACAGTTCAGGTTCCACAGGCAAACCGAAAGGGGTACCGCACTTCCATAAAAGCCTGCTGCTGCCATGCGATCTGGTGGGGAAATCCGTGCTTGGCATAACAGGCGATGACATAATTTTCTCCACCAGCAAAATATCTTTCGCCTACGGACTTATCAACAGCCTGGCCTTCCCGCTCCGTTTCGGGGCCACGGCGGTCCTCCATCCGGGCAAACCCGACCCCGGCCCGATTCTCGAAATAATCAGACTTCTGAAGCCATCCATATTTTTCTCCGTTCCCGCCATTTACAGCCGGATCATTCTTTCCCGCCCGAATGGCGAACTGGAGCTGCCCATGCGGATTTGCTGCTCGGCCGGTGAAGCCTTGCCGGCCGCCGTTTTCGAGGAATGGCAGCTGCTTACCGGCCTGGAGATCCTGGACGGTATCGGTTCAACGGAAATGTCATACCATTTCATGTCCAACGTGCCGGGCCGCGCCGTTCCCGGATCGGCCGGGCGGCTCGTACCGGGGTACCGGGCGCGGCTGGTCGACGACTCCGGCAACGACGTGCCTGCCGGTTGCGAGGGGAACCTGCTGATCAGCGGCGAAACAAGGTCGCCCTGCTACTGGAACATGCCCGAAAAGAGCGCCGAAACAATGCTCCCGGACGGATTCATCAGGACCGGCGACATTTTTGTGGAGAAAAACGGGTTTTATTACCATCGCGGCCGGAGCGACGATATGATCAAAACGGACGGCCGCTGGGTTTCGCCGCTTGCGGTGGAGGATGCGCTGCGCTGCCATCCCGACGTCGCGGATTGCGCCGTAACGGCCGTTTCCGCCGGTTCTTTCGTAAAACCGGGAGCTTTCGTGGTGCTAAAGATGGGAACGGCGCGGACTCCCTATCTTCCGCTGGAAATGAGGGCCCATGTGAAGGCGCGGCTTCCTGCATACATGTGCCCTGTCCGAATCACGTTCGTGGAGGAGTTGCCTCGTACCTCAACTGGCAAAATCCAGCGGTTCAGGTTGAGGGAATAGAACGGGTGTCCAAGTCAGACCCGGTTTTTACCGACTCTGCTAACCCAGGAAAGGAAAAGAATATGACCATGATAAATGAACTGAAGGAACTGATGCTGAAGATAGGCATTGACGATTGCATCGTCAGGGAGGTCGAACCTGCGCAGCCGATTGCCGGGCATGTGATGGATTCGGCCGACTATCCTGCGTTCATCGTGGCAATCGAAGAGCGCTACGGGGTAAAAATTGCAGACAGGTATTCGCTAAAGCTGCGGTCGCTGAATGATTTCAAGAATTTCATCAATCCTGAAGCGTAGCGGCTGACGTAAGGCCCTGTCGTAAAGTATCCGGAAGGCCAGGGACGGCAGTAGCTCGTAACAACCAGTGGAGTGAAAGATGGCGCGCCCGGAGGGATTCGAACCCCCGACCGATGGCTTCGAAGGCCATTGCTCTATCCAGCTGAGCTACGAGCGCATTGAGTCTGCCCGGTGGGGAAAGTCGGGCGGAACGTACAAAAAACAAAAGGTTTTACAGGCAATTCCCGTAAACCCCTCATTTTACTGGAGCCACCTGCCGGAATCGAACCGGCGACCTATTGATTACGAATCAATTGCTCTACCATCTGAGCTAAGGTGGCGAAATTATTGTGTTTATTGGTGTAAAGCGTTCAAAACGCAACATTTATCTTATGGCACAAAATACGGATGTGTGTCAAGTTTTTCGGTACGAGTTGCTTTAAAGTAAGAGGCATTACGACCATCGGCATGGGTTAATTCGAATAGTAGCCCACAAAATTTACTGTTTATTCCGGCGAGGATATCGGTCAATTCGGATTCTTTTCGTCGATCGAGAATTTGCTTCTAAATTGACTGATAAACTGCTATAGGATAAAAGTTCTTCAAGTGAAGTACTCTTATTTATTCAGGGAAAATCACCAGATTTGGTAAGCTTGAAACCCCGTCCATTGAGCCCGGGTTCAGGCGATTCTACTCAAGAA
>DASRZQ010000195.1:0-11793 GCA_035686205.1 Geobacteraceae bacterium
TTTGCCCAATCTCTTGATTTGCCGGCATAAGGGCGATCACAAGGATCGCCCCTGCGTCATTCATTTGTTAATTGTATCAATTTCTCCAACTGCTTAACGGCCCGCCCCGAATCAATCGCATCGGCGGCCAGTTTAATCCCCTCCGGGACATTTCCGGCCTTCCCGGCCGCGACCAGGGCATAAGCCGCATTCATGAGTACTATATCCCGCTTGGGCCCCTCCTGTCCGTTGAGCACGGCCTTCACGATAGCGGCGTTTTCCAAGGCATCCCCTCCGTGAAGGTCTTCCATCCGGCATTGGGGAAAGCCGAAATCATCCGGTCTGACAAGCGTGACGCTCACGCCATCGCGCGAAACTTCGGCGACACGGGTAGCGGTGGTAAGGGTTATCTCGTCCATGCCGTCCATGCCGTGTACTACGAATCCGTGCCTGCAGCCGAGTTTTTTCAGGACATGGGCCATCTTTTCGGTGAGATCGTCCCGGTATACCCCGAGTACCTGGCAGTCGGCCCCGGCGGGATTGGTAAGGGGCCCGAGGATATTGAAAATGGTGCGTATGCCGATCTCCCTGCGCGGACCTATAGCGTGCTTCATTGCCCCATGGAGGGCAGGCGCGAAAAGAAATCCGAGGCCGATGTCGTTAATGCATTTTTCTACCGTCTCCGGGGTTATGTCCAGGTTCACGCCGAGCGCCTCCAGCACATCGGCGCTGCCGCAGCAGGAAGAAACGGAGCGGTTGCCGTGCTTGGCGACTTTTACCGAGCAGGCGGACACGACAAAGGCCACGGTGGTGGATATATTAAAGGTGTTCGTTCCGCTGCCGCCGGTCCCGCAGGTGTCGAGGATGGTCTCCAGGTCAAGATTGATGTCGTCCCGGTCGATATCAAGCACGTTCCTGCCGACCCTGATGCGGGTGGCCCGGTCGCGCATGACCCGCGCCGCGCCGGTAATCTCCTCCACGGTTTCGCCTTTCATGCGCAGAGCGGTGATGAAGGCGGCCACCTGGGCGGGCGTAGCCTCCCCCGACATGATCTGGTCCATCACCTCGATCATTTCCGTTTCGGTCAGGTTTTCCCGCTCAACAACCCTGGCGATGGCTTTTTTGATCATGCAACTTCCTTATTTGCAAGACGTAAAATGTAAGACGTGAGATGTAAAAACAGCAACACAAGAAAAACTTGCCGATTTTTGACTAATTCCGTCTTACGTTTCACACCTCACATCTAACTGCCCTATTTCGTCATTTCCAGAAAATTCCGCAGAATGTCCATCCCCCGCTCGGTCAGGATCGATTCGGGATGGAACTGCACGCCCCAGATGGGCAGTTCTTTGTGCTGAAGCCCCATGACCTCCCCTTCCTCGACCCAGGCCGTGATTTCCAGGCAGTCGGGAAAGGTGGAACGCTCGACCACCAGCGAATGGTAGCGGGTGGCCTGGAACGGGTCGGGGAGCCCCCTGAACAGGCCCTTACCGTTGTGGCGGATGGGCGATGTCTTTCCGTGCATAAGGTGGGCGCTGCGCACGACAATGCCGCCGAATGCCTCGCCGATCGACTGGTGTCCGAGACATACGCCGAGGATCGGGATTTTTCCGGCGAAGCGCTTCACGGCCGGCACGGAAATCCCGGCTTCGGACGGCGTACACGGACCCGGCGAAATGACGATCCGTTCCGGCGCGAGCCGTTCGATTTCCTCAAGGGAAATCCGGTCGTTCCGGTAAACGGCGACATGTTCGCCCAGTTGTCCGAAATACTGGACGAGGTTGTAAGTAAAAGAGTCATAGTTGTCGATCATTAAAAGCATGTGTACCCCATTACGCATACCGTAGGGGCGATCCTCGTGATCGCCCTCATTTAAGGGCAAACACAAGGTTTGCCCCTACACAAAAACCTAATCCAGCCCCTTCTCCGCGGCCTCTATGGCCTTCACCACGGCCATCGCCTTGTTCACGGTTTCCTGGTATTCGGAAGCCGGGTCCGAATCGGCGACGATGCCCGCCCCGGCCTGCAGATGGACCTTGCCGTCCTTGACGACGAGGGTCCTTATGGCTATGGCCATGTCCATGTTTCCCGAGAAAGAGAAATAGCCGACCGCACCGCCGTAAATTTCCCGGCGGACGGGCTCCAGTTCATCGATAATTTCCATCGCCCTCACCTTCGGCGCGCCGGAGAGAGTTCCCGCGGGGAATGTCGCCCGCAATACGTCGAACGCGTCCCTGTTCGTTTCCAGGCTGCCCTGGACGTTGGAAACGATGTGCATCACGTGGGAATAGCGCTCAACTACCATAAGCTCGGACACCTGTACCGTTCCGATCTCGCAGACCCGCCCAAGGTCGTTGCGCCCGAGATCGACCAGCATGACGTGTTCGGCGCGTTCCTTGGGATCGTCCAGAAGTTCCTGTTCGAAATGCAAGTCCTTTTCGGGGGATTCCCCGCGTGGCCTGGTGCCGGCAATGGGGCGGAGTTCCGCCGTGTTCCCCTCCTTGCGCACCATGACTTCCGGAGAAGCACCGACTACCAGCGTGTCGTCAAGGCGCAGGAAAAACATGTACGGAGAAGGGTTCAGGGTGCGCAGCACACGGTAGATTTCAAAGGGATCCACGGTCAGGTCGGCCGTAAAGCGCTGGGAAAGGACCACCTGGATTATGTCGCCGGCCTTGACGTATTCCTTCGCCTTGACCACCGATTCCTCGAAGGCCTGGCGGGAAACGTTCGAGACAAAGGCCGCCCTGCCGGCCGCAGGAGATGAGTTCAGGCGTCCGAGAGGGGTCTTCAGTTTTTTGACGATCAACTCGATCTTGGCGGTTGCTTCGTTATAGGCGTCTTCCGGTGAACGGCCTTCATCCAGATGAGCATTGGAAACGACCTTGATTTTCTGCAGCATGTTATCGAAAATCACTATCGTGTCCGTGAGAACGAAATAGCTGTCGTAGGCGCCGATGACCGGGGGATTATCCGTCTCCAGCCTCTCGAAATAGCGTACCATGTCGTAGCCGAGGTACCCGACGGCGCCGCCGAAAAAACGGGGCAGGCCGGGTATTTCGACCGGTCGGAACTTGTCGAGACAGGTTTTCAGGTAACCGAGCGGATCTTCGGCGTGCAGGCTCTCCACTGACCCGTCACCGGCAACGATTTCCACGGTATTGCCCCTGGAGCGGAACACTACCGAGGGGTTGGACCCGAGGAAACTGTAGCGCGCCCATTTCTCGCCGCCTTCAATGCTCTCCAGCAGAAAGGAGAACCGGCCGTCGTCAACTTTCTTGAAGGCGCTGACCGGGGTGTCCATATCCGCCATTATTTCGCGGTAAACCGGAATGAGGTTCCCCCGGGAGGAAAGTTCCTTAAAGGTATCGATATCGGGATAGTACATGGCTGCTCCGGATTCGGCTTTGTCACGGCCGGCCAGGATGGCCGCAACATGGTGAATAAAATCGGATGGAAACGCCCCGAAAGGGATATTTACACTAGCATAGCCCCATAACGCTGTCAAGAAATGGGCTTTTGCGTCCGAATACAAAATTATGCCTTGAAAAATTGACACCTTGTGATTACTTTTAACAGGTTGAATACAATGGCCGCCGGCAGTCCGTCTCCGGAAGGAAGTTTGCCGCGGACCAACCGAATAATATCATTCAAAGGAGAACCGAAAACCGATGGCAAAGGTGACGAAACACTTTCAGACCGAGGTCCAGCAGCTGCTCGACCTGGTAATCCATTCCCTCTATTCGAACAAGGATATTTTCCTCCGTGAGCTCATATCCAACGCGTCGGACGCTGTCGACAAGGCACGCTTCGAATCCCACACCAACCAGGCAATCCTCGAAAACAGCCCGGAATGGAAGATCAAGCTGATACCGGACAAGGAAGCAGGGACACTCACCATCAGCGACAACGGGATAGGCATGACCATGGAGGAGGTGGAGGCCAATATCGGCACCATAGCCCAATCCGGCACACGCACTTTCCTGAAGAACCTGAAGGAAAAAAACATCCAGGACCATCCTGAGCTGATCGGCCAGTTCGGCGTCGGCTTCTACGCCTCATTCATGGCCGCCGACAGGGTGACGCTGGTTACGCGCAGGGCCGGAGGGGACAAAACCTCGGCGGTGCGCTGGGAGTCGGTAGGCGACGGCACTTACACCATCGAGGAAGCCGCTAAGGAATCCAGGGGAACGGACGTTATTCTGCACTTGAAGGAGGAAATGCTCGAATACCTGGACGAATGGCGCATCCGCTCGATCGTCAAGAAATATTCCGATTATGTACAGTATCCGGTCGTCATGGATATAACCAGGGAGGAACTGCCGCAGGGAATCGACGGCAAGCCCATCGAAGGGGCCGAGAAAATAAAGAAGACGGAGGAAGAGACCCTGAACTCCATGAAGGCGATCTGGACCCGTCCGAAAAACGAGATCACCGAAGAGGAATACAACGAGTTCTACAAGCACATTTCGCATGACTATAACAATCCCTTCAAGACCATCCACTACGCGGCGGAGGGAGTCAGCGAATTCAAGGCCCTGCTTTACATCCCCGAGCAGAAACCGTTAGACCTTTTCCTCCACGATCCGCAGCGCAAAGGGGTTCACCTTTACGTGAAGCGGGTCTTCATAACCGACAGGTGCGAAAACCTTCTTCCCGAATACCTGCGCTTCGTCAAGGGCGTTGTCGACTCCAGCGACCTGCCGCTCAACGTCTCCCGGGAAATCCTCCAGGAAGACGTGCAGATCAAGCGGATCCAGAAAAACCTGGTCGGCAAGGTACTCGGCACCCTCGCGGAGATGAAGGAGAAAACGCCGGACGACTATCTGAAATTCTACAGGGAATTCGGCCCGGTACTGAAGGAAGGGCTGCACTTCGATTACGGAAACAAGGAGAAGCTCCAGGAACTGGTGCTCTTCGAAAGCTCCGGAACCGAGCCGGGGAAATACATTTCGCTTAAGGAATACACGGCGCGGATGCCCGAAGCGCAGAAGGAGATTTATTACATCACGGGCGCCGACCGCGCCGCCGTGGAGAACTCCCCGCATCTGGAAATCTGCCGCAAAAAGGACTTCGAGGTCCTCTTCCTCACCGATCCCATCGACGAATGGGTTGTACAGAGCTTGACGGAATACGACGGCAAAAAGCTGAAGTCGGTACTCAGGGGAGAACTGGAGGTCGACACGGAAGAGGAGAAAAAGGAAAAGGAAACCAGGAAGGAAGAGGCGAAGAAGCAGTATCTGGGCATCCTGGAATTCATAAAGGACAAGCTTGCCGACAAGGTCAAGGAGGTGCGCCTCTCCAGCCGCCTCACCGACAGCGCCTGCTGCCTGGTCGCCGACGAATACGGCATGAACGCCCACATGGAGCGCATCCTCAAGGCGATGAACCAGGAAATCCCGGAGTCGAAGCGAATCCTCGAACTGAATCCTGACCACCCGATCATGCGGATATTGAACGGACTTTATGAAAAGGACAGAAACAACCCGAAGCTGGTCGACTACTGTGAGCTCCTGTTCGACCAGGCCCTGCTCACGGAAGGCTCGCCGATCAGGGACCCGCTCAGGTTCACGAAGCTGATCAGCGAACTGATGGTATTCGAAGGACAGTCTTTGGTGGAGAACAAATAGTTGGGTAGGGGCGATCCTTGTGATCGCCCTTCTTTTTGAGGGCAAACACAAGGTTTGCCCCTACGAAAACGAAAATAACCTTGCCGGCACTTCCTCCCGGTCAGATCTCTATCCTGAACTCGGCGCCGCCACGCACGTTTCTTGCGCCCAGTTTGCCGTCCATGTGCTTTTCCACAATGGTCTTGGACATGTACAGTCCCACCCCGGTGCCTTTGCCGAGCTCTTTGGTTGTGAAGTACGGTTCGAAGATCTTGTCCATGATATCTTCGGAAATGCCGCCCCCATTATCCGTTACAGTTATGACGGTTTTGTTTTTCCTGTTCACCGCCCTTATGGTTATTTCGGGGTTGGATACTTTTCTCTCGACAAATGCGTCCCTCGCGTTGCTTAAAATGTTGAGCAGAACCTGGGCAAACTCGTTGGGGTAACCGATCACGGAGTTGCCGTCCTCCGCCTCGAAGTGGATGGTGATGTTCTGGAACTTCATGCTCGGCTCAACGAATGAAATGGTTTTCCGGATGACATCGCCGGGGAGAAATACCGTTTTGCTCTTGTCGGGCTTGAAAAAGTGACGGAAGTCGTCAATGGTCTGCGACATGTGCTGGATCACCTGCAATGCGTGCCCGATGGTACTGTCCAGGAACTCCTTCGAGAATTCTCCGTACGAATAGCTTTCGTGCAGATTCTGTATAAGCAGCGAGACCGTGGTAAGCGGCTGCCGCCACTGGTGGGCTATGTTGCCGATCATTTCGCCCATGGCCGCCTGGCGTCCCTGCTGGATCAGCATATAGTCCTTCTGGCGGTTCTTGGCGACTTCTTCCTCCACCTTTTTTTCCAGGACCCTGTTCAGCTGCCTCAGCTCCTGGTGCTTGTGCTTCAGCGCCTCTTCGGCCTTCTTCCTTGCGGTGACGTCCTGGGCGGTGCCTATAATCCTCAGCGGCGTTCCGTCATCGTCCGCGGCGACCTTGCCGCGGGAATGTAAAATCCGGACCGTCCCGTTCGGTCTTCTTATCCTGTGATACAGGGAAAACGGGTGCCTGCTGCGATAGGCCGTCGCGATGGCCGCCTTGAAAATTCCGAGGTCTTCGGGGTGGATGAGACGCAATATGCCCTTGAAATTAAGAGGGAATATTTTCGGATCAAGGCCGCAGATCCGGTACAGCTCCTCCGACAAAAAGAAACCGTTGTCGCGGATATCATACTCCCAGCTGCCGAGATTGGCGATATGCTGTGCTTCGGCCAGTTGCATCTCGCTCTTTTTCAGTTTTTCTTCATCCCGTTTGCGCTTGGTTATATCCCGTGTGACTTCCACCACCCCGGAAAGGGCGCCGTTTTCGTCCCTGACCGGAAAACCCTTTATGTACCAGACCCGGCCGTCCGGAGAGGTCATTTCTCCCTCCTGGGGTTCGCCCGTGCTCAGCGCGCGCACGATCGGACATCCGTCGCACGGCTCTTTCTGCCGGTACAGGAGATGATGGCAACGGCAACCGGTCAGCAAATCGGCCGGCACCTTGTACGAGTCGGCGGCGGCCCTGTTGGCCCAGACAACCCTGAAATCCATGTCGTGATAAAGAACGTGTTCCGTAACACTGTCAAGGATCAGGTCCTTTTCCCGCTCTGATTTCCGCAGCGCCTCCTCGGCTAATATGCGATCCGTAATGTCATAGGCCAGGATGTAAAAGCCGAGCACCTTGTTGTCATCATTCTTGTGCGGGATAAGCGATACGGCAAGGCGGATCACATGGGCGCCCTTCTCAACGTCCGTTTCAAAAGTCACCTCGTTCCCT
Organism: Geobacteraceae bacterium; assembly: GCA_035686205.1. Lineage (GTDB taxonomy): Bacteria > Desulfobacterota > Desulfuromonadia > Geobacterales > Geobacteraceae > CAIWTU01. Next base: position 7,397 of record DASRZQ010000195.1, read on the forward strand.
TCCAGGACGGACATCACATACCCCTCGTACCTGCCGTACACCTTTTCGCCAAAAAGCTCCCTGATATTCCTTCCGACAATCATTTTCGGATGGTAACTGAACCATTTCTCATGCCATATATTGACAAAGCGGAGGTTCTGATTCGTATCGACATATGAGATGTGCGCCGGCATCGCATCGAGAATAAGCCGGTACCGGGTGCGTATTTCCCTCAGCTCTTTCTTGAGGTGTTCATAATGGGTGATATCGATGGAAAAGGAAACCAGTCTTTTGTCATTTTCATTAGGCTCTTTAACTGGATAAAGCCTTTCCTCGACCATCTCCGGCTTACTCGATGCCTCGAGCTCGGCAATTCGCAGCGACAGTCTCTTTATTTCCTCAAGGAGCTGTTCCCTCGTTTTATGTTCATGTTCCATTACCATTTCCCCTGCGCAACTTCCGCTTACAGTTTCCAGCCGGCCAGTCCTCCCCCGCAACCGGCAACACAATTCTAAAGTATACACCCTTCTCTGTTTTTTTAAATCTGACGGAAAAATTTTCTGGCTGTTCGCCCGGGAATTTTTCAGCCAACACGCGGCAAAAAACCGGTCAAAGTCGGCGTCGCCGTTCATCTTCCGGAGATCACCTCCATTTGCACCAGTTCCCATTCATCCGCATTCAGGTCATGCTTTATCATGTAGAGGTTCCCGTCATCGGCGAGCAGCCTGAAATAGGCGTTTTCCGCTCCATACCAGCGGTCCAGTATTTCCGTAATGAGGAACGTCCTGTCCACTATCTTGAAAGAAACCGGATCTTCATGGGCGCCGTAACCGATTGCAGTCCGCACCTTCACTGATATCCCGACCATAACCATTCCCGCCGTTTCAATCAAACCTGAATCCGTGACGTCTGAATGCCGGGGCAAGCAGAATGCCGTGGTTTAAACGCCGCTGACGCCGCTTCATGCCTGTTACACCGGGTCAACTTCGCCGGACGGTCTCAGCCCGCTGGAACGCAAAAAACCGAGGCGTTCCGCGCGAACGAAGGCATGAAGGCATCACGGATTCGGGTTAAATCCAGCCTTTCAATCAAGCCCGAGGAAAGGGTAGCGCATCAGGTCATCCCGGCTCCAGAGCGACAGGCCGGCCCTTGTCCCCACCGTCTCGACCGCGATTATGAAATCGGGATCGTCAAATGAAATGCGGCCGGGCGAACCGGCCTTTTCCAGGGTCTCCAGCAGGTACTCGTCCAGAAAACGCTCCTCGTCCATACTGGAAAGACGCCCCTTGAAACCGCGGCGGCGCATCCGCGCGTGAAAGCTTTTGCCGGCCAGGCTCGGAACCCACCGTGAGACCGCCTCCACCGCATTCTTTTCAAATGCCCCCGGCGACTGGAAGTTGAACAGGCAGGTGAGGGGCACCAACCGGGCGATGACGTCCGCGGCCTCCGGGTCATCGGCCATGCGCCCGTGAAGCCACTCCGGCAATTGCTCCGGGTCGTCGCTCCGCATCACGAGCACGTTAAAAAATTCCGTCCTGCCGACCCTGCCCATGGCCTGGAGCAGCCTGCAGGCACGGACAAAGGCCCCTTCCCGGACGGTTACCAACACATTCCAGTCATGCATAAGCTCCTCCCCGCGGGGATTATTCCCGTTTGCCGTTAAAGGCGCGACAAAATCGACGCCTTCCGGAACACTTCATAAATTCAGTATAGTTCGTGGATGGCGTTAATTCAACAAGCGGAAAACCGCTCAAATTCCCCCCGCAGGGTCATGAAATCCCTCGAATCGGCATGGCGCCCTGTGCTATTATGTGCCGATTTGTCATGAACCATATGCGGAGGGAAAAATGTCCGAAGAAAAGAAGGAACCGTGGCTGAATTATCTTGCGCTGACAACGGTAATCCTGGCGGTCTGCGCGACTCTTGCCACATTCAAGGGCGGAGGATATTCCACCAAATCCGTGCTGAGTCAGACCAGGGCATCCGACCAGTGGGCCTATTACCAGGCAAAAAGCCTCAAGGGGTATCTCTACGAATTGCAAAAAGACAAGCTTCAGCTCGAGCTTAAAGCGCTTCAGGCAAGGGATTCCCTGTCGGTGGCCAAAGATTACGAAGGCAGGATCGCGGATTACGGCAAAAAGATAACAAAATACGAAGAAGAGCGGAACACCATCCAGAGCGAGGCAAAAAAGCTTGAAGCCGCGAGGGACGATGCCCAGAAGCACGCCCAGACCTTCGGCATAGCGGTCATATTTCTTCAGATAGCCATTCTGCTTTCTTCCATCGCCGCCCTGATGAAAAAAAAGCCGTTGTGGATAATCGGCATGGCCGTCGGCGTCTGCGGAGTCGTTTATTTCATAAACGGCTTCCTGCTCTTCATGTAAACGTCGCAAAAGATTTTGCGTTTAATATTCAAGGTTGCGTGTTAAATGTCACAAGACAAAACAACCAGCTTTCAACTTCCAACTTTCAACGTTTAACTTTCAACTTCGAAGTCCTAACCTTGATGTTGACGAAAAAATCCATTTGTGTTCTACTCAAGCGGTGGAATCTTCAGCATATATAGCCCTTGGTTCGAACCTGGGGGACCGGGAGCTGAACATGTTGCGCGGAATTGCCGAGATCGGCAAGCTGCCCGGAACGAGAATAACCGCCCTCTCCGGATTCTACGACACGCAGCCGGTTGGCCCGGTCGAACAGGACAACTTCCTCAACGCCGCCCTGCGCATCGAGACATCGCTATCCCCCCATCAGCTTCTCAGTGAACTGCAGCGGATCGAAACGGAGACCTTCGGGAGGAAAAGAACGGTCCGGTGGGGTCCGCGCTCCATCGACCTGGACATCCTTTTTTACGGGAATCTCGTCATTGCGGGGGAAGACCTGACAATTCCCCACCCCTGTCTCCATGAACGCCGGTTTGTCCTTGCCCCGCTGGTCGAGATAGCTCCCGGCCTGGTACATCCGGGAATCGGACGAAGCCTTGCGGAGATCCTGGATGACCTTGCCGGCGACGAGCGGGTCGAAAAGATTTAGGAGACACTTGATGAAATTATTATTCATGTTCCTTGTCGGATATTGCATCTACCTGATGTTCAAGGGGTCCGCGAAAAAAGAGGTCGGACCCCGCCCGACGGAAAAACCGGCGGGGGAAATCACGCATAAAGACCCCGTCTGCGGTGTTTACGTTTCCGAAGACGACGCGGTTGTAGGCAGGCACGAAGGGGAAAGAATATACTTCTGCTCGATGGAATGTCTCGAAAAATACCGGGAAAGCCTGGAGAAAAAGACCTGAATTACCGCGCCGGGCGTATCGCCCGCACGGAATACACATACAAATCAGCATCAGAGAACGGGAGGAAGACAATGAAGTTTTTTATCGACACGGCAATCGTGGAGGAAATAAGGGAAGCGCATGCGCTCGGACTGGTTGACGGGGTCACCACTAATCCTTCGCTTATTGCCAAATCGGGACGCAATTTCGTGGATGTCATCAAGGAAATAACGGAAATCGTGGATGGCCCCATATCAGCCGAAGTGGTTGCACTGGACCATGAGGGCATGATCCGGGAGGGCGAGGAGCTGGCAAAGATTCACCCCAATATCGTCATCAAGGTTCCGATGACGCCCGAAGGCCTTAAGGCCACGAAGGCGCTCCATGCGAAAGGGATCAAGGTCAACGTAACCCTGATCTTCTCGCCGATCCAGGCGCTGCTGGCGGCCAAGGCGGGCGCCGCCTACGTATCTCCTTTCGTGGGCAGGCTCGACGACATTTCCCAGGACGGCATGGGCATCATCGACGAAATCCGCACCATCTTTGACAACTACGGCTATGATGCGGAGATAATCGTCGCCAGCATCCGCAATCCCGTGCATGTCCTCAATTCCGCTCTCATAGGCGCCGACATAGCCACCATACCCTACTCGGTAATGATCCAGCTCAGCAAGCATCCGCTCACCGACGCGGGGATCGATAAGTTTCTTAAGGACTGGGAAAAAGTCCCGAAGTAATACTTTTGCGGATCGCATCGAAAAACCCGGAGATTCATGGCATCTCCGGGTTTTTTTATCATTTGCCCGCGTCCCTCTTTGGCGCTTTTCCGAGTTCATCCGCAAAGTGCATGACCGCCAGGATGGGATGAAAAATCAACATGCGCGGCCCGGCATACCTCATTACCGCGCGGACCTGTTCGCGCATGGCGGGAGCATAGCAATGCACGGGACACCTGCCGCAAGCCGGCTTCCCGTCCCGGTACGGGCATCCGTCAATGCGCCGCATGGCGTAATCCATTAGCTGCCGGCAATCCGCGCATAAGGCCCCGGATGTGTCATGACGTCCGCGGCAATGGATTTCGATCATGTGCCTGATTGTCTTCTTTTCCCGCTCAATACGCATGCAGAAAGGGACCGGCTGCTTTTTA
>DASRZQ010000196.1:0-4649 GCA_035686205.1 Geobacteraceae bacterium
GCGAAGGCCTGGCCGGAGTTAAGGCCGAACACCGAAATGGCTACCGCGATGGCAAGCTCGAAATTGTTGCTGGCGGCGGTGAAGGACAGCGTCGCGCTCTTCTCGTAGTTGGTCCCGAGCTTCTTGCTCATGAAGAAGGACGCCACGAACATTATGACGAAGTAGCACAGGAGCGGAATCGCTATAACGACAACGTCGAATGGTCGGCTCAGGATCTTGTCTCCCTGCGTCGCAAACATGACTACGATGGTAAAAAGCAGGAAGATGAGGGTGAGGGGACTGATGACAGGAGCAAATGAATTTTCGAACCATTCCTTGCCCTTTGTCCTCGTCAGGCTGAAATGGGTAATGATGCCGGCTATAAACGGGATACCCAGGTAGATGAACACGCTCTTGGCGATTTCGCCCATGGTGATATTAACCACCGCGCCGGTGAAGCCGAACAGCGGAGGCAGAATCGTGACGAAAATATAGCAGTAGACCGAGAAGAACAGCACCTGGAAGACGGAATTAAAGGCAACGAGACCCGCGGCATACTCACGATCGCCGCAGGCGAGGTCGTTCCAGACAATGACCATGGCGATGCACCGCGCCATGCCCATCATGATCAGGCCGACCATGTATTCCGGGTAATTGCGCAGGAAGATCAGTGCAAGGGCGAACATCAGAATCGGCCCCACAACCCAGTTCTGCACCAGGGAAAGGGTCAGAACTCTCTTGTCCCTGAAAACCTCATGCATCTCCTCGTACTTTACCTTGGCCAGGGGTGGGTACATCATTAGGATCAGGCCGATTGCGATGGGAATGCTTGTCGTTCCCACCTGAAAGCGATTGATGAGAGCTTTTGATGCGGGCACGAAATACCCGAGGCCGAGGCCGAAAAACATGGCCAGAAAAATCCACAGAGTAAGATACCGGTCCAGAAACGACAACTTCTTCATGAGTCCTTGCATTGTTGTTCTTCCTCCTCTTGGTATGTGGTGACTAAGCTGAACATGCCTGTAATATCATTTCATGAAATAGCTGATCATGGATTCCCTGATTTCGTCCCTCACCTTCCGGAAAGCCTCCATGATCTTCTCCTCACTGCCGGTCGCTTTTGCCGGATCGGCAAAACCGATGTGGACCCTTTCGCCGCCGCCGGAGAAAAGGGGGCATCTATCCCTCGCATCTCCGCACAGGGTGATGGTCAAGTCGAAGCGTTCACCGGTAAACTCGTCTACATTTTTCGACCGATGACCGGAGATGTCGATGCCGATTTCCCGAAGGACCGCAATGGCCCTGGGATTTACGAAGGATGCCTCGGTTCCGGCGGAAAAGGCCTCGACCCTGTCCCCAAGGAAATGATTTGCAATCCCTTCGGCCATCTGGGACCGGCAGGAATTGGCGGTACAGAGAAAAAGAACTTTCTTCTTCAAACAATAAACCTCTCTTTATCCGCATAAACGGATAATTTCCAGAAAAAAATTATGCGCAGCTGTTGTGCTGGCTGAATCTGTTTAGTCTTTCGCGGTCGGCTGCCGCAGTTTCTATATCTGAAAGGTTTTCCCTAAGGGACTCCAATAATCTTTTCTGCAAGCTATTCCCGTTATCCATAATCGAATAATACATCCAGACCCCGCATCTGCGATCATTCACCCACCCCGTATTTTTCAGGTATGCAAGATGCCTTGAAACCGTTGACTGGGGCAGTTGCAATACCGCCATGATATCACAGACGCAAAGTTCACCGTCCAACAGGAGACAGAGTATCCGCAAGCGCGTTTCGTCAGAGAGGGCTTTGAACATTCGTGCTGTAGTTTTCATAAGCCCAATATATCCGTTTATCCGGTTATAATCAAGAATAGTTTGTCCGTGTGGCGTTCGATCTGGGAAAGCGGCAAAGACAAATTTTGGCTCCGAGACATAATATTTGCCGACCCAACAATCCTTGGTCTCGGAAATCTTCAAGCTGTATCCGGAAAAAAACCAACAACAGGGCAGGCGTTTCGATCTACTCCTGAAAAATCCTGATGATGAATCCATGTACGGGACTGAAATACAACTCAACCCTACAAATGAGTCCTGAGTCGCTGAAATCAGCATAACAAGCGCAACAGCATTGAACCCCCTGTACTCTGAGCTGTTACTAATCTTTCCGTTCTTGCCAGATGCCTGCTTTTATCCGCGCTGGGAAGCTATCTTCACTTTCCTGCGTGATGATTTTTGGATATTTAGAGTTGGAACATTTGGGTATTTGTCGATCATTCTTCATATGCAGAACGACCAGGTCGGGTCCATGCTCTGATCCGGCTCGCATATAAGCGCACAAACCATCTGCAATTGCCTCAATCTTCCAGAAAGCGAATTCCGTATTATTGCCAAAAAAATAAACGTCATGAAAAAGAAATATATTGCACTACGCTATTATTTTTGTATATAACGATAGGAAAATTTCAATTGAAAATATTTTCAATAGAAGAAAGGTTTATAAATGACTGTTATAAGCCCCTACTCAAATACATTCTGTTCCGGCCGACTCAAGGCCATAGCAGATCCAACACGCTGGGCCATTATTGCCCAACTGCTTGATGGTCCGAGGAATGTCGGTGAAATAAACTCCACTCTGCAAATGGAACCTACCCTGCTTTCTCACCATTTAAAAATATTGCGGGACGGGAATTTTGTCGTCTGCACGCGGGACGGCAAAAAAGTGCTGTACCACCTCGCTCCCGGATTGGCGCTCCCCCCGCCCCAACGCGGTATTGACCTGGGATGCTGCCTGCTGGAGCTGAATAACAACTGGATATTTAATGAATAAACAAAGGGGAAGTAATGGAAAACGCGACTACGCTGGATGCCGTAAAGGATTATTACGGAAAAGTATTGCAGGGCATGCGGGACCTGAAGACCAACGCCTGTTGCTGCACGGAATCGATACCCGAAAATCACCGCGGGATACTTGACGAAATCGACGATGAAATTCTTGACAGGTTTTACGGCTGCGGGTCACCCATTCCCCCCGCCCTGGAAGGGTGTACGGTCCTGGATCTGGGCTGCGGTTCCGGAAGGGACACCTATCTCGTCTCAAGGCTCGTCGGGCCCGGCGGGTTCGTCATCGGTGTTGACATGACAGGGGAACAGCTTGCTGTTGCCAGGAAACATCTGGATTCGCAGACAAAGAAATTCGGGTACGCAAAGTCCAACGTAGATTTTCGTTGCGGCTACATCGAAGACCTGGCGGCCCTGGGAATCGAGGACAATTCTATCGATGTGGTTATCTCCAACTGCGTGATCAACCTGTCTCCACGGAAAAAGCGGGTGTTCTCCGAAATTTTCCGGGTCCTGAAGCCGGGAGGAGAATTGTTTTTCTCCGATGTCTTCGCGGGGAGGAGGGTACCGAAAGAGTGGGCGGACGATCCGGTCCTGCTGGGCGAATGTCTGGGCGGGGCGATGTATATAGAAGATTTCCGCAGGCTCCTGCGCGACCTCGGCTGTCCTGACTACCGTGTGATGTCGAAGAACCTTGTCACCCTCGACAATCCGGAGATCAGGGCAAAAGTCGGGATGACGGATTTTTATTCCATGAAGATTCGGGCTTTCAAGCTGGCATCACTGGAAGACATCTGCGAGGATTTCGGTCAGGCGGCATATTACCTCGGCACCATCCCAGAGTATCCCTTCGGATTTCCCCTCGATGACCATCACACCTTGATTACCGGAAAACCGATGCTGGTCTGCGGCAACACCGCCGCCATGTTGAGCGAGACCCGCTTCGGCCGGCATTTCAAGGTTGTCGGCGATACGTCGGTACATTACGGTCCCTTTGTCTGCGGACCCTCGTGCGCCGTGCCCGCCGCAGATCCTTGCGGCGGCGGTTCCTGCCGATGAAGCAAGCTTCCTGCCGGATGAATTGAATAGATATCAATTGAGGCAGCCTGCTCAAAGCATGCGCGCTTACGGTCAGGCTGTCGTCGCTCTCCAAGAAAGGGGATTATGATGAAGCTGCCGCATCATTTTATGGGGGAATTTATCGGAACATTTCTGCTGGTACTCTTCGGTTGCGGTTCTGTCGCCGTGACCGTGCTGTTTTCGGCGCATATGGGGCTGTTCCAGGTGGCCATGGTCTGGGGGTTGGGAGTAACAATAGCAATTTACGCAACCCGCCATCTTTCCTGCGCTCACCTCAATCCGGCTGTCAGTATCGCCATGGTGGCGGGCAGGAGGATGTCCGCTTCATATCTTCCGGCCTATCTCTGTGCCCAGTTCCTTGGGGCATTCGCCGCAGCGGCAATTCTGTACCTGTTGTTCGCCGATTCCATTGCCCAGTTTGAAAGCGTGAACCACATTTTGCGCGGCTCTCCCGCATCGGTTAAGACAGCCCAGATGTTTGGAGAATTCTATCCGAATCCCGGCGCCGGGGTTGCGGCGATAGTAAGCCCTCTTACCGCTTTTCTGGCAGAAGCGGTCGGCACATTCGCCCTGGTATTCCTGATTTTTTCATTGACCGAAGGGTGCAACCTCGGCCGGCCGGATGATGCGCTGGCGCCGGTATTCATCGGTGTCACCGTTACCATCATCATCTCGATCATTGCTCCGCTTACCCAGGCTGGGCTTAACCCGGCCAGGGATCTGTCGCCAAGAATCTTTTCCCTGCTTACAGGGTGGGG
>DASRZQ010000197.1:0-18193 GCA_035686205.1 Geobacteraceae bacterium
TTGGGAAAATTAAATAACTATCAGGTCGAAGTAGCAGGGCAAAACATGCCGGCAGCTAACTGATTTGGTTGCCTCCGTTCAACTTGAACCGCAGCGTGAATGAAACGCCGCCGATTTCCCGGAGATCGATATTCCCGCCCAGTTGATTGGCTAGCATATTGACAAGCTGTAATCCAAGCGATTCGGTGTCGCGGAAATCCAGGCCGGGCGGCAGACCGACGCCGTTGTCCGCGACCGTCAGCGTCAGCCTGCCTTCCTCGTCGGCATGCAGTGCGATTGCGATCCTTCCTTTCCGGTCGCCTGGAAACGCGTGTTTCAGGGCATTGGACACAAGCTCGTTGATGAGCAGACCGCACGGAATGGCCTGGTCGATTTCCATGAATAAATCCCCCGCATCTATCGACAGTTCTATCTGTTCCTGATTCCTTGCGTATGAAAAGAACAAATGTGAGGCCAGGCTTTCTAAATACTCCGCGAAATTTATCTGGGCAAAATCCCTGGACTGGTATAATTTCTGGTGGACAAGTGCCATCGATCTGATCCGGTCCTGGCTTTCCTGGAAAATGCTCCTGGACTTTCCGTCAATTATGTAATCCGACTGCAGTTCCAGCAGAGACGAGATAACCTGCAGGTTGTTCTTGACACGGTGATGTATTTCCTTGAGCAATACTTCCTTTTCCCTTAGGGAGGCATTTATCCGTTCTTCCGCCCTTTTGCGCTTGGTGATGTCCCTGGCAAATGCCAGGGTGAGCTTCCTGCCCCGGAATGCCAGAAAATTGACTGTAACCTCGACCGGAAACGTCGACCCGTCCTTCCGCCTGTGCACCGTCTCGAAAGTACTTGAGCCGGAGGTCGATAGTTTAGTCCTGTGCTCAAAGAAAACGTCCCTGGTAAAATTGGGATCAATATCGAAAACGGTCATCGAACAGAGTTCTTCCGGTGAATAACCCAGGCTTTGACAGATATATTCGTTGACACTTCTTATATTCCCTTCCTCCGAGACCAGGTGAATGCCTATGGATGCCTTATCGATACAGAACTTGGCCAGGATAAGCTCTTCTTCGGCACGCTTTTGGCGCAGGGACCTCTCTGCAAGGTCGGCAATAAAACATGCAAGCGCCTTATTATATGCAAGGATATGATCCACTTTTTCCTGGCTGAAAACCGGAACGCGATCAAGGGCCGTCAGGTAACCGTCAACATCAAAGCCGAATTCACATGCCTGGCGGATAAAGAAATCCCGATCGGGTATCTCGCCCTCATAAAAGAACTGCCCCATAAGCAAGGTTGCCAGGTGCGTCCCGTCGACAACAATCGGCATGGCGATGTCCCAAATCCCGTTTTTGCATTTATATTTGCAGGCTTCTCCATCGTGCAGATGGTTTTTTATATAATTCTCGCTCTCCAGGCAGCGTTCGAACGATTTTGGATTGGCGCGATGAAAAGACTCGCATATTTCCTGCCACCCGGAAGCAACAAGCACCGATCCGTCGAAAGCATCAATGATGCCGATCGGCATGCCCGCGTCACGATAATGCGCTTCAGCCAGCTTTTGCACAATTGTCACATCTATTAAATCGGAAAAATTGTAATCATTCATCGGCATCTCTTTCAAAGTACATTTCTGATTGGAATATAACCACCAAGTGACTAATTAGAAACCAGTTTGTGATATGTCTAATTTGCAGCATTTTGCACTATAATTAGTATGAATTGTAGTTAAATTAGAATAATTCTATTCAATTAATACATGTGAGATAAGAAGGTAAAGCACTATGCCAGCAGAGAAAACCATATCCGCTTTACGTTTTGAGATTGAGGATGTGTTTGCGCACCTTGACCGATGGTGTGCGCGGTCGCCCGAGGAACTTGCCGTGGTGCCCGAAGACGTGGGCTGGAGCATTGCACTCATCATCGAGCACATCGGGATAGTCAATCATTACCTGCTGTTAACGTTGCGAAAGGGAGTGGAGACGGCTGTCCGACGGGCGGCCCGGGGACTGCCGATCCCTGCCGATGAAAGCGACCTCGCCATTTTCGGTGAGATCGCCGACCCCGATGCCTTCGACTGGCAACCGCCGAAACACATGCTCCCGAAAGGAAAGATCCAGCTGACGAAGGCTCGGTCAGTCCTCGATCTGCAGCGATATGAATGTCTTGGCCTTCTTGATAAAATGGCGCAGGGCGAAGGTTTCCTTCACACGATTCGGATGTCGGTGCGGGATCTCGGTCGTCTCGATATGTACCAGTGGCTCTGGTTTCTGCTCATGCATGCCCGCCGACATTTGACGCAAATGGAGCGGACGGTTGTCGGACTGAAACAGGAAAGCACAAATTCATAGTTGTAACGGTACCAGCGGAGTTCGCAGATGATTGGAGCGCACTCGGGCATGTCAGCCGACAAATGGATCAAATTACAGCGATAAATCTTATCGCGGCTCATGGGGCGGAATTACTTGACTGCAGCTGAAATCAGTCCAGTTCGCATTTCCTCCCCCTTTGAAATCTTTATTCGGCGCCATTTGGCGCGAGCCGCTTTTCAGAATGAGTTCACCCTTCGGTCCGAAGGCCGTGGGGATGTTTATTCCGAAATTTGGCGGTGTACCTTCATAAAAAGGTTCAAGCGTAATCGACGCGTAACTGACATGCGGGGTACTCCCGTCGCAATATTTCTCGGTGATCGTGTACGTGGCCAATGTCATGGGCCCGAACAGGGACTGTTTGAGTTTATTGGAGATCACAAGGTCGCCGGAAATATAACTTAACGGATCCGGTGCATCACAGGTGAGCGTTTTTGATCCGCTCCACTCGGTCCATGATGTGGGTCCGCCGTGTTTACAATGATTTGCGGTCTTGTTTGATCCGGTGCAAACAAGCGTGCCCTTTGTTTCGGTACGACTCAAATCAGCTCTGACGGAATCGTCTGTTTTGGGAGCTACTTCCGGATCCTGTCGGTATTCGTGAGGGTCGGTTCGGAAGGCAAAGTTGGCATTAAGACTGCATTTTTGCGTCAGTTCCCCCTTGAATTCAGCCTTAAACGCAGTTCTCAAACTGACCAGGGGGATCGCGTTGCTCCGAACGCCGTCCACATCTATCACCACCGGCCCCACTCCGCCATTCTCCAGCGGCGGCAGTTCAGTCAGGATTCTAGCCCCATCCCAATCCTTTACGTTCACAGGCTGCTCATTGACAAGCACCTTCCTCTTGTCTTCTCCGGGGTCTTTGCTGAATTCACCTTTGATCGACAGATTCTTTTCTCCGGTCAAGATTGTCATTTGCTCGATGCTTGGGCTAAGATTGTTGAGTTCTCCTCCTTCCCGCCGCCTCATTATGAACCTCGCATTCCCCATGCCGGGCCGCTGCTCAACGGTTTTCCCCTTTGATACGAGATAGTCATAGATTTCGCCGATGGGAAATGCCCGGGACGGCTTGTCAGAGTTGTCTGCCGCGGCCTGGCCCAAAGAGCGGGAGAAAAGAAAATTCATTACATTTTCCGCGAAATCCGGGAATACTTCTCCGGACCACCCTCCATACAGGTCAACTTTCTGTAGCAGCATATTTCGGGTTATTTCATTGTAGCCAAAGCAAGTATCAATAATGGCCATAGCGTTTTTTCCGAAATTCAAAAATGTAAAAAATTGTTCGTTGAAACAATAAACTTCGTCTCCTTCGCTTGTTATACAGGGAATGATATAACCTGCCCTAATGCCGGATTGAATCATCTCGGCAGGGTTTGACGATACGGCGGTTCCGCTTCCGATCAAAGCGTGTTCCGGATGGTCCTTATCTCCGCTAATTCCTCCGTGACCGTCAAAATAAAAGACCGCGAGGTTCGATATTTGTAATGTCAGGAGATCCTCAACCTGGCCTTTACCGGTTACGACTCTATATCCTTTTTTTTCGAACCACTTTTGTAATTGGGGCAATTTGTTATGGAGTCCGCTTTTCTTAACCCGGTACAGTGCAACCATGCGACTCTCCGGGTATCTTCCCGGGTAAAAAAAGGTGTCCATGTCTGAAGGGTCTATGACTACATTATTGTTTGCATTTTGCATCGCAAGAGCAGATGGCTGAGATGGGGAAGGCTCCTCAGGTGTCCGCGGTAATATGGCGAAGACAACTCCGTCCGAGAAGATACCCCAAACTGTCTTCGTCTTTTCTTCGATACCAACCGTGCGAAACTGAGGGATGTTTGCAAGGTAAGTGCGCAATTTCTCGTTCCGATCAGACTCGGAGAGTCCGAAGAGCCCGTCGTAATATGCTTTGACAGAGTTGATTATCGAGATACGCAATTTCTCGGGGAGCAGTTCTCCACAGGCTTCTTTGGAAATAGACCGATCTATGCATTGACCGGTTGTCTGATTTACTTCAATGCTTACAGAAGCAGTAGCAATCGTATATTTTGCCAAATCGGCGGGAGTAAAGTCTGCTTTCAGGGTATGGGAGCCTATTGGGAGAACGGTACCGGCAGCAGGCGTATAAACGAATGTGCCCGGCACGGAGGCGGTCGCGTTCAGTTGTGCTGTCGACAAAGCCGTTCCGAAGGTAATAGACGCGGGAGCTTTCCAGGTTATTTTTGGAATGGTTTTGGTTGAAGTTCCCGGATTTCCGTTGCCCGTCCCTGTAGTGTTTGTTCTCACTAGAGAACATCCAAAGACTAAGAACAATGTGGCCAGGATTGCTGTCGAGCCGTGCAAAAATCGCATAAAACCTCCTCTTCCCTCCCTGAGTTTGCATTTGCGTGTAACGGTTTTATTCACTTACCAGATTGCTGTTCATCCTTTTTCAGTAAAAGGGTAGTCATCAAGATCAAAAAACTTTTTTTGCCGGGATCATTTAAATCTTATCTTTACATATTATTAAATAATGTCAATTATATAATTATAAATTTTACCTTGAAACCCTCTTCAACTCAGGGGGAGAGAGAATGTCAAATTCAAGGGGAGAACTTTGACTAAGCAATCGCCGCAGGGTGCGACAAATCTGACGGAGATTCCTGAATTACCGCTTTTACGGGATTGATGAACTTTGCCTTAGTTTGGATGATATATCCGCAAAATTATTTTTTTTCTTTATTGTTCTTTACAAATTTGGTAGTCTTCCTTGTGCAATTCCTGATCTCTCGTGTTTACGGAGGGACAGGGACAGCATACACAGATAATTATAATGGCCCGCCGGAACATTGCTGACGGGACACCTTGTTTCGAGATCGAGCGCTTATTTCGTCCTCTGCCGAGGCAGACCCAACGAAACCCGCACCGATGTCCGACTTTCGTCGGAATCGTTGCGGGTTTTTTTTATGAGCAAAAAATCCGCGGCTCTTCTGCTCTGGTCAGGCCGCGAACTTAAAAACCGGAGAAACTCTATGCCCGTGTTGAAGGTTGATGGAAGAGAAATTGAACTGAATGAAGAAGGGTTCCTTCTCCATCCGGAAGAGTGGAGCGAGGATGTTGCCAGGGCCATAGGAGCCCGGGAGAATGTCATGGAATTGTCCGATGCCCACTGGAAGGTGATCCTGTACCTGCGTGATTATTATCAGCATTTCCGCATCTCCCCCATGCTTCGAAAGATGTCGAAGGATACGGGCATAAGCCTGAAAGAAATCGAAACGCTTTTTCCGGGCCGTACGGCCAAGCTTGCATGCAAAATGGCAGGGCTCCCGAAACCGGCGGGTTGCCTGTAAATGCCGTGTCTCGAAGGGGTCACCATGAATTTCGCAATAGGGAGCATACTCCCCTACCTCGCTTTTGCGGTCTTTCTCTGCGGAACCGTACTGCGTATCGCCGACTGGTTCGCAAAACCGGTTCCCTTCCAGTTGACCCTGTTCCCGGCGCCGCGTGGCAAACTCGGCGGCGCGGCGGCGGTGCTCAGGGAATTCGTGTTCTGCAACACACTGTTCCGTGAGAACAGGCTTTTATGGGTCTGGGTCTGGTCGTTCCACCTTTCACTGGTCATGATAATTGCCGGCCATGTTCTGGGGATATATTTCCTCCGCAGCCAGTTTAGCCTGTTCGGAGCCGCTCCAGGGACAAGCGCCGTCCTGTCCGTTACCCTTGGCGCAACAATGGGCACGGTCATGACCGTCTCTCTCATCGCGCTCCTGTGCCGGAGAATCTTCATCCCGGAAACCCGGAAGCTGTCGGAGCCGCTAGCCTGGTTCGACCTGATGCTTTTGCTTGCCGTTGCACTTTCCGGGCTTGCCATGTACCTGCCGGGATACCATGCGGATCTTGTCGCGGTCAGGACCTTCATGAAAGGATTGCTGACCCTCCATCCCGAAAAGCTTCCGACGAATCCTGTATTTGTCATTCATTTTTCGCTTGTCATTTTCCTCGTCCTTTATTTCCCGTTTTCGCAGCTGATCCATTCAGCCGGATTTTTCATCAACCGGGCGATGCTGGCGGAAGCGGCGCCGGTCTTCCCAACCCCCGCGGGAAAAGGGCCCAGGTCGCCATTCGCCGGAATAAAACATGAGCCGGGCAAGGTCTCCGCACGGGAGGATCACGCTGCCGGGGAGGTGCGCCACCAATGAAAATACCGCTTCATCTCGCGAAAAAAGAAGACCTCAAGGCGATCGGCCTGGAGCCGGTTTCCGAAGAGAACCGGAACGCCCGCGCATTGGAACTCCTGGATGAGTTCCGAAAATTCGCCAGGTCCCTGTCCGTAATGCTTGAGACCTGCACCGGATGCGGGGCGTGCGCCCAGGCCTGCCACAGCTACCTGGGAACAGAGGATTTTTTCAATATACCGGCGGCACGCGCGGGTCTGATGCGGAAGATCTACAAAAGACATTTCACCCTGCTCGGAAAGCTGGCAGCCGGAATCTTCGGCGGCCGCGACATTGACGGGAAAACCCTCGAAACTTGGGCCGACTACTTTTTCCAGTGCAATGCCTGTCGCCGCTGCGCGGTGTTCTGCCCGTTCGGGATCGATACCGGCGAAATCGTACTGGCAGGGCGGAACATCCTGGCAAAACTGGGAATCGCCTCCAGCTTCATGGTGAATATTGCCCGGAATGAACTCCATACCGGCAACAACACCGGCATCCTCAAACCCGCAATTCTTGACAGCTGCTCGTTTCTGGAAGAGGAACTGAAGGAGGAGACAGGCCTCGACATCAGGATCCCGGTGGACAAGCATAATTCCGAGATCCTCTATCTCCCGTCATCCTCCGAACTGTTCACGAATGTGGATACATTGATGGGGGCCGCCAAGCTGTTCCACTTTCTCGGCGTGAACTGGACCCTGTCATCCACGCTGCTGGAAGCGGCCAACTACGGATTTGTCTTCAATCTCGACGTCCTGAAGAAGCATAACCGACGTATGCGGATTGCCGCGGCAGCGGCTGGCGCAAACTTTGTGGTGGAAGGCGAATGCGGGCACGGCTGGCGGGTGGCCAGAATGTACTCCGAAGGGGCCAACGGACCCGTACCGTTCCGCCTGGTTCATGTGCTGGACTTCCTGGCGGAACGACTTCCGGAACTTCCGCTCAAAAAGCTTCCACTGCGGGCGACCCTCCACGACCCGTGCAATTACGGCAGAGGCGCCGGCCTTATGGATGCGCCACGGGAACTCATGCGTGCCTGCGTGGATGAACTCGTGGAGATGACCCCCAACCGGGAGAAGAACTTCTGCTGTGGCGGAGGGTCTGGAATGCTGATGGAAGAAATGAAGGATATACGGATGAGTCTCGGCAAAATGAAAGCGGAACAGATCCGGAAGCTGCTCCCCCTCGACTATGTAGCCCTGCCGTGCGCCAGTTGCAAGGCCCAGGTGCCGCTGGTTCTCAAGCACTACGGAATGGAAGGAATCGAGACCGGAGGTGTTCTGGACCTGCTTGGAAAGGCCCTCCAAATGTAGCCATGTTTGCAGGGCGGGAGTTGATGGGGAGTTATTGACCATACTCAAAGGGCCGGACGCCGCAACCGCACAGATAAATATTAATATTCAACGGCCATTTGCCAATTTATAATCGAACCCATGGCATTTGCCTTGCCCTTGTATAGACCGGTGCCCTTGATATTTTTAAATTTTCCCGTTCCACCTGTCGACAGGGCTTTACCTTCAATAGTGAGTTCTCTGAGACCGCTTTTTTCTTCAACTTTTTTATCTATCCCATCAAATTTAACGTAACTTTCATCTCCGTTTTTGTGGTGTAGCACCATATATCCACTATGCGATCCTCCATCCGGTCCCTGGTCTGACAGTTCGTATATAGTAGCTACTATATCATTCCATTCAGGGTTCGAACTGGAAATTGAGTTTTCACTTATAATGGTTGCAATCACATGCTTTGGATTGTCTCCCGGGAACAAGATAGTCTGGGAAATGAGCCGCTTGGATTTGGCGGTACCCGATATGTTCTTTATTCCTGTGCCCTGAGCCGATGCGCTGATAAAAACAGCTACAATTGCCGTAACTGCCAACGCCACACTGAGTTTTGCAAAACTTTTCATAGTATTCTCCTTTCACAAAAATCACTCTATTTTTTCCACCTCTGCTCACATCCCAAGAATCAGGCTGTGCCGTTCCATCCTGATGCAGTTAATCCCGGTATTATAATGCTGAGCATTGTCTCAAATTGTTTAGCTTTCTTTGTAATTTAGTATTTAATAATTAATATAAATTATTCTGCAGGCATAAAATACTACTCTGAAAAGCAGGATGTCAATGATTTTAATAAACCTTAATATCGCTTGTAAAATTAACAGCGGCTGGCTTAAAAGATTAACAGGAGCAAGTTTTGTAACATATGGTTCGATCGATAAAGGGTATGGCAGAATTATTTTTTAATTGCAGGGAGGTGTTGATCTGATCTCAAGAAATTAATAACGATTGCCGCAAATGGGACAGGGTGTAACTCTTTTGGAGCCGGCAATGAATGAAAGGTGATTAAAATCTCACGCAGGCCTCGTCGTGGCGGCATTTTAGGTCACTGGCATATTTCATGCTCTTCTTCTCAAAAAAATATGTTGGCCAATTTTTATGAATATGTTTTATATAAGTCCGTTCTTATAAAGGTAAAAGGTTAAACGATTTTCTCTTGTAACGCGACCCTGATTCCTTGTTTCCGTAAAGTGACGATGGATGAAAACTGTCTGATCTGCCGATATGTGCTTCAAATATGTATCTAAGGAGGTGTATCCATGATAGAACAAATCAAACTCATTTTTGGTCGTTTAAGGAGAAGCTCAACGGAAGAAAAATTGCTCCCAGGAAAACTTGCAGCTGCACGTGTTGTCAAACAAAAGCCGGCAACAGCAAGGTTTTTACCCCTGACTGTCGACTTAAAGTTCTCGCAAGGATTCGCAATGCGGATTGCTGCCGGCTTTGCCGGTCTGTTGCTGCTTGTGCTCGCGCAGCTTACGGCTCCGGTTGCGTCTTCAGCTGAGGTTGCCATAGGTGTTTCGGTTACGATCGCTCCGCCGGCGCTGCCCGTTTATGTCCAGCCTCCTTGCCCGGCTCCCGGCTACGCCTGGACGCCAGGCTACTGGGCCTGGGACCCGGACTCCGGCTACTACTGGGTGCCCGGCACGTGGATACTGGCGCCCTTTCCGGGCGCGCTGTGGACACCAAGCTACTGGGCCTGGAAAAATGGAGTGTATGTGTGGCACCGGGGCTATTGGGGGCCGGTAGTCGGCTTCTATGGCGGCATAAACTACGGGTTTGGCTACAACGGGCACGGATACGAGGGTGGATATTGGAGACACGGGTCGTTCTATTACAACCGCACGGTTAATAATATCAACACCACAAACATCACGAATGTCTACAACAAGACCGTCATCAATAATGTCAATACAACCCGGGTCAGCTTCAATGGAGGTCCGGGAGGCGCCACCCTTCGTCCCACTGCAGACCAGCTGTCCGCGGCCCGACAACAACTTTCCCCGCCTACTAATGTTCAAAGGCAGCACGAACTGGCGGCCCGATCCGACCCCAAACAACGGGCGGCCTTAAACCATGGTCGTCCGTCCATTGTTGCCACTTCAAAGCCGAAAATGCACGCGAGGCCGGATAATACTGAAATCAACCATGCGGTAGTCCGTCACACCACAGAGCCATCCAGGCATTCAACTTTTGCCGGCTCTTCCGACACAACTCCAAAACCTGCAGGAACGATAAATCATCATATGGTTACCCCGACCAGGGGTGAGGCACGTACTCCATTTGCTGCACGTCCTGCCGATTCAAGGCGTGATCCTGTACGAACCGCAAACAGACACGCGGAAGCCCGCCCGGCACAGCCCCGTCCCCAGATGGTTCACCCGACGAGCAATCACCACGCCGCACCGAAGCAGACACATGCGCCACATCATGCGCCGCCAGGTTGAACCGGATGCAAAAAGGGCATACACTTTAAACAGTAAATTAAGGCCATATGCACAAAGACAAAGCATGTACCTTCAGATGGAGTCGAAAATGAAAAAGACCATCTTTATTTTTCTTGCTGTCGCAGCGTTAATACTGACCTGTTCACTTTACGGATATGCGTGGCATGGAGGGCATGCCTGGCACCATGGATATGGCGGGCACGGGCATTTCAGCGGTAGCATCTGGATCGGAACGGGATGGGGACCGTCGTGGGGCCCTGCCTATCCGTACTATTACTACCCTTACTATGCGACGCCAAACGTTGTTGCCCAGCAGCCTCCCGACGAATATGTCCAGCAATCGGTGCCTCAATCGGAAGAATCCGGTTACTGGTATTATTGTCAAGACCCAAAGGGCTACTATCCTTACGTGAAAAAGTGTCCAAATGGATGGATGAAGGTTGCTCCATCTACTGCCCCACTGAACGAGGGGGGGGAAAATTGAAAATGCATATGAGGAGCTTATGTATATTTCTAGTCCCGATGATATTGTCCGGATGCGTAACTTTTCCTTCTGGCCCAAGCGTGAGGGTTATGCCGGGTACCGGAAAAACCTTTGAGCAGTTCCAGGCCGATGACGGAGTTTGCAGACAGTGGGCGGGGCGGCAGATCGGACTGCCTCCTCAGGAGGTGGCCAATCAGAATACCGCTGCCGGAGCCGTTGCCGGCACGCTCATCGGCGCAGGTCTGGGCGCGGCCATCGGCGCAGCCGCAGGCAATCCGGGCATCGGCGCGGCTATCGGCGCAGGCAGCGGACTCCTTGTCGGAACGTCCGCTGGCGCCAGCGCAGGTCAGCTCTCCGGGTGGGAAGCGCAGCGCCGGTATGACATCGCCTATGAGCAGTGCATGTATGCCAAGGGAAATCAAATCCCTGTGGTTATGAGGAAGATGCGCCGTACGCGAAGAGTCTCTTTCCCTCCGCCGCCACCAGGCTTCAGTTCAGTACCACCCGACTATATCCCGCCGCAATCTTCGGGGCAATAGTGAAGAAATCGGAGTTTTTTCGTTGAGTACTCGTTCCATTACCCGTCTGGTGAAAAACTGATATTGAAAAGAATCCAAAAAAGCTTATTTTGAGCTCTGTTGTTCGGAAATAAGAACACACAAGTCTTTCATTACGGACAAATGTTTTTTCTCCTGTTCCATGATTTTAGAAACAAGGGCATTCGCAGTCTTGTTTTCTTCATCTGACAGCAATTCCTCGTAACTGGTTAAAACAGTTTCTTCATTTTTCATTGCCTGATGGCACCCGTCGACTACTTCTCTGGGCAGCGCTTCCAGTCCCTCATCATTCACTATGCTTTCGAAAATTCTTGAAAGGTTTTCCGGGTCAGGCTGGAAGACCGTGCTTGCCCCGGGCTTTTCCAGAATGGCCGAAATCATATCCACATGATATTGCTCGTCATGCGCCATTGCATCAAACAGGCGTTTCAGGCTGGCAAGCGAGATTTTCTTCGCAAGAGCCTCATAAATGTTTATGGAGTTTTTTTCGATTGCGATTGCATATTCAAGAGCTCTCATTTCGGTATCCTCCTGACCGGCAGAATCGTTCTTACTGATAGCTCCTCAAAGCATAATATGCTATTTATGGATTGCAACAGGATGTAGCGGGCAAGAGTCCGAATTTTTTTGTGAATTGAACCCGCGAAAATCGATATTCGGGGCCATGCTTCGACGCCATTGTGGGTTATAATTGAAACTTGATACACAGTCTGTTTCCTAAGGAAAGCTTAACCTATGATCAGATCCAAAGTGCATTTAACATTCATTTTCCTGTTTGCCGCAACAGTGCTTGCCTGCTCGGCCTCCGGAAAAGAACCAGCCGATTCAAGTGTTGCAGCCGACTACGAGATTGAAGACGTACGGAATCTGCCTCAGGACATTAGAGCATACACTTCGTCTTATCCTGAAAACTATCTCGGGAAGATCTGCAAGGATTTTTTCCTGTCGGAATTCAGGAGCAAATACTACTCGCCCTGGACAAGCAGTAATTCCACTTCAGATATTTCCGACTCCGTGGCTACAATGAAAGAGTTCGTGCAAAGGGAGTGGTATGGTGAAAACAGGAGAATGGTGCCAAAAATCGTGCTCGACGAACTGCTGGTCAACTGCGACATTGAACACCTGCCTTCAATGAGGAGGCTTGCCATTGCGACTACAGCCACCGACTTGAGGGTTCTCCCCACAACAAAACCGTTATTTGAAAAAGCCGACGATTTCCCGTTCGATGCCCTGCAGAACACGGCGCTTAAACTGAATGAACCGATCAGGGTGTTGCACGTTTCCAGGGACGGCTTGTGGGTTTTCGTCGAAACCGCCGGCGCGAACGGCTGGGTTCGGGCGCGGGATGTCGGCTTTATCGATAAAAAACTGGCCGGAAAGTGGATGAAAAAAGCGCAGATCGTCATTGTCAGGGATTTCGCGCTGATCCGTGACAAGGGCGGTTTTGTCGCCCAGAAGGCGAAAGTTGGAACAATATGCCCGATTGTCGGCGAAGGCGCCGGTTCCTATGAGATATCCGTGACGATCAATGCCGGAAAGCACAATGCGAGAGTAGTGAAAGCAAAAGTGCCGAGGGAGTCCGCCAGGAAATTTCCGCTGGAATTTAGCAGGGAAAATATTGCGCTGATTGGAAACGAACTGATAGGAGAGCCTTACGGGTGGGGGGAAATGTACCAGGATAGAGACTGCTCCAGCATGTTACGGGACTTTTACCTGCCATTTGGCATATGGCTGCCAAGGGGCTCGCTCAATCAGATTAATTCCGGCAGAAGCATCTCCCTGGCCGGACTGAGCAGCAGCGATAAGGAGCGTCTGATAAAGGAAAAGGGCGTCCCTTTTCTCACACTTGTTCACCTGAAAGGGCACATTATGCTTTATATTGGGAGCATGAACGGGAAAGCGCTCATATTTCAGAATACGTGGGGCGTCAACGTCAGGGAAGGGAATGGAGGCGAGTTCAAACAGGTAATCGGCAAATCTGTCGTCAGCACGCTGACCCTCGGCAGCGAGTTGCATCTCGCCGGCAGCTCGCTTCTGGAAAAGGTTGACAGCATGCTCGTCCTGGATGATCGCTGCGGCAATCTGAACAGGCCTCATCTCATGCAAAAAACGAATGGCCAAAAATAGTCGTGGACACTTGAACTGCGTTAGATTGCGGCAAGACCCAACGTCAAAACCAATTCGGGGTTTCAGGCCCCGTCCAGCATTTTTCGCACTTTCTGCAGCAGGATGTCCTTTTTGAAAGGTTTCATGATAAATTCTGCGCCTTCCTCGAACATACCCTTTTTCTCTATGGCATCCGCCGTGTAACCACTTATAAACATTACTTTGATGTCGGGTTTTATCCGCCTGATTTCATCCAGCGCTTCTTTGCCGCTCTTCTCGGGCATTACCACATCGGACAGGACGAGTGAAATGTCATCGTGCTCTTTAAACCGCTCCACGGCATCTTCACCGTTTTCGGCAGGAATAACCCTATAGCCTGCCCTTTGCAGGATCTTCTGCATAAAACCCCTTACAATCTCGTCATCTTCGGCGACCAGAAGGGTTTCCATGCCGGTGACATGTGGTGGGGAAATTCTCGGTCTATCCTCGACGGCATGGCTGTCGACTAACGGCAGGTAGATATTGAATGTCGTGCCTTTGCCCGGTTCGCTTTCCGCCAGTATGGAACCTTTGTGCTGCTTTATGATTCCGTGGACTATGGACAATCCTAGCCCGGTCCCCTTGCCGACTTCCCTGGTGGTGTAAAAGGGCTCGAAGATTTTTCCCAGCGACTCCCTGTCAATCCCCGTGCCCGAATCGCCAACGGAAATTTGGGCGTAACTGCCCGGCACCGGCAGATCATACTCCGCTTCCGACCCCTCCCTGATAATTACCCTGCTTGTCGTTACAGACAGATGGCCTCCGCGGGGCATGGCATCGCGGGCATTGGTCGCCAGGTTAATCAGGACTTGCTCAATTTGTCCGACGTCAGCGTTGGCCAGTAGATTTTCCCCGGACAATTTAACGCAAATCGCAATATCCTCCCCGATGATTTTTTGGATCAGCTTGCCCATCTGATCAATAATGACATCTATGGCTACTATTTCCGCGTTGAACAGCTGCTTCCGGCTAAAGGCAAGGAGCCCTCTGGTAAGTTCCGCGGCCCGTCTGGCGGCTTGCAGCACATTCCCGATGCTCTCCTGCGACAACTCGTCGTCCGCGGGAATGGTTTCCTGGAGCATTTGTCCGTATCCGTAAATGCCGGTAAGCAGGTTGTTGAACTCATGGGCCATACCGCCGGCAAGAATGCCGACTGATTCCATCTTCTGAGACTGAAGGAGCTGTTGTTCCATCATCTTGCGTTTGGTGATATCGGTAAGTGACCCTGCCATGCGGTACGGCCGACCCTGATGGTCGCGTACGCAGGCTCCGCGAATGTCGACCCAGATATAGCTTCCGTCTTTGTGCCTCAGCCGGCATTCAACCTCGAATACGGGCAAACGGCCTTCCAGGCAGGCATCAGTGCTTTCCCTCACTTTCTGACAGTCATCCGGATGGATCCTTTCCCGCCATTCCTCCACATTGACATTATTGGCCATTTCATTTTCTCCATAGCCAAGAATGCTCTTATAGCGCGACGAGTGATAGGCCTCGCCCGTCAAAAGATTCAAGTCCCATATGACATCGTTTGCCCCGGCAACGGCCAGTGCATATCTTTCCTCGCTCGCACGCAGCACTTCCGCGGTTTTTTCCAGCTGCTCGCGGTAAAGGCGGTTTTCCCTTACAAGCCGTGCCTTCTCGAGGACCCGCCTGATTGCAACGTCAAGTTCCTCGGCATCCGCAATCGGCTTTATTATATATTCCCAGGCACCGAAACGAAGCGAGTCGACGGCGCTCCGCACGGTGCCGGTGCCGGAGACAACGATAACGGGTAATTCGGAGCTCCTCTCCCGAAGCCCGGAAATCATGGACAATCCGTCCATCACGGGCATCCTTAGATCGGCCAGGACCACGTCGGGCCGTTCGCGATCATAGACATCCAGACCTTCACGACCGTTGACTGCTTCAATGACCTGATAGCCAAGGTCCTCCAGTAGCGCCCGCAAGTTCAGACGGATCATTTCCTCATCGTCTACAATCAGTACTTTTACCGGTTGATTCATTTATACTCCCTGTGCATTACCCGTTATCGGGGTTGTTCATGCTCCTTTACCACGGCTGCTTCCAGAATTCTCAAGTCTTCTATCGGTTTGAGCAGGCACTTCCATGCCCCGAGGCGCAGCGCGTTTTCTTCCGCCAACGGATCACTGCTGCCGGTAAAGGCAATGACCGGAGTTGCGGGACTCTGCTCCTTGACGGCGGCAATCACCCCGTAGCCGTCCAGTTTCGGCATGCGAAGATCGGTCAGGACGACCTCCGGTCTCGCACGGGCAAAAACCTCCAGTCCTCCCAAGCCGTCTGCGGCTTCGAGAACGGTGAATCCGCTGTCCTCCACATAGGCTGTCAAGGTCAGACGGAAGCGGGGGGCGTCCTCGATGACAAGCACCGTATTTGCTCTACTCAAGGATGCTCTCCCGTGACAGCGGCAGCCTGACCCTGAAACATGCTCCTCTGCCGGGTTTTGATTCCACTTCCATCATGCCCTTGTGGTTCTGGGTGACGATCATGTAGGAAACCGAGAGGCCAAGCCCTGTTCCCATACCCGGTTCCTTGGTGGTGAAGAACGGCTCGAACACCCGTCGCCGCACATCTTCCCCCATTCCGGGTCCGTTGTCCTCCACCTCAATGAGCACGTACTTCTCTTCCCGACGAAGCCTCAGCTTGAGCATGGGCTTTCGGTCCGGGAGGTTCATGAGCATCGCATGAGCCGCGTTCTTCAGCAGGTTGAGCATCACCTGCTCCATCTCTACCGCCACCATCGGGACTTCCGGCACATCCGGCGCGTAGTCGCGGATAATCTCGATGCTTCTGAAGTCGAATTTTTTCTTCAGTTCGTAGTCGCTGCGGGCCAGTTCCAGTGCCTGCTCGATAATCCCGGCCGGTGAGGCGGGCAGCATGGTTGACCCGGCGCGGCGGCTGAACTGGAGCATGTTGGCTATTATTCGCGACGCCCTGAGCGAGGCTTCGCGGATGCTCCCGATGAACTCGGGTATCTGACGCTTCTTGAAATAGGCGTTGATCCCCTCCAGGCCGATCGCGAGCTCTTCGGCCGCCTTCCGGTTGGCCGGAAGCCCGGGCGAGACCCGGCGCTCGATGTTCTGGACTGCCTGGAGGATGATCCCCAGCGGGTTGTTGATCTCATGGGCCATGCCCGCGGCCATCCCGCCTACGGACAGCATCTTCTCGGTCTGTATCATCAGTTCCTGGACGCGAGCCTGCTCGGTCACGTCCTCGATGCGTAACACCGCACCCTCCACACCGTTGGCGATGAGCGGATAGAGCATAAGGTCGTAGAAGCGGCGTTCACCTTTCACCTCAATGAGGAGTTTCTCTATCGATGCGGAACGCTGCTGATCGATCTCGCCCAGCATCCCCTTGATCCAGGGGGAAAAATCGGGAAGCAACTCCGCGATGTGCCGGCCGACGGCCTCCGTTGCGGAGATTCCTGTTGTGTTTTCCGCCTTCCGGTTCCACTGGGTGACGATTTCGCCCCGGTTCATCCCCACCAGGATTGACGGCATGGAGTCGATGATGTTGGCAAGGTAGTTCTTGAGGCGCTCTGCTTCAGCTTCGGCAAGTTTGCGTCCGGTGATGTCCTGCATCATGCCCAGCATGCGTATCGGATGGCCCGACTTGTCCCGGGTCACATTTGCCTCGCTGTGGACATACCGCACATCACCGCCCGGCTGAACGATGCGGTATTCCACGTTATAGCGCGGACCGCCATGCATCGCCTCGACGTAGGCCCGCTCTGCCCGCTGCCGGTCCTCCGGATGAATGAGCATAAGCCAGCGAACATGCCACTGCTCCAAGTTCAAAACCGACTCATCACGGGAAATGCCAAAGATACGGCAGGTTTCACCCGCAAGAGTGATCCGGTCTCCGGCAATATCCCGGTCCCAATAACCGGTATGCGCTATACGCTGGGCTTCTTCGAGTTTTCCCTTGCTGTCCCGCATCTCGCGATACGACAACAGGCTGGTCAGAGCGTCTTCAAGCCGCCTTCCGATCTCCTGCAAAAGCCTCTCTTCCTCCGGTGTCCAGACGCGCGGATAAGAACACTGATGAATCCCGAACTGCCATGGTTTACCCACTCTGGGATACAGGGCCATTGACATGAAAGATTTGAACCCGAAACGTTCAGACACGTCTGTCGGGAGCGGATGCCCCGTCTCTGGACCAAATTTCACGGGACCTCCCGAGTTCAGCAGGATCCGTAGCGTTTCCGCGACTTCTTCGTCCATTGGCATAACAAGACCCAGCTCAAGGATTCCGGGATATTCGGGCCTGGAACGCTCCATCGGACTATGCCATGCCGCGGCCCCCGGATCGCATGGGTACAACAGAAAAGCCCTGTCGCAATCAAAAATCGAAAGCACCACATCGAGGACATCGCACATCATCTGTTCAAGGTCAGTTGTCCCCTGAATGGCCCTATTGACCCGGTCCATACTTTCCAGGAACCGCAGGTGGGCCAAACGCTCTTCCTCTGCCCGCTTGCGGTCGGTGATATCACGGGAAATCCCCACCAGACCCATGACTTCTCCATTGGGACCATAGTAAGGGGCTTTCAGGGTATCGAAGAGAATCCTGCCGCCATCCCGATCCGTCACCCATTCCTCGATTCGATGCGATTTACCCGTCGCAAGAACCTGCCGGTCACGCTGCTGAAT
>DASRZQ010000198.1:0-38973 GCA_035686205.1 Geobacteraceae bacterium
GCAGACCGTTGTTTTTGGCCCAGACGTCGAAAAGCTGCTTGGAATATCCGTACATATTCAGCGGCCGATAATCGTTTAGCTTCGTCTCGTCGTCGCTGAAGCCGCAAGCGCCGTTACCGTAGGTCGCTGCGCTAGACGCATAGATGAAACGGATGCCATTCCGCAGCGCATAGAGGGCGAGCTGTTTGGTATACCAGAAATTGTTCCTGATGAGGTATGAGGCATCCTGTTCCGTTGTGGAGGAGCAGGCGCCGAGATGGATGATGGCGTCAATCCCACTCTGCACGTGACTTGACCATGTCGAATGCCCGTCCGTGGTGATGAAACGGAGGAATTCATCCTTTTCCAGGTAGTCCCTGAATCTGAGTGGGAGCAGATTCCTCCACTTGTCGCCGTTGGCCAAGTGGTCGACTATCAGGATGTCTTCCATTCCGAGCCGGTTTAGTCTCCAGACCACGGCGCTTCCCAAGAAGCCAGCACCACCCGTGACTACTAACATTATGTGCCTCCTTTGTGGGTGATGTTCTGTACGGAAATTTTCGCTGGAAAAGGAAGAATCCGGAGCTACGCCGCCGTGTCAACCTCAAGGATGAGGACCTCCGAATCGTCTCTGGATCTGAACCCGTGCGCCGCGGTTGTCTCAAAATAGATACTGTCTCCTTCTTCCAAAGGTATCGAGTTGCTGCCGAGAAGAAGTTCCGCCTTGCCATGGATGACGTAAATCAGAGATTCTTCGCTGAACAGGTACTTCAGGTAGTTTGAACAACCCTTGGGAAGCCTGATAAAGTTGGGCTTCATTTTCTTGTTTCTGATTATGGAGCAGAACTGCGTCCCTACGAAGGCCAATGGGTCTCCGGGGTGGCATTTAATTCCTCGGGATTTTGCGCCAGTGTTTCCGATGATCTCCACCGCAAAACGAACTTCGTCTTCTGTAAAGAGATCCTCCATGGATATGTCCAGTTCTTTTGCAATACTCGAAAGTGTTCTTATTGGTGGTGATATTTTCCGGTTTTCAATGAGCGAGATGAGGGATGTTGAACAGCCGATAATCTGGGCCAGGTCTTTTAGACTCATATTTCTTCCCCGCCTCGCTTTTTTCAGTTTTTCGCCGATATTGTACTCATCCATTGATACTTACCTTTCTTGCACCTTATGACGACTAGAGACAAAAGAGCCGCCGTTCCGCGTCGGCCATGGTGCCGATGCCGACGCAGTTATCCCACCTTATTCCAGCAGTACCCACTAATGATAGGCGCGGCCGGTTGTGAAGAGAGCAGGGGCAACTTGCGAGAACGGTTGCTTGTATTCTGTTGAATCTTCTGTCTGGAAACCCATGCGACGGACTTTCCAAAAGCAGTTCTCTCCCTGACCCCAACACGGTTCGAGGCAAAGAGTTCCGTGAGAGTCTCACTGGTTGAGGCAACAGGCGAAAAGAGGTCCATCGGAGGATGGCTTACCTGGCATCTAAAATAGCACGAAATATATTTTAGTCAACCTAAAATTACACGTATTAAAGATTCGTGCTACTTAGTTTAACTACCTCGACTAAAAGTCGATCTTTTTCAAAATCATCTCAATAGTGTGACGATCTGCCGGTCCTTTGCTTATGGGTGCAGCCGGGTTATTGTACTGAATGAGGGGAATATTGTGACGGATGGCGCACCGGCGGGGATATCCAACCAACCTGAATTGCTTATCGCTTGCCGGCTGGAAAAACCGATCCCTTGTGCAACAGGGGTAGTTAAGAATTGGCTTGGGACAGGGCGCGTACCATTCACCATGTCCCATACCAGGAGTCAGTGTTTGTGATCGTGCGTTTCCTGCTCGTGGGCAGGATGGTCGTGCTGATGTTCAGAATCCGGGTGTGTTTCATGCATATGATCGTGTCCGGCTTTTGCGCCATGAACATGCGGATGCTCGTGTTCATGGTGGTGAGGATGGACATGCTCGTGCTCATGAGGATGACTATGAATCTGATCCCCGTGTTTGTGGGGATGCTCGTGCTGATGTTTATGCGGATGCTCGTGATCATGGGAATGGGAATGTTTGCCTTCCATGGTATGCTCCTTTCGTAGGGTACATATTTGGAATCAACTCTAATATAATAATAATTCCGAGGTTTCGCAGCCGTCAACAGGGTGCCACGTATATTTATATTGACACCCAACCTGCTGCCTTTTCGTGGAAATTGTGTTATGAAACATATAAGAAGCCTCGGCATCTTGTGATTTGTCGAACTTTGGCATAAAATTTATCCAATCTCAGATATGCATGCGCCAAAAGGGGTGACCATGGGCGAAACGCTGCGATTCGGCGTCTCAATCGACTCGAAGCTTCTGGACGACTTTGATCGGCTCATTGAGCAAAAACACTACGCAAACCGCTCCGAGGCTCTGCGCGATCTTATTCGCGCGTCATTGATCGATGTGAAGTGGGAAGAAGGTGAGGAAGAGATGGTCGGCACCGTGACCCTTGTCTATAATCACGATGTCCGCGATTTTTCGGATAAGTTGACTGAGCATCAGCATGCCTATCATCATCAGATTATTTCCGCCCTCCATGTCCATCTCGATGCGCACAACTGCCTGGAGGTTCTGGTGGTACGCGGGAAGGCACGGGAGATCGAAAAAATTGCCGATGAACTTATTGGCCTCAGAGGGGTGAAACACGGCAAACTCGTTATGACGGCAACAGGTGCAGACTTGCATTAACCATGGGTACTACCTCCTTGTGAGGTGTGACAAAGCGTATATGGGGCTGTGGTGTTGCTTGGAATAGTGGCGCTGTTCAAGGTTATCCCTTAGCGGGAGTTGGCAACGATTCGTACCTGACTCCAAGAGGGGAAATGTGAATCTTGTAAAGATAGAAAAGCAGCCTCCCAAGAAGCAAAAAAAGTAGGAAACGGAAATGGGTATGTTCAAGTGGTTGTGAAGCAACCGAGCGACTGTATAGTTGATTGTATAGTTGACACAGAGTAATAGGTGGAAACAAGAGGAAATACAAAATATTCAAAAAAACTATATGGTAATGAATTCTAGCAGATAGGACCAAGCAGAAAGGCTCAGCAAATTATTCTCTCGGTTTTGAAGACCGGGCGGCCTACAACGACATATGCATTTCATTGTATCATTTTCAAGATGTCATCTTAGGTGTAACCGTAACCCATATTTTATTTTTATATTGATAAGTTACGCTGAATAAGCATCTTCCTTGAATCGATACTTCAATGGCCAGCGTACCGGGTGCACACAGGGTTTGACGTACTTCCACTATGCTCAAACCCAACCTCTTTAAAAATATGCTAAGGTGGGAATGATACATTATGGTCGAAGCAAGGGTCGGCTCTAACCAGGGCAAATTCTCTCCCAAAGAAGACGAAATCAAGTTTGATGATGAATTGGTCTCGGAAGGTGTTCATAAGCTGATACTAAAAGACCCGCTCGAACCGGGCCAATACGGATTAATAGCCCATGTCGGCAACAGCGGTTACCTGGTTTATGATTTTGTTGTTGAGCCGGAATAGAGGAATAGCCTTTCTTTTCGATCCTTCATACCCCCTTGACATCCACTTAACAATTTGTTAAGTATTATACATGTATCAATTAACATATCTTAAACGGGCAGAGAAGGCACTTCTTGCAATGCCACGCACCACGGCTCTCCTGATCCGGGAAAAGCTGCGTCAGGTTGCCATTGATCCACATGCCCCCAATAACAATGTCACAAAACTTCAGGGACGCGAGGGGTATCGACTCAGGGTGGGCGACTGGCGAGTAATATACGAAATACGCGATGACTGCCTAATCGTTCTGGTGCTGGACATAGGTCCGAGGGGAGGTATATACAGATGAAACCCCAGATTATAAAGAAAGACGGAAAACCGGAATATGCGGTGATTCCATATGGCGAATACCGGCAGCTTCTGGAAGATGCCCGAATGCTGGCCGATATCCGGGAGTTCGATATGGCGAAAAAGGCACTTGAATCGGGGGATGAGGAGCTGATACCTGCTGAAGTGGTGGATCGGCTGCTTGACGGAGAGAATCCGGTTCGGGTCTGGCGGGAGTATCGTGGCCTTTCAGCCGCTAATCTGGCAAAAGCCTGTGGAGTGACTGCCGCGGCCATTTCACAGATTGAATCAGGCAAACGCAAATCCTCAGTAACCCTCCTGAAAAAGATCGCACGTACCCTAAACGTGGACCTTGACTCTTTGACCGTGTCCGAGGGGGACTCTGAAGCAGCATGATACAATGAAGTCAGGAAATTACAGTCGCGATTTGCATGGTCTTGGTCTGGCAAACTTTCACCAGACTTTCACCAAACACGTCAGATTTTGCCTGATTTTGGCAGATTTTGATGGACTTTGACCGGTGTAGCTAGTTAGATAGCTAGTTGAAATTTTTGATGTATTCCAGTTCTGGTTGATTTTGCTTGCAGCATTCGAATCCCTATCTCTCCGCCATTAAAATCAAGGGGTCAGCCGATTTTGGCTGGCCCCTCTTTTTTTCTATACGGCCGGATTGTGAAGAAATGGCCAAGTTCCTGATGGCGGCACGTAAGCTTCCCAAGTGGAAGCCCGGACTAATCACTCAGTCCGGGCTTTTCTCTGTTACAAATAGCGAACATTCACCATCCAGCAATTCTTACCACCAGCGCCAAAGAGCCAGAACCAGAATAACGCCGAAAACCGCGGCCAGATTTGAATATGCCATGAGTATAAAGATTTTATGAGGCATTCTCATGCCGGGATGGGCATCTTCCGCGACTGGTATGCCCTGCCTGCTTTGGTCAACTCGCCTCTACCGGCAGGATCGACATGACAGACGCCGCAGCTTTGGCCGGTTTTTTGCGCATATTCCTCGGTTGCATGACTCATCCGGGGCAAAAGACAAACGACGCCAATAATGAATAACAAAGAGATTGACAGTTTCATCGAGGTAACCTTGCTTTTTAATTAGATAAGCTTTCGTTTTGACAATCAGGCATGCCGTGTGACATATGCAAGAACATCTTCCATGAGGCGGTTGATGTTTGCGTACTCCATGCCTGACGCGGCGCGCATCGACGATTCGCTTTGGACGTAAGGTCCTTCAACAAGCTCTTGACGGCACTTGATTATGATTGAATCGAGACTTTCCGGGGTCGTTTCCAGGTGAAACTGCAAGCCGATTACCCTGGCGCCGATCTGAAACGCCTGGTTTGCGCAGGCGGCGCTTTTGGCCAGACGGGTAGCACCGGCCGGCAGGTCGAAGGTTTCTCCGTGCCAGTGAAAAACGGTTGCTTTTTGGGGAAAGCGGAAAACATCATTTGTACCCGGCGTTGCTTCAATCTCGAACCAGCCGATTTCCTTTTCGCGGTTCGGGTAGACCCGCGCCCCAAGGGCGCTGGCAATGAGCTGCGCGCCGAGACAGATGCCGACAACGGGTACGCCGCGCTGGACTGCGTCACGGATGAACTGTTTTTCCGTTTTGAGCCATGGCAAAGCTGCTTCGTCATTGACGCTCATAGGTCCGCCCATAATGATAACGAGATCCAAAGCCTTCGGTTCCGGAAGCACCGCGGATTCGTAAAAACGCGTGTAGGTAACGCTCGAGTCACGGGCGGACAACCATGAAGACATGCTTCCAATGCCTTCGAAGGGAACGTGTTGTAAGATGTGTGCCTTCATTGTCACTCCACTAAATGTCGTTTCGCCTCAATGGCAATAGATTTCAGGAAGGTGGCATGAAGGCGCCGCGGATTCAGATTCCTGACTATGCTGGTGGTACAACGTTACTTAAGGGATCCTTGCCGGCCTTCGGGAGTGAGAACCAGAAGGCGGCGCCGTTATCCACCGTGCTTTCGGCCCAGA
Source organism: Geobacteraceae bacterium (assembly GCA_035686205.1). Lineage (GTDB taxonomy): Bacteria > Desulfobacterota > Desulfuromonadia > Geobacterales > Geobacteraceae > CAIWTU01. The sequence continues at coordinate 5,852 of DASRZQ010000198.1, forward strand.
TCCTGCCGCCGTGCCGGTGGATAATACGCTGGACATTGGCCAGACCTATGCCTGTGCCCTCGAAAGCTTCCGCATCGTGGAGTCGCTGGAATACGCCGAATAACTTGTCGGCGTACTTCATATCGAACCCGACGCCATTGTCTCTAACATAAAAGATAGTCTCATCCTGCCGGTTGGTATCAACGCCGATCTCGATTTTGGTCTTGGGACGTGTCCGGGTATATTTAAGGGCATTCGACAGAAGGTTGACCATTACCTGGCGAAGCATGGAGTAGTCGCCTTCAATGACAGGCAATGCGCCGATTACCCAATCAATGTCTCTTCCTTTTTCATCTTCCGTTAGTTCTGATGCAACTTCATTTACCAGATGGGCGAAATCAATTTTGGTTTTCATCATCTCCGTACGGCCCATCCGGGAGAAATTCAATAGATCGTCGATCAGAAGACCCATCTTACGGGCTGACTCTGATATGATTTCCAGATAATGCCGACTCTGCGGGTCAAGCGGTTCAAGGTTCTTCTTGTTCAAAAGCTTCACAAAACCGGTTATATGCCGTAATGGCGCCCGTAAGTCATGGGATACTGAATAGCTGAATGTTTCGAGTTCGCGATTTGCTTCGGCCAGTTGCGCAACCTGTTTTTTAAGGGTTATATTTAGTTCCCTGATTTTTTCTTCGTCCTTCTTTTGCGTAGTAATGTCCCTGATAATTGCCAAAACCCAGATACCTTCGCTCGATTTCATGGGACTGAGTATGATGTCTACCGGAATTTCTCCTCCCTCACGGTTTCTGCCAAAAAGTTCCAAACCCGTTCCCATTTTTCGTGCACGCGGACGGGCAAAATAGTCGAGACGGTACTGCTCGTGTATTTTTCGGAAACGTTCGGGTACAAGAACTTCAACTTGCAGGCCGACCAAATCCTCGCGCGTGTACCCGAAAAGTGTCTCACAGTGCCTGTTTACCTTGCGGATGACACCATTATTGTCCACCACAACTATGGATTCCGGAGCATTCTCGAAAAGCATTTCGAGCATGTCGCGGCTTTTCTGGAGCAGTTCATTGGCATTACGTTGCTCGGTGTTGTCACGAACAATTTTTATGAATCCGTTTGGATTCCCTGCCTTATCGTGCAGAGCCGTTATGCTGATAGTGGCCCAGTAACGGCCTCCGTCTTTGCGCAGGCGCCATCCCTCTGCTTCTACCGTGCCGCTGGAGAGTGCCGTATCCAATTGTCTGCCGGGCGTGCCGGATTCAATTTCCTCCTGGGGAAAAAACACCGAATAGTTCTTGCCAATGATTTCCCCTGCGCTGTATCTCTCCAATCGTTCGGCCCCGGCGTTCCAGGAAGCGACGCAACCGTCATTATCCAGCAAGTAGATAGCGTAGTCTTTTACGCTGTCTACCACCAAACGAAACAGCTCATCAGTTGCGGATTGAACCGCTTTTTTTGGCTGTGCTCCCTTGGATAACATTATTTCATGTATTTTCTCGTCTTTTTTGGGCATGTCGTTAACCTGTCCGGCTACAACTTAAGATTTCTGAGCTCATCAATATTTCTTTCAAAAAACCTGTTCACTACACATACATATTAACAGAATGCTTTTTAATATGGCATACCCTTGCGGCCATTTCATTCGGGCTGCAAACAAGATCAGGTGTCCAAGTGCACCACTTGTCAAGAAACTTCCCGGCTATTTCGCTTGTTGCGGATTGCTTGTCGACGACATCCCGGCATTGCACGAATATCATCCCGCCTCCGTTGTCAGCCATCCAATTTAACTGCTTTTGCCCATATCAAATGAACCCCTTACAAGATCAGACACTTAATCCTTGAAATATAAACCTCAAAATAATTATGTCCAAACACATAATTTATTATTGACTAAAATAGTAAAATATAATATCAATTTTAACCACATCATATTACTAAATTTATATTTCGAATAGTATACTCAATTAATATAAAATACTTCCGGCCTTGCCGGATTTCGTTCAGCCCTCGAAAATATTGAATTGGCCCAGCCTTCAGTTTTCGCGTTTCGGCAGCCCCCGCACATGAGCTTCGCGTGCGAAAACATAATCAAATTTCAAACAACGCAGAGGAGGAGAAAATGGATTTGAAGAAGTTCGGAAAGTATCTGGCAATACTGGTATCGGCCCTGGGGCTGGCGGTTCCGGCGCTGGCCGGCGCCGACGTAACGCTGCTGAACGTCTCCTACGACCCGACCAGGGAATTGTACCAGGATTTCAACAAGGCTTTTGCCAGATACTGGAAGGCGAAAACCGGCCAAAATGTCACGGTCAAACAGTCCCACGGAGGTTCGGGCAAACAGGCCCGGGCGGTCATCGACGGGCTTGAGGCGGATGTCGTTACCCTGGCTCTGACCTATGACATAGACGAAATCGGCGACAAGGCCAGAATGATACCTGAAAACTGGCAGAAACGGCTCCCCCATAACAGCTCGCCTTATACTTCGACAATTGTCTTCCTGGTGCGGAAGGGAAATCCCAAAAGAATCAAGGACTGGAACGACCTGGTGAAACCTGGCGTTTCGGTAATTACCCCGAATCCGAAAACCTCCGGCGGCGCCCGTTGGAACTACCTTGCAGCCTGGGCCTATGCCCTCAGGCAGAAGGGGGGAAATGAGGCGATAGCCAGAGATTTCGTAAGCAGGCTGTACAGAAATGTGCCGGTTCTTGATTCCGGTGCCCGCGGCTCCACGACGACCTTTGTGCAAAGAGGTCTCGGAGATGTTCTCCTGGCCTGGGAAAACGAGGCGTATCTGGCGGTTAATGAACTGGGAAGAGATAAATTCGAAATCGTGACCCCGTCCCTTTCGATTCTTGCCGAACCGCCGGTAACTGTGGTGGACAAGGTCGTGGACAAAAAAGGGACACGTAAAGTGGCCGAAGCATAACTGAACTATCTTTATTCGGCCGAGGGGCAGGAAATCGCCGCCAGGAACTATTATCGTCCCACCGACAAAAAAGTCGCGGCGAAACACGCCGGAACCTTTGCCAGGGTTCAGCTCGTCACCGTCGACCAGGTCTTCGGAGGCTGGCGGAAAGCGCAGAAAATCCACTTTGCGGATGGCGGAGTATTCGACCAGATTTATCAACCCAGGCGTTAAGGCGGCATGATGTTTGATACAGCAAAAAATCGCGGCGTGATTCCAGGGTTCGGTATGACGTTGGGGTACACTATTCTCTACCTCAGCCTGATCGTCATCATTCCCCTTTCGGCGGTTCTTTTCAAAGCAGCCGGTCTCTCCTGGGACTCGTTCCGGAGCACGGTGGCATCGCCCAGGGTCGTAGCGTCATACCGGCTCACTTTCAGTGTTTCCATAGCCGCTGCGCTTCTGAACGGGGTATTCGGCGTCATGACCTCTTGGGTCCTTGTCAGATACCGTTTGCCGGGTAAACGTATCATTGATGCCGTCGTCGATCTTCCCTTCGCCCTCCCCACCGCGGTTGCGGGTATCACACTCGCTACGATTTACTCGCCCAACGGATGGATCGGGAAGATACTGGAACCGATCGGGATAAAAGTCGCATACACGCCACTGGGCATATTTGTCGCCATGACCTTTATCGGATTGCCCTTCGTGGTGAGGACCGTGCAGCCGGTCCTGGAAGAACTGGAAGCCGAGCTGGAAGAAGCCGCCGCCTGCCTTGGCGCGAACCGTCTGCGGAGTTTTTTCCGCGTCATACTGCCGACTCTGATGCCGGCAATTCTCACCGGCGTCGCCCTTGCCTTCGCGAGGGCGGAGGGAGAATACGGCTCGATAATCTTCATCGCCGGGAATATGCCGATGGTTTCCGAGATTACGCCGTTGTTAATTATAACCAAGCTGGAGCAGTACGATTACGCCGGCGCCACCGCCATCGCGTCGGTGATGCTGGGTGCGTCGTTTACCATCCTGTTCTTCATCAATCTGCTGCAGTGGTGAGCAGGCGTTATGAGGAAAGATGATAGAGGCCGTGCGACATTCTACGTGCGACGACAAGTCGCTTTCAGTTATAACTCATTGGATGACTTGAGCTCCAAAATTTTCACCTGGTCATACATATCACGTTTAAAGCCAGACTACCGCATGTCGCACGACCGGAGAACATATACACATGCCGTTTGAACCGACAAAAAAGAATAATAAAAAAATGCGGAAAAGCCTCACCGGACCGGCGCCTGTCCGCTGGGGCTTGACGGCGGTCGTGCTGCTGTTCCTGGCGCTGTTCCTGTTCATCCCGCTTGTTTCGGTCTTTGTTCAGGCCCTCGACAAGGGGCTGGGTGCCTATTTCGCGGCGATTATCGAGCCGGATGCATTTGCGGCCATAAAGCTTACCCTGCTTGCCGCCGCGATCAGCGTCCCCCTGAACCTGGTTTTCGGTGTCGCCGCGGCCTGGGCAATCGACAAGTTCGATTTCAGGGGCAAGAGCCTGCTCATTACCCTGATCGATCTTCCATTCTCCGTGTCCCCGGTAATTGCCGGTCTCATCTTCGTCCTGCTGTTCGGGCTCCAGGGCTGGATGGGTCCTTGGCTGGAGGCCCACCAGATCAAGATACTCTTTGCCGTGCCGGCCATCGTCCTGGCTACTATCTTCGTGACCTTCCCCTTTGTCGCAAGGGAGCTGATCCCGCTCATGCAGACACAGGGAAAAAAAGAGGAAGAGGCGGCGCTCGTCCTGGGCGCCGGCGGGTTTACGACTTTTTTCCGGGTGACGCTGCCGAACGTCAAATGGGGCATTATCTACGGCGTTATCCTCTGCAACGCCCGTGCGATGGGAGAGTTCGGAGCGGTATCGGTGGTCTCGGGCCATATCCGGGGATTGACCAATACCATCCCGCTCCATGTGGAGATTCTGTACAACGAATACAATTTTGCCGCGGCATTTGCAGTGGCGTCACTCCTGACAATGCTGGCGCTGCTTGGCCCCTCGGGCTCGGGCAAGACGACGCTGCTGCGCATCATTGCCGGACTGGAGTCTCCGGACCGGGGTTCGATTCTGTTCAACGGTGTAGATGCAACGGGCCACGATGCCCGGGAAAGGCAGGTGGGGTTCGTATTTCAGCACTACGCCCTGTTCCGGCACATGACCGTTTTCGGCAACGTCGCCTTCGGGCTGACGGTCAAGCCGAAAAAATTCCGTCCCGGTAAAAGCGAGATCCGCGACAAGGTTCACGGTCTCCTTAAGCTCGTGCAGCTGGAGCAGTTGGCAAAGCGTTATCCCGCACAGCTTTCCGGAGGGCAGAGGCAAAGGGTCGCCCTGGCGCGGGCACTCGCCGTGGAGCCGCAGGTGCTTCTCCTCGACGAGCCCTTCGGAGCCCTCGACGCAAAGGTGCGGCAGGAACTGAGGCGATGGCTGCGCAAGCTCCACGACGAGATCCATGTCACCAGCGTCTTCGTTACCCATGACCAGGAGGAGGCCCTTGAAGTGGCCGACCGCATCGTGGTCATGAACGAAGGAAAGATCGAGCAGGCCGGGACCCCGGAAGAGGTTTACGACAAGCCCGCCAATCCTTTCGTTTTCAACTTCCTGGGCAATGTCAACCTGTTTCACGGCAGGGTGCATTCCGGTTCCGCGAAAATCGCGGACATGACCGTTGACATTCCGGAGTGCCGGGAGGTCGACGGCAGCCATGTCGTCGCCTATGTCCGGCCTTACGACATAGAGATCAACCGCGCCCGGCAGGGGAGCGATGAAATCGAGGCCGCCGTCCTCCATATCCAGGGCGCCGGGTCCGTCGCCAGGTTCGAGCTCGAGCGTCTGGACACGCTTGAGATAATCGAAGCGGAGCTGACAAGGGAACGGTACCGGGAACTCGGCCTGCGAACGGGTGACAGGGTCTTTATAAAGCCGCGCAATGTGAGGGTGTTCCTGCAGGATTACTCGATTTGACGGTTCAGACGGAGGGAATACTTTTGCGCATCCGCCGGAACCCGGGAGGTAAACGGGGTGCATGAAAAAATCAATCGAATCCGAAAATACGACGCAATGGAGCCCGGAACTTGAAATGCGCATGCGGGCGGCTCTGAAGGAAATCCGGTACGGTACGGTAAGCCTGGTGATCCAGGACGGCAGGGTGATCCAGATCGACAAGAGCGAGAAGATCAGACTCGGCTGAAAACCGCGGGCAAAAAGCAGTGTGACGTCAACTATAAACTGTTTGCCCTGTTGAAAGGAGGTTGCATGACTGCCAGACATATCGCGATATACGGCAATGGAGGGGGCGGGGCATCCACCGTCGCGGCCAATGTCAGCGCGGCGCTAGCGGAAGAGGGACGCCGGGTGATCCTGGCCGGCTGCGATCCCCAGAATGACGCCACCGTCACCCTGAGGGGGGATCGTGAGATCCCGACGGTACTTGAGGTGCTTCAAAGGAACGGTACGGCGTCGATTGAAGATTTCGCCGTATCCGGTTTCAACGGGGTGCTCTGCATCGAGGCGTTCAGCCTGTTCCAGACGGAAGAATGCGCGGGCCGCAGCATCGCAAGGGTATTTTCCCTGTTCGACAAGGTAAGGCTGTTCGACGAATTCCGGCCGGACGCGGTTCTTTATGTCCTTCCCGCCGAGGTCATCTGCGGTGCATTCACTCTCCCCGCGGGAGGCACCGTTTACGAACAGGCGTACGTGGTCAGCTCGTCGGATTTCGCTTCGCTCTTCACCACCAACAACATATTCAGGGCGATTAGTAAATACGCCGGGGCAGGGGGTCCCAGTCTCGGCGGCATCATCGCCAACGGGCTGACGGCGCCGTTTGCCGAATCCATAGTAAGGGATTTTGCCGGGAAAACCGGCGCCAGGGTCACAGCATGCCTGCCCCATTCCTCGGTGGTGATTCAGAGCGAGTTGTACGGTCAAACGGTAATCGAGGCAGGGCCGCGATCCAATCATGCATACATATACCGGCGGCTGGCCCGAAAGATAATAGAAAACGAAAATGTGGATATCCCCAATCCCCTGTCCGCAAGGGAACTGAGAAGCTGGGCCAGGGGATGGGGCGACTGGCTGTATGAACTGGAACTCGGGGTGATCAGGGACGGAGAATCAATATGACGGAACTTTCCATCACATCTATTCTTGACGGTTCAAGCGAAAAATCACTTTTCTTTTTTCCCAACGGAAAGACCGGCGTGCCGCTGATAGTCGGCCTTCACACGTGGAGCTACAACCGTTTCAACCAGGTGGAGCAGATGCTCCCCTATTGCCGCGAGAGGGGCTGGGCGCTTCTTCTGCCCGAGTTCCGCGGACCCAACCTGTCCACGAATCCGCGTGTCCGCCAGGCTTGCGCATCCCCGATCGCCAGGCAGGATATACTGGACGCTCTGGACAAGGTGGCAGCGGACTATCCCATCGATGGCGAAAATGTATTTCTTCTGGGAGGCAGCGGCGGCGGACACATGGCGCTCATGATGGCGGCCCATGCACCCGCCCAGTGGAAGGGGGTAAGCGCCTGGGTTCCCATTACCGATCTGGCAGCATGGCATGGGGAAAATCCGGAATATGCCGGGCATGTCGCCGCCTGCTGCGGCGGAAGTCCCGGAACTGATCCCGAAACGGACCGGGAATATATCGAGAGGTCTCCGATTAAATTCGTAAAAGAACTTGCCTCGGTAAACCTCTCGCTCCATCACGGGCGGTATGACCCGGTCGTCCCTTACGGCCACTCCTGGAAACTGGCGCTGGAACTTGAAAAGCTGGGCGCTGAAAGGTTCTTTTTCGAAATATTCGATGGCGAACACGATATCCATTACGAGATGGCGTTTCACTGGTTTGACATGCTTCTGGGAAGAGAGGAAAAGATTGGGAAAAAGCTGACCGGCTAGAAATCACCACTTTTCTGGAAATGATCAACTGGTCACGAGCAAAAAATTAAAGGAGGAAATGAATCATGGCAAAAATTTACGACAATCTAACGGAGCTGATCGGGAGGACTCCACTTCTGCGCCTGCATCGTTTCAATGAAGGCAACGGGGCGGATGTGGTCGCCAAACTGGAATCCTTCAATCCCGGAGGCAGCGTCAAGGACCGTATCGGATTCAGCATGATACTCGATGCCGAGGAAAAGGGGCTGCTCAACAAGGATTCCGTAATCATCGAGCCGACCAGCGGCAATACCGGCATTGCCCTGGCGTTCGTTGCGGCCGCCCGGGGCTACAGGCTGATCCTGACCATGCCCGACACGATGAGCATCGAGCGGAGAAATCTGCTCAGGGCTTACGGGGCCGAACTGGTCCTTACAACCGGAGCGAAAGGGATGCGCGGGGCGATCGAGAAGGCTGCGGAGCTGGCGGCGGAAACCCCCAATTCATTCGTCCCGCAGCAGTTCAAAAACCCGGCGAACCCGGCCGTTCACAGGGCGACAACGGCTGAGGAAATCTGGGAAGATACGGACGGAAAAGTCGATATCCTGATCGGAGGGGTAGGCACCGGCGGGACCATTACCGGAATCGGCGAGATCATCAAACAGCGCAAACCGGATTTCAAGGTCATCGCGGTGGAGCCGTTCGATTCGCCCGTCCTTGCCGGCGGCCAGCCCGGACCGCACAAAATTCAGGGGATAGGCGCGGGTTTTGTTCCCGACGTCCTGAACACCGGAATCATTGACGAGATTTACCCCGTACGAAATGAAGACGCTTTCGCCACCGGACTCCAGCTGGCCAAACGGGAAGGGCTTCTAGTCGGCATATCTTCCGGCGCGGCCGCCTTTGCCGCCCTGCAGGTGGCGAAAAGGCCGGAGAACAAGGGGAAGCTGATTGTGGTCGTCCTTCCGGATACCGGAGAGAGATATCTCAGTACTGCGCTCTTCTCGGAAGCATGATTAGGGGACCAAGGTTGCACGGAAAGGGGGGAGGTTACCCATGACAGCGGTAATAGTCGGCGGCGATTATATTAAACCGATCGAAAAGGTGTTTGCGGGTAAGGGTGTAACCAGGGTGGAACACTGGACCGGCAGAAAAGCCGGAGACCTGAGAAAAACCATTCCCAGGGACACGAAAATTGTTGTTCTCCTTTGCGATTACCTGAGTCACAGCCTCGCCAAAAAAGTGCGTGAAGACGCTGATCGTCTCGGGCTTCCCGTTATTTACTGCCGCCGGTCGCTCGGGCAGTTCTGCCGGAAGCTCGATGACTTTATCGAAAGCGGCGGGCTGGCAACGCAGGGAAAAGAACTTGATTTTTGCGCCAAGTGCAGGGCAAGGGATACGCAGTCCTTTAACTGAAATATAATTGTCCTGAAAAAACAAGTCGATAAATCAACTTTCAAACGTAAAACTTGACTTTTAAAGTAATAAACTGCTATACGATACCTGACAATAAACGCTATATTCATGCCGACATACAAAAAAATCAGTTTAATGGATTGCATGTATGCGATTCAACGGCAGTTGCAGCGTTGGGTCGGATTCGTCCCATAAATATGTAACATTCAATTCAAGCGCTCACTTCGTCCTCTGCATGGCAGACTTAACGAAACCCGTATTGATGCCATATGAACCGGTATCCGTGCGGGTTTTTTCATTATCCGGGTATAAAGTAAAGTAATTAACGCTAATCTTCCGCTGGCTTGAAAAACCTCCCGCCCCCTTGACTCCGGTCTATACAACGGAGGAGGGTCGGGGTGTGGGTGAAAGTTCCACTGTATCCGTTATTTGAAGCTTCACCCACCCCCTCGCCCCCTCCTGTCAAGGGAAGGGGAAAAGTTGCGGCCGAAGATTGGACCTAATAAAATGATATGGAAAGGAATCACCATGTTAGTCAGTTGGGCAGCTGATGCAGTTTGCGGATTTCAGAGTAATGGAGAGGATATAGTACTGGCGACCGTTCTTAAAAAATCCGGTTCGGCCCCTTGTCTGGCCGGAGCGAAAATGATCGTTCGCCGGGACGGATCATCCGTTGGTTCCATCGGCGGCGGCGCACTGGAAGCGGCGGCATCCAAAGTCGCCGGAGAAGTGTTCCGGACCGGGAACGCCAGAATCATGAAGTTCAATCTCACCGGTGCCGATGCCGCCAGCATGCAGATGATCTGCGGCGGACGCGTGGAAGTGCTGGTCGAGCCGATAACCTGCAACCCGACAAATGTCACTGTATTTAAAACATTGCAGGAGGCCCTTCGTGAGAATGCAAAATGCTACCTGATTGCCGACTTTGGGCCGGTCGACGGAACGATGGAAAAAATCACCCATTGCGTAGCCCTTGAGGACGGCTCGGTTGTCGGTGATTTCAAACTGTCCCGCGAGTTGCTGGAAACACTGAAGGAGAAAGCATACCGGTCCTCCTATCCTATACTGGTTGACGGCGAAGGAAGACGTTTTTTCGTCGAGCGGTGCTTCGCTCCCTCCACCGTGTATATCTTTGGCGCCGGGCACATCTCGCAAAAGCTGGCTGTCCTGGCCGAGATGGCCGCATTTCGCGTGGTCGTGCTTGACGACAGGGCGGAATTCGCAAATCCGGAGCGGTTTCCATCGGCCGACGATATTAAGGTCATTGACTCTTTCGGAAGCTGCTGCGACGGGCTTGAAATCGACAGCGACAGTTTCCTGGTCATAGTTACCAGGGGACACGTACATGACAAAACAGCCCTTACACGGACGCTTGCGACAAAAGCCCGATACATAGGCATGCTCGGGAGCAAAAGGAAGCGGGACGAACTGTTCAGATTGCTCCTGTCCGAGGGTTTCAGCGAAAATCAGCTGCGGAGGGTACACTGCCCCATAGGTCTGGAAATCAAGGCGGAGACTACGGTTGAAATCGCCTTCAGTATTGTATCTCAACTGATATCTGCCCGTGCTCAACCCAGTGAGGACAAATATGTTATGTCACACCTGAATCCGTGACGCCTTCAGGCCTTCGTCTGCGCAGAATGCCTCGGATCTTCAGTGATTCGTGTCCGGTTTCCGTTCCCCGTAAAGCCATGTCCATGGACACGGATCACGGTCACGGAATATGGAATACGGAATACGGAATACGGAATACGGAATACGGAATAAATCCCTGCATTCGGCTTGCCCAGGCGTTTAGCCGTCACGGATCCAGGTCACCGTAAAGAAACCGGAAAATCCGGCACGCTTTCGAATGACTACCTCTCTGCCAAGGATTATGCGACATAATCAACTGCTTATGTTGCTTGTGTAAAAAATTTGACTGATAAACGGGTATAATTTTGAAAAAACTGGAACGGAGGCATGTCATGAAAAGAGCGTGTATGTTGTTTTTGGTCGGGGCCATATTTACGTTTGTTCCATTTACAGCCCCGGCTGCGGAGTTACGGCCCATAACGCTGCCAAGACCGCAAATTTCCGGCGGCAGGCCTCTGATGCAGGTGCTGAAGGACAGGAGCTCATCCCGTTCGTTCAGCACCGAAAAACTGTCCTTGCAAACGCTTTCGAATCTTCTTTGGGCCGCATTCGGGATAAACCGTCCGGAATCCGGAAAACGTACCGCCCCCTCCGCCATGAACTGCCAGGACATTGACATATATGTTGCAACGCCTTCTGGACTTTACCTGTTCGACGCAAGAACCCATGCATTGACGCAGGTTCTGTCTGAAGACATAAGGGCTCTGACAGGTACGCAGCCCTATGCAAGGGAAGCAGCCATCAATCTTGTCTATGTATCGGATATTTCAAGGTTCACGAAGGTGGCACACGAGAACAGAATGATTTATGCCGCGGCAGACACGGGCTTTATCAGCCAGAATGTCTATCTGTACTGTGCCTCGGAGGGGTTGGCAACCGTCGTACGTGCGTCAATAGACAAGGATAAACTGGCAAAGGTGATGAAACTGCGTCCGGATCAGAAAATCATCCTCGCCCAGTCCGTGGGTTATCCATCGAGATAACACATGTACCGATTTCGGAAACGAAAAATGGCGAGGATTTCAGCCTCGCCATTTTTCATCCGCTGCCGGTTAAAGAAGAAATTATTTGCCGATTTCCCGGCTAACCCCATTTTCCTGCTGGTTAAGCGTCCTCTGTTCCTGTTTTGTGATGTGACCGCCGTTCTGTCTGGCCATAATCTTTTCTTCCTGGCGGATACCACGGTCTTCCCGATGCAGTTTACTCGCGTCGGCTTTTGTCATTTCCCCTTCCCTGACCTCCTTATGGATGCGACGGTTCTGGTTCTTCAGACGCCGGTTTACCTCGTGTCTGCGGGGATGCTCTTTTGCCCAATTGGATTCGGCAAAGACTACCGAAGTGCTGGCAAACAGAGAAACGGCCACGATCATCATCAATCCCATGGTAAGCTTTTTTGTCATCTTGTTACTCTCCTGGTATTTAATTAACTTCTGGGATTGTTAAAAGCATGAGACGTGCCATTTGTCATTACTCTTTTGGGATATCACTATTTGCGGAGGCTCAAGCGTTTGAGGCTTTTATCCCCGGCTTTCGTTATTCCCGATTAGCGGAATCCGCACCTTATTTCAGGTATGGAAAAATGATGGCTTTTTGGAAGGCGGGTGATTTTTTGATTAAAATGTCTCATATTCCAGGAAATTAATTCGCGGTTGCATCGGTTCCGAATCCAAAACGGGATGTGCTTTAAAAATACCTGCGTTTTCTCTTCATTGTCCGATTAGCACGGATACTGCCTGCACAAGCTTTTTCGGTTCATTCGTACCCAGTCTGAACTTTTTCCCGCCCCTCAATTCGAACTCGACCGCCTGGAACCCCGAGACGTTATAAAGCCACCCGCCAGTCGTCAAGTGTATTCCCCAGCCATGAAACAAAGACAATTTTATCGGGGTCGCGCGAATTATATCGGCGACCGGAACCTTCTTATGAATCAACCCAAAGCCGAACTTCCAGTTCAGAAACCCGTTTCCGACTTCGATGGTGAGTGACGAGAATATCAAAAGACAGACGACGAGAATTGCCAACACGGCTATCTGAAGAGGGTCAGAGCCGAAAAACTGGATCTGTTCGATGATGAGGAATATTACGGCACCGAGGGCAGTTATAGTTATGTAGCCGATTTGAGTATGGCGGTAATTCATGGAGATTCACCTGAACTGCTGAAAACTCGATATATAGCACATTACTACCCTAAACCACGGCTAATTACAAGTTTTTACAGCGGTAAAACAGATGGCGGCATTGCACCCCCATGTGCGGAGGCGCATCCTTCTTACGCTCACCCGTGTTTTCCTACAAGAGAATTTCTTTTTTTGACTTGCGTCATTTATTTTCATTCGCATGCCGACGAGGATTGCTGTTAATTCCCGGCGGTATCCGTCTATGCCGCCCATCGTTCCATTAAATATCACAGTGTACGAATCCATTCATTAAGCATGAAAGAACAACAAACGGGGGGACTATTTAATGAAGCAGAAACTCGGATCCATGTACAACCTGGTAAGCCTCACCGGAGTGATACTCTCGGTCGGCGCGGCGGGGCTGATGATCGCATTCCTCGCCATGGAGGAGATTGTCGGCTCTTCCAACCCCTATGCGGGGCTCGTCTATTTTACCTTTCCGGTAATGTTCGCCATGGGTCTGCTCCTGGTTCTGGCCGGTGCGTTGCGGACGCGCAGGCGCAGGCACCAGCGTGGACGGGAAGAGCCATCCCTGCCGGCCATCGATTTCAACGACCCCCATCACCGTCTGAAATTTTTCTTTTTCAGCACCGCGATCATGGTCTTTCTCCTGATCATTTCCATAACCGCCATAAAAGGTTACGAATACACCGAATCGACGGCTTTCTGCGGCAAGCTCTGCCATACGGTCATGACCCCGGAATACACGGCCTGGGAGAACTCCCCACATGCCAGAGTCAAATGCGCGGAATGCCACATCGGCTCCGGGGCGAAATGGTTCGTCAAGACAAAGCTTACCGGCATGAAACAGCTCTGGGCGGTCCTGGTCCACAACTACCCGACGCCGATCGAAACCCCTGTGGCAAACCTTCGCCCGGCGAGGGAAACCTGCGAAGAGTGCCACTGGCCGGGAAAATTCTATTCCGAGAGGAACAAGGTATTCTATCATTTCGCCTCAGATGAGAAAAACTCGCCCCGTGAAATCGACATGGTGCTGAAAACGGGAGGAGCGCCGAAGGCGCCCAACACAACAGGCATCCACTGGCACATAGGAAGCGAGGTATATTACCAGGCGAGAGACAATGCCCGCCAGGACATCGCGTACATCAGGGTGAAGGGCAAGGACGGCAGGATAACCGAATACACGGACACGGATAAACCCCTCGCCAAAAACGAGATCTCGGGCGCCAAACAGCGGCTCATGGACTGCATCGACTGCCACAACCGTCCGACCCACATCTTCCGCTCGCCCAGCCAGGAGATTGACGAGAACTTCGTCAGCGGCCGCATCGATCCCTCTCTTCCCTATCTGAAGAAGACGGCGGTTGAGCTTCTTTCCAAACCGTACAAGACGAAAGCCGAGGCATTCAAGTCCATTGAGAACGGCATCACCGGCTACTACCTCAAGAACTATCCGTCCATAAGCCTGGCAAAATCCGCCGCAATTAAAAACGCGGTGAAAGAAGTCCGGGATATCTATTCCAGAAACTTCTTCCCGGAAATGAAGACCGCGTGGAATACGCACCCGGACAACATCGGCCACTTCTACTCTCCCGGTTGCTTCCGCTGCCACGATGGCAAGCACAAATCCTCCGACGGCCGGGTAATCTCCAAGGACTGCAACCTCTGCCACACGGTCACCGGCCAGAAGCAGGAAAACATCCCCGCCGGGGCGAATACGGCCAACTTCGTACATCCAGTGGACATAGGGGATGAGCTCACAAAAACCAACTGCAGCGAGTGCCACACGGCGGAAGGGAAATGATCGGAACGGAGAAAAATCCTTAATACGCTGAAAACACGGATGATGAAGGGGCGACGCATGCGTCGCCCTTCTCCGGCACACCGACAAACACAAGATTCGGGCAAACACAAGGTTTGCCCCTACGGATATCGTGAAACAAGATCATAACAGGAGGTTCCTCAGCATGGACAGGCAAGAAGAGAACAAACCGGAGGGGGGCGGGAAAGAGGCCACCGTCTGGGAGGAAAAGGGGATATCGCGGCGCGACTTCATGAAATTCTGCACGGCCATGTCGGCGGCGCTGGCGCTGCCGGCGGCCTTTGCACCGAAAATAGCCCACGCCCTCGATGACATAAAGCGGCCGACTCTCGTCTGGCTCGAATTCCAGGACTGCGCCGGGGACACCGAGGCGCTTCTTCGGGCCTCCAGCCCCAAGGTAGCCGACCTTGTCCTCGATGTACTGTCGCTCGACTACCACGAAACCATCATGGCCGCAGCCGGCCACCAGGCGGAAGAAGCGAGAAACAAGGTGTTAAAAGAGCAGAAAGGGAAATACCTGGTCGTGGTAGAAGGCTCCATCCCGGTTAAAGACGAAGGAGTTTACTGCTGCATCGGCGGCAAAACCGCCCTCGACATCGCCCGCGAAGTGTGCGGCGACGCCTTCGCCGTCATCGCCGCAGGCACCTGTGCCGCCTACGGAGGCTTGGCCGCCGCCTCTCCCAATCCCACCGGCGCGATCGGTATAAAAGAAGCCGTTCCCGGCGCCACGGTGATAAACCTCCCCGGCTGTCCCCTCAACCCCGACAACCTCACCGCCACCGTCGTCCACTACCTCACCTTCGGAAAACTTCCCGCTGTTGACAGCAAGGGACGACCTCTTTTTGCCTATGGAAAAAGAATCCACGACAACTGCGAGAGAAGACCCCACTTCGACGCCGGCCAGTATGTGGAGCAGTGGGATGATGCGGCCCACCGCAAAGGCCATTGCCTGTACAAGATGGGGTGCAAGGGACCCGAGACCTGGCACAACTGCCCGACGCAGAAATTCAACGAAAAGACCAGTTGGCCGGTGGGTGCGGGCCACGGCTGCGCGGGCTGTTCCGAGGCAGGGTTCTGGGATTCCATGTCCCCCCTCTACAAGAGACTTCCCCATGTTCCCGGCTTCGGCATAGAGCTTACCGCCGACAAGATAGGCGGGGCGGTGGCGGTGGCGACAGCAGCAGCCTTTGCCGGCCACGGGATCATCAATGCCGTGAAAAAAGACAAAGACGCAGAAGCGAAAAAGGAGGACTGAGATAACATGGCAAAGATCGTCATAGACCCCATCACCCGAATAGAAGGGCACCTGCGCATCGAAGCCGAGATAAGCGGCGGGAAAATTGCCGATGCCTGGAGCTCGAGCGCCATGTTCCGCGGCGTAGAAAACATCCTCAAGGGAAGGGACCCCCGTGATGCCTGGTATTTCGTCCAGAGGTTCTGCGGGGTGTGCACCACCGTCCACGCCATAGCCTCCGTGAGAAGCGTCGAGAACGCCCTGGGAGTAAAAATCCCGGAAAACGCCGAACTGATCAGAAACCTGATCATGGGCATCCAGAACGTCCAGGACCACGTAATACACTTCTACCACCTCCACGCCCTCGACTGGGTGGACATAACCTCAGGCCTCAAGGCCGACCCGGTGAAGACTGCATCCCTGGCCGCATCCATCTCCGACTGGCCGCTCAACTCCCCCACCTACTTCCGGGGAGTGCAGGAAAAGCTGAAGGCCTTCGTCGCCAAGGGAAGACTAGGTCCCTTCGCCAATGCCTACTGGGGACATCCCGGCTACAAGCTTCCCCCGGAGGCCAACCTCATGGCCACCGCCCATTATCTGGAAGCCCTCGAATGGCAGAAAGACGTGATCCGCATGCACGCCATCCTGGGGAGCAAAAACCCTCATCCGCAGACATTCCTCGTGGGGGGTATGGCCTGTACCCTCGATCCCGACTCCCAGACAGCCCTTAACGACAACAAGCTGGAGGAAATCCGGATCATCCTGGGACGGGCAAAGGACTTCGTCGACAAGGTCTATATTCCCGATCTCCTCGCCATAGCGTCATATTACAAGGAATGGGCCACAATCGGCGGCGGTGCGGGCAACTTCATGTCCTACGGCGATTTCCCCTCCGACAACAGCGGCAAGCCCGAAACCCTCTGGATGCCGCGGGGAGCGGTCGTGGGCAAGGACCTCTCCAGGGTCTATCCGGTAGACGAGCAGAAAATAGCGGAATATGTGGACTTCTCCTGGTACGAGTACTCTGTTGGGAGCGGCAAGGGTCTTCATCCCTCGAAGGGAGAGACCAACTACAAGTATACAGGTCCCAAGCCTCCCTATGAGCACCTGAACACGGACAGCAAATACTCCTGGGTGAAGTCGCCCCGCTACAGCGACCTGCCCATGGAGGTGGGGCCGCTGGCGCGGCTGCTCGTGGCATACGCCTCCGGGCACAAGCAGGTGAAGCAGGCCGTGGACGGCGTTCTGGCGAAGCTCAATGTCCGACCCGAGGCGCTTTTCTCCACCCTGGGTAGAACCGCCGCCCGCGGCATCGAATCCTCGCTCATCGCGGCGCAGCTTCCCACCTATCTCGACAAGCTCACCGCCAACATGAAAAGCGGCGATCTCGCCGTGCACAACGGCGAGAAATGGGACCCCTCGACCTGGCCGGAAGAGGCGGCGGGCTGCGGCTGGCACGAGGCTCCGCGCGGGGCTCTCGGCCACTGGATAAGGATAAAAGACAAAAAGATCAGCAACTATCAGGCAGTGGTTCCCTCCACCTGGAATGCCTCGCCAAGAGATGCCAGGGGATTGAGAGGCCCGTACGAGGAGGCTCTTGTGGGAACCCCTGTCGCCGATCCGAAGCAGCCGCTCGAGATACTGCGCACAGTGCATTCCTTCGATCCGTGTCTCGCCTGCGCCGTTCACGTCATGGATCAGACGGGGAACGAACTGGTGAAGGTGGAAGTGCTTTAACATCCTTCTCACGCAAAGACGCCAAGACGCAAAGAAAGGCAAAGGCAATGAACAGGAATATTCAGGATTAAACCTGAAAATGGCAACTGAACGCGGATAAATCGGCAGGCTGATGGGAAAACACTCTTTGGGGGTCGGCGTTCGGTAATTTATTAAGGTTAAGGGCTTTTGATTCAACCCTAAAATGATTTTGCTTTTATCCTGAACATCCTGCTTGCACGCTGAAGCGTTACGGCGCGCAAGCCTGTATATCCCTGTTAATTCGGGTTTAAATAGTTTTGTAAGTTCTTCTTTGCGACTTTGCGGCTTTGCGTGAGTAACGCTTTTCATTCCGGGAGGAAAGAGATGGAAAAACTTGTTTCCAAATACGTCTGGGAATGGCCGGTACGGATCGTGCACTGGGTCAACTTCATCTGCATATTCACGCTGATCGCGACCGGGCTGTATATCGGCGCACCGAAGACCCTGGCGCTTAGCGCCTCCCAGTATGTCATGGGGTGGGTGCGGTTCGTTCACTTCGTGGCAGGCTTTGTCTTCTCGGTGAGCGTAGCAAGCCGCATCTACTGGGCTTTCAAGGGCAATGAATACGCCAACTGGCGAACCTTCGTTCCCTACCTGTTCAAGGAAGGGCGCGAGAACATGAAGGGGACATTCCTCTTTTATATCTTCTTCAAGCCAAAGCCGCCTCACTGCGTCGGGCACAACGCCATGGCGAGTTCCGTCTATCTGTTCATCTTCGGCTTTTATCTGGTGATGATACTGACAGGGTTTGCGCTTTACGCCCAGTACGCTCCGGGCTCGGCGCTTCACGGCGTCTTCGGCTGGATGAATCCTCTCTTCGGCAACCAGGTGCTGCGGCTTGTACACCATGGTCTGATGTGGGTCATCGTCGCCTTCATCATCAATCATGTCTACAGCTCGTGGCTTATGGACGTGAAGGAGAAAAACGGCGGCATCTCCAGCATCTTCGGCGGCTGCAAGTCTGTTCCCGCCAATGGGGAGCACTGATTAGGCTGAGGGCTGAGGGTCGGTATTTTGGCCTGTCCATGATTCATTAATAAACCTGAAAACGGCATGGCGCCACAGAGGCTCAGAGAAAGTTCCCTGGAAAACCGCGGGCTGCTCTGCGTCTTTGTGTCTCTGTGGCAGGTTGTTTTTTTCAGGACAAAAGGAGGTGAAAACGAATGAAGAAGCTTGTTGCTGCTGTAATGCTGCTCCTGTCCTGTGCGGGTATTTCGTTTGCGGCCGATGTAATTACCTTTCCGGCGAAGATGGGCGATGTGAAATTTCCCCACAAAATGCACCAGCAAATGGTCAAGGACTGCAAGGTGTGCCACACCAGGAAAATCGGCACGATAGACAACTTCGGCAAGGACACGGCCCACAAGATGTGCTGGGACTGCCACAAGGCTAAGGGCAAGGGGCCGGTGGCCTGCAAGGATTGCCACAAGAAGAAGTAATCTGAAATTGTGTGCGTAGGCGCCCAAAAAAGGGATGACGCTCAATGACCGCCGTCCCTTTTTTCTCCCTGGTCATCAAATGGAATAAGGAGCTTTATCGGTCCTTTGCAATCGGCATTGAACAGGCCGGCAAGCTCGCGGGCATTCACCCCCGGCACCTGGCCGCGACGCATGCTCAGAAGCAGGCGAAGCATATTTGTTATCTGTTGACTGATGGCTTTCAGTTCCGTCTCGTTCCTGAAAAGATCATTATCGGTTTTTTCCAGTTCCTTCTCCGTTTCCGCCATATCTCCGGCGGAAGCGGATATGAGTATGTCAACAAGCCTTGCTCTCTGCCGATTCAGGGAAAATACTTCCTCCAGCTTGCCCGTCAATCCTTCGACCAGTTTTCTTGCCTCGTCCGCCGGCATTTCCTGTTCCTCCTCCGCTTGATGTTTCAACTCAAGCCTTCGCCTGCGCTGCTTCAAACTTTTGTCCCCTTGCTTCTCCAGCCTCTTCAAAGTTTATTGTACAGCCTCCGCGGAAAATAGCCAGTTCAGAGCGTCAGCCACCACAATGTTATTGCCGGGATTTTCCGCTATTTTCGGAATTCGGATCGCTTGATTTCCTGCTTTTGGCAGGTAATTTTAAATTATGATATTCGTTTGGCACGGTACTAAATACTGACTTTCGGATTAAGAGGTGTGATCATTTCACGTCTGTGATGGGAAGGCTGCCAAATATGCGGGCAAATCGAGAAAATAAAAGGAAGTTGCCGCGTCACCACCCGGATGCAGAGGGACTGGCGTCGCTTCCCCTGCCCGAGGTTTTCCGCGGCCTCGGCACGTCCCCAGAGGGGTTGGGTCAGGATGAGGCACGTCGCAGGCTCTTCGAGTATGGGCCGAATGAGCTTCAGGAAAAAAAGGTCAATCCCCTGCTTAAATTCCTTGCCTATTTCTGGGGCCCCATCCCGTGGATGATCGAAGCGGCGGCGCTCCTTTCGGGCGCGGTTGGTCACTGGTCCGATTTTATCATTATCATGGTACTCCTGGTCATGAACGCATTGGTGGGTTTCTGGGAAGAATACCAGGCCGGAAACGCGATTGCCGCCCTCAAAGCCAGGCTTGCCCTGATGGCGAAGGTCCGCCGGGACGGCGTCTGGACCGTCGTCCCTTCCGTGGAACTGGTGCCGGGTGACGTGGTCAGGGTCCGTATCGGAGATATTGTGCCGGCCGACGCCCGCCTTCTCTCCTCCGAACCGCTGGAGATCGACCAGTCAGCCCTGACGGGGGAATCTCTACCGGTCACCCGTACAGCCGGCGAGGCGGTCTATTCCGGCTCTATTGTCAAAAGGGGTGAAAGCGATGCCGTTGTCACTTCCACCGGCCGGGAGACCTATTTCGGCAGGACGGCCAGACTCGTGGAGGAGGCGCACACTGTAAGTCATTTCCAGCGGGCGGTACTCAAAATCGGCGACTACCTGATCGTCATTGCGCTGGCACTCGTGTCGCTGATACTGGCAGTCGCCCTGTTTCGCGGGGACAACATGATCACCTCGCTGCAGTTCGCCCTGGTCCTCACCGTGGCGGCCATACCGATGGCCATGCCCACGGTTCTTTCGGTGACCATGGCGGTAGGGTCACGGGATCTCGCCCGCCGCCAGGCAATCGTCAGCAAGTTGTCCGCCATCGAGGAAATGGCCGGGATGGATGTGCTCTGTTCGGAAAAGACCGGCACCCTTACCCAGAACCGCCTTACCATTGGGGAACCATTCACCGTAAAAGGGTATGTCGCGGAAGATGTTCTGCGGTGTGCCGCTCTTGCTTCCAGGGCCGAGGACAGAGACCCGATCGACCTTGCCGTCCTGGAAGGGTTGAAGAGCTGGTATGCGGCTGCCCCTCATTCGCCGGCGGGAGTCCATTGGCCGGTAAGCCGGGTATCGCAAAAATGGGACTTTTCCCGTTGAAAAGTCCCATTACTATTACCGAATCGGCTTTAACCTTCCTGATTAGGTCTAATCTTCCGCTGCTGCGAAAACAGAGCAAATACCATCCCCCTCACCCGGCGCTACGCGCCACCCTCTTCCTTATTGAGAGGGCAGCATACTGTAAATCCCTTCTCCATGAGGGAGAAGGTGCCCCGAAGGGGTGGATGAGGGGGATAGCTAAAGATTGGACCCAATCAGCTTAACTTATCAGGAACTCCACTTGCTAACGCCCGTGTCCGCCCCAGTGGCCGCCACCAGCAAAGCTATGACCACCATGGGAACCGCCACCATGGAAACCGTGCCCGTCGTGGAAACCATGGCCATCGTGAAAACCGTGCCGGCTATGGAAACCGTGCCCGCCGTGGAAATTTGAAACGAAGACGTTTACGTCCGGTCCCCAGTAACCGTACGGATACGGTCCGTAGTCCGGATAATAATACCCGTCATCATAATATGCCGGATAGGCCACGCAGCCTGCCAGCATAAGGGCGACAATTATTAGAAGCAGCTTTTTCATAGGGCACCTCCTCAGAGCCCTTTTGCTTTTCTTTGTATCTTTTCAATAAAATAGACGCTTCAGGCCATAAGCGGGTTACAAGTTGCAGCGGGAATTTAGGGGGACATCAGGGGGGTGAAATTTATCAACGGTTCACGACCGTAAAAAACTGAACCGGCTGAAATTGCCAGCCGGATATCGACACGGAAGCAGGGAAACCTTCCCGAAGGCGGAAAATGAAAATTTTGCACTCGGCTAATTGACATGGATTAATTATACTGATATCTTCCCTCAGGTTTGTCAAACAAACGAGAGGTTTAAACGATGAGTGCAACCTATCTGCTGATTTCGGCTCTCTGTGCCCTTGCCCTGGCGTACCGTTACTACTCGGCCTTTATCGGCGCCAGGGTGCTGATGCTCGACGACCGGAACATTACTCCGGCCGTTTCCTTCAATGACGGGAAGGATTATGTCCCGACCAACAGGTGGGTCGTTTTCGGGCATCACTTTGCCGCCATCGCGGGAGCGGGGCCGCTGATCGGCCCCACGCTGGCCGCCCAGTACGGCTGGGGCCCCGGATTCATCTGGATTCTGCTGGGATCGGTTTTTGCCGGCTGCGTCCACGACATGATCCTTCTGTTCGGGTCGGTCCGCCACCAGGGTCAATCCCTGTCGGCAATCGCGAAAAAGGACGTAAGCAGGCTTACCGGGGCGACAACCGCGCTGGTTACCCTGTTCATCATCCTGGTGGCGCTCGCCGGTCTCGCAGTGGCGGTTACGAATGCCCTCTACAATAACCCATGGGGAGTGTTCACCATCGGCATGACGATTCCCATTGCCATGATTGTCGGCGTATATATGTTCAGGATCAGGCCGGGCGCGGTCCTGTCCGGGACCATATTCGGCGTTATAGCGGTGCTTGCGGCCGTTTATTTCGGCGCACCGGTCGCGGAATCGTCCATTGCCGGATTGTTCACCTTCAGCAAACAGAGCCTTTCGATCATGCTGCCGGTCTACGGTTTCTGCGCGGCTGCCCTGCCTGTATGGCTGCTGCTCGCGCCCCGGGATTACCTCAGTACCTACATGAAGATCGCAGTTATCGGAGGACTGGCGCTCGGGCTCTTCTTCGTCAACCCCTCGGTGAAGATGCCCTTTGTGACCCAATTCGCCGCAGGCGGAGGTCCGATCATCCCCGGGCCGGTTTGGCCGTACGTATGCATAACCATCGCGTGCGGCGCTATTTCCGGGTTCCATGCCCTGATCGGCTCCGGTACGACTCCGAAAATGCTGGAAAAGGAAACCGAAATACGGATGGTGGGTTTCGGTGCAATGCTGACCGAAGCCTTCGTGGGTCTGATGGCTCTCCTGGCGGCCGTCACCCTGGTCCCCAATGACTACTTTGCCATCAACACTTCGTCCGCGGCCTTTGCCAAGCTCAATTTGCCGGTGAAGGACCTGCCGGAGCTGTGCAGGCTCGTCGGACTCGATGTTTCACACCGTCCCGGCGGGGCAATATCACTGGCCGTCGGCATGGCGCACATCTTCTCTCACATCGGCCAGGGACTGCAGCATACGATGAAATACTGGTTCCAGTTCATCATCATGTTCGAGGCGCTGTTCATTCTGACGACAATTGATGCGGGAACCCGTGTGGCGCGCTACATTTTGCAGGATATCCTGGGGAACCTTTACAAGCCTCTTAAGCAGACGGACTGGATACCGGGCGTCATACTGACCAGCGGCACCGTCTCCTTTGCGTGGGGGTACATAC
The DNA here is from genome assembly GCA_035686205.1 of Geobacteraceae bacterium. Classification (GTDB taxonomy): domain Bacteria; phylum Desulfobacterota; class Desulfuromonadia; order Geobacterales; family Geobacteraceae; genus CAIWTU01. Next base: position 29,331 of record DASRZQ010000198.1, read on the forward strand.
TCTACACAGGAGATATCTCGTCCATCTGGCCCATGTTCGGGGTTACCAACCAGACGCTGGCGTCGCTGGCCCTGGCCATCGGGACGACGATCATCCTCCGGATCGCGACAAAGAAGCTCTACGCCCTCGTCACGGCGGTGCCGTGCGCCTGCATGGTCCTGACGACGTTTGCGGCAGGGTTCATGAACATCAGGATCTACCTGACCAAGGGAATGATGCTCAACACTGTTCTCAGCATCGCAGTTATTGCCCTTGTAACTATTATCATCGTTGACAATGTCCGGGTCTGGATAACTCTCCTCCGGACGGATAAACCGCGTGGCATGAACGACGAACGTGGAACGATCTACTGCCCCGTCATTCCGGCTCATGCGCCCGATGATCTGCCGCTTGCGTGAAAAATGTTTCATGCAAACCTGAATCCGTGACGCCTGAACACCTTCGTCTTCGCGGAACGCCTCGATTCTTGCATTCCCGTGGGATGAGACTGTCAGGCGAGGTTCATCTGGTGTAACAGGCTTGAAACGACGTAAGCGGCGTTCAAACCCCGGCATTCCGCTTGCCTTGGCCTTCAGGCGTCACGGATTCAGGACAAACAAAAAAGCCCCTGAAAATCAGGGGCTTTTTTGTCGCATTCGCAAAATACTCAAATTTTTTTTACGTTGGCTGCCTGCAATCCCTTCGGGCCCTTGACCACATCGAACTCTACCGCGTCCCCTTCCTGCAGGGATTTGAATCCCTCACCGGTGATAGCGGAAAAATGACAAAAAATATCTTCACCATTTTCCTGTTCGATAAAACCAAACCCCTTAGCGTCGTTGAACCATTTTACTTTCCCTTTTGCCATTTCCCTCTATCTCCCGAAATTTTGATTTTTCCCGGGTACAACCGCGGGTACTCTTTAACCGTAGCAACTTTACATCCGTTGTCAAGCAGTCAATCCCTTTAAATTCATCTGAATCCGCTTGCCTCGGCGTTCAGGCGTCAAGGATTCAGAATTCATGATATCAGGAAGAAAAAGGTGTCAGGCCGGGACGGGAGAGGCAAAAAGATTGTGCTTCGATGCGGTGATGTTAATGGAATGATAGATACCGCAGGAAGGGCAGAGAAGTACGGTCACTGCATTTTCCCGGAGTCCTTCCGTGTTCGTCCTGCACAGCATGGCAGTTTCGCACGAAGGGCAGGGGAACAGAGGTTCATGTACGTGGAGAGGGTGGTGCATGGCAAACATTGTCGGTCCTTTATGATCCGGGTCGCGTTTTCTTAGGTAAGTAGTTATTCTTATAAGCGAAAAAAACGATAGTTGTCAATATTGATTGTTTTCGAAAATGATGAAACAGCAGTGAAAGCGGCTATCCGGTCAATTTGAAAAAATCTGTAATTATCGGATTCCCGCCTGCGTGGGAATGACGAAAGAGAGTAACTCCAGCCTTATTGCAAAGGCATTGATCCGGATCCTTACCGGCATAAAAAAGGGGGGCAAAGGAGCCCCCCGATTTCGTCTGTTTGACTTTTCGAATGCGAGCCTACAACAGGCTGTAGGGCTGAGCCCGCTTGACCCATTCGCTTGCCGGATATTCCGCCTTCAGCTTCTTGTATGCCTCCTTGAGGGGTGCGGCGGTGTGGGTGGATTTGTAGCCGCTCACCCCGCGGAGGAATACGGCTTCAGGGGCGGCGCTGCTTCCGTGATAATCGGCCAGGATCGTTTCGAAGTGCCGTATCGCGGCGTCAAATTGCTCCGTGTCGAAGTCGATCTTACCCATGCCCAGCAGCAATGAGGGTATGAACTCCTCGGGCGGAAAAAAACCGACTGTCCGGTGGTGTTCCTTGCCGTAGTAGTCGAGGACGATGATGGTGGGAGTCCACTTTATCTTGAAATCGGCGGCCAGTGGACTGTCGGAAAGCACCTGAAGCGGCACCATCCGGTTTGTTACAAATTCAGCAACCTTTTCGTCGGGGTACGTGACCGCACCCATCTGTTTGCAGCCGATTCAGCCAGGGTTGAAGAAATCGAGCAGGATCGGCTTTTTCTCCGCCTGTCCCCGGGTCAGGGACTTGTCCATCTCGGATTCCCATTTGATGACTTTACCCATGACGAACCTCCTCGTCGAAATTGAACTCCCTATAATAAAGGGTAAGCCAAGGCTTCGGTGAAGTCAAGGGATTCGCCGCCGCGCATTCGTCCTCAAGCCCCGGATTGACAAGCCAAAATCGTGTGGTTAAATACTTCAATAGTGAAATTCATATTAAATCAAAAGGAGGGTTTGTCATGAACAGATACCTGGGCGGGCTTGTCGGGTTGATCTTTGCTTTAGTCTTGACCGGTGCACCCGCATTCGCAACTGATGTAAAATTGCCTTCAAAGGTGACTGAGAAGGCGACGACGGCGGCAAAAGAAAAAATCGGGCTCGTTGATATCAACAGCGCATCCGAATCCGAATTGAAAGCCGTACCGGGCGTGGGAGACACATACGCAAAGAAGATAATCGCGGGCAGGCCGTACGCGAAGAAAGACCAGCTGAAATCAAAGAAGATTATCCCTGACAGTTTATATGAAAAAATCAAAGATAAAATCGTGGCTAAACAACCCAAAAAATAAGGACGCAGGCATGTATTGACAATGAAGCCGTTCAGAAATGACCGGCTTTTTTTGCGTCCGAAATGATCTTTCCCTTAGCGAGGAAGCTGATATGGAACAGGTTATCCGCGACGAAATCCGCGATTTCGTATTGGAAAGTCCCGACAACCGTTTCCCTGACGGGAAACAACGTTATTTCGACGAACCGCTGGTCGGTTTCGCCGCTGCCGATGATCCCCTATTCGACAAGTTCAGGAAGATAATCGGCGAGTTCCATATGACCCCGGCGGAGATCATGGAAAACACCTATGGGCCGGGTGTCGGAGAAGCAAAGACCGTGATCTGCTGGATACTGCCGATTACAGGGAAAACGCGGGAAAGCAACCGGAAGGCAGAGAAACTGCCTTCACGCGAGTGGGCCTTGACCCGCGCCCACGGTGAAGCCTTCAATACGCAGTTGCGCATCTTTCTGGTCGATCTTCTGAGGTTTGCGGGCGCCCAGGCCGTTGCCCCCCTGATTTCGGGAATGTGGCGCCCGGTGAGGGACCCGAGGGTGGGCATGGCCTCGACCTGGTCGGAACGACACGCCGCCTACGCGGCGGGCCTCGGCACATTCAGCCTGAACGACGGATTCATTACCGACAGGGGCATTGCCCATCGTTGCGGCAGCGTCATTACGGACGCGGAAATTCCGCCGACCGCCCGGAGCTGTGCCGATCCGTGGAGCAACTGCCTCTATTTCCGTAAGGGAGAGTGTGGCCACTGTATCCGGCGGTGTCCGGCGGGGGCTATTTCCCGGGAGGGCCACGACAAGGACAAATGCCAGGCGTATGTGTACGGGGAACTGCGCCGTTCGGCCGGAGAGCTTTACGGCGTTATGGAAACCGGATGCGGCCTCTGTCAGACGGGGGTTCCCTGCGAGTCCCGGGTACCTGCAGACGGGGAATAAACTGAATTCCCGGACCTGAACGCGAAGATTTGAATCGGCAGCTAGCGGTCGGCGGCCGACTGCTGCCTTTTCGACATTTCCCGGCCGAACCAGAGGATCAGGTCCAATAGCGCGTAGATAACGGCCCTGACGGTATAGGAAGTCGGGGGATACTTGGGGTCGGCATAGGGCGTGTGGGAGCCGTTGTCGCTGGTTATCTTGTAAACCAGTTCGGCGAAGCGGTCGATGATCCGGTATCGCTCCACCGTCCCGTTTTCCACCAGATGCTTGTAGCAGCCGACCATGTTGATTTCGCCCGAAACGAGCCGGGCGGGCAGCAGTGCTTCGTCGCATTTGCTCAGCGCTATGTATATCCGCTCCTGGAAGCGGCGGATGCCGACCAGGGTGTTCCTGATGGTGGTGGGATCGGCGCTTTCAATGTCGCGCAGGCATCGAAGCAGTTCCTCTTCGGCGTCCTTCCCCAGGTACCTCGCCGTCACGGCGAAGACTTCCGGGTGGGAGACGGAAATCCTGACGATGTCCAGTTTCTCCGCCTCCTCGCGGAGCCAGGCAAGCATCTCCTCCTCGTCGCGGCCCTTGGAAAAGACCCTTAATGTCCCCTCGAACATTTCCTTCATGTTGCGGTACTGGTCCGGTTCTCCCGTGAGGGCGACCATGGGGAGGCTGGGCGCCTTCTCCCCGAAGTAGCGGACGGCCGCGGCGATAAAGCTGCTGTCCGGCACCTTCTGATGCCGTTCCTTGAGGCATTTGACATCCAGGACCAGCCCGCCCAGGGAACGGCCTCCGCGCCCTTCGTAAAGCTCTTTTCCTTCCTCAAGGCTTCCCGCGTGGATGAGCGCGATCTGAAAGCGCCGCGCGTCGCGGTTCAATGCTTCCACGTACGAAACGTCATCGTCGATAACCAGCATGGGTATTGTTGACCGGGACGCCTTTTCCATTCAGTGCCCTCCCCTGGGCAGGGTTATCCGGAAATGGACCGGATGCCCGTCCCTGATTATTTCGAAGTCGCCGCCATGGGCCGCGATGACCTTGCCGATCCATGCCCCGCCCAGACCCTCCCCCGGGCTGTCGACGCTCTTTATCCCGAATGCGAGAAACTCGCGTGCGGAAAGATTTGAAGGGAAGGGACGGCCGTTGTTGGTGTAGTCGATGACCAGGCTGTTCCTCGTTTCCCTGAGGGTGAACCGCAGCTCCCCGCCGGGGGCCGCGTCCGGAAAACCGTGCGCCCCGGCGTTGCGGATCAGATTGTTGACGGCCTCGATGAACGATTCGCGGTGCAGGCTGATCCAGCCCGCAGCTCCGGTTGCCGTAAGCCGGAACTTGTCCCCGTGGTGGGGGAAAACCTCTTTTTCCAGCAGCTCTTTTACGCCGGTCCTGACGAATTCCCCCCGGGGGATGTCCCGGGTGACCACACTCCGTGTATTGTCAATGATGTCGTTGATCCGCGATATGCCGGCCATGGCCTTTCCCAGCGCGTCCGAGACCGTTTCGACGGAGCCGTCAAGGCGGCGGGACAGCTCGGCGTCAAGGAGCCGCTCCCTTTCCAGAAAGTCGCGCAGGGCCGACAGCGGTGAGCGGATGACCTGCAGGTTGGGCTTCACATTGTGGGCCAGGTGGCGGATGACGCTGAATTCGGCAACCTGTTTCTCCTCCGCGATCTTGCGCCGGAAGCGCTGCCTGTACAGATCCGCGACCGCATCAATGGTTATGGCGATAATGATTCCCAGGACAATCGGCATCGCGCTGATGACGATCGCGTGCCGGTTGAAGAAGTACAGCGAAACCGGCATGAGCAGGATCAGAAACACGACATTGGCGAGGACCCTGGCGGCAAAGCCGCGGAAAGCCGTCCAGATGAGAATTGCGCAGACGACAACGGCGGAGTCGATGAATATCCCCGCCCACGTCAACGTATGGAAGTATTTATATTTAATCAGGCTGCCCGCGGCGCTGAGCAGCAGATAAATGAGGAAGTTCAGCAGCCGCTGCAGAAAACCCGTCTGTTCGACGAAATAGACAAAGAGGGCTATGGAGGCGCCCATGAACAGATTGGCGACGAAGCTCTCGTTTTTCCACAAGCCCCTAAACCGGTTGAAGATTCGTTCTTTGCATGGTCCTGTCCGCATATGGCGCTGATTCTAACCGGTTCCTCCATTGATTTCCAGCACTTTCGCCAGAGCGGATAATTTTTTACCCGCATTCAAATCATTGCATTTCCCTCGGGTAAGCCCCGGCCCTGCCGGAGGACTTCCAGAGTCCGGCAGGGCCGGGATGGTGGTTCAACTGAAAATCTTCCCCTTGCCGGTTTCGGCTTCGGCATGGGCCGCGCGGGCACGCTCCAGGGCTTCGAGCTCCCGGATCTTTTCGCCGAGCCACGAGTGCAGGTCACGCGCCGTCTGGAGGGAGAGGACCACGCCGGAAGAAACATAGCGCACCAGACTCGAATTCAGGTCTTCAGGGTCTACCGCCGCCTCGGGGCCGATGGTGCCGTTCGGGTTGATCTCGTGGGAGACGGCGTTCGGCAGCGGCGGGCGCTCGAGATAGAAGTTGACGACCAGCTCGCCGCGGGGCGAGACGCCGCCGTGGGCGCCGTTCACGTATTTCGGATTATAGTCGTAGGTGAAAATATACTTGAAAGTAATCTGGGGCTTGTCTTTGGACACAGTTGCCTCCTTGAAATGGAATTTGCGGAATTATCGCAGTTGCCTGTTACAGCGAAGTTTTGGGCATGCAAAGGATTTGTGGAGATTATTCGCTAATCCTTTCCCTCAAGCGGTGAAGCGTCATGCCCCCGATGGAAGTCCAGCCGGCGATATTGATCGAATTTGCCATAAAAACCGGATTGTTACAAGCTGATAAAAAATTTCAACATTGTAACAGATCAAAACATTAACACTGAATGTAATGTTCATGGAATGCTGTAATTTCACGGAGCATCATCGGCCCGCCGCCCAGGCATTTATTCAATGGTGCCGGCGCCATCCAGATGCCGCCGAGGCGCTTATGAGCCATCCACACGGATTGCAATGGGCGGGAATCATCTCTACAAGGCCTATTGGGAAATGAAAAGTTCCTGAAAAGTCTTTTTCTGAATATAGTCAACCGGCGTTCAACTTTGGCCTGAAGCGGGTCATGTACGCAGGCGATCATCCCGCAGCAGAAGTACATCGCATGGCGCCCGTTCAACTACAAAACGGGCTGTATGACCGACGGAAGCCGGGCCGATGCGGGGATGCCCCGTTTCTCCTTCGTTAGTCCAGATGGCAATGAGATCTGCCTGAACTTCAGCTGCGACCTCGACAATTATTTTTTCCGGGGTGCCCTCCCTGATGGCACCTTCCGCCTTCTGCCCGGTTTTTTGCGCGGCAGCCAGCGCCTCTTCGACGGCGGCCCTGCCCGCCGACTCTTCGGCGGCCCTGAGCTGCTCCTCATGGTGAGGCCGCCGGTGCAGCGGGCCGGCAAGGTACCCTTCCAGATCATGTCGAGGGCCCGTATCAATTACGTGCAGCATCAGGCATTCTATCCGGCTGCCCAGAATTTTTGCCAGGCGTTGAATTAATTCCGCCCCGCCTCTTTGGCCAATGGCGCAGACGACCTTCATAATCCGACCTCCTTCATAGCTTCAGCCAGATCAACAGGGATCCGGCCACGATCATAACCGGCACGACGGTGACTCCCAGCTTGAAATATTCAAGTGTTGAAATATCCAGTCCCTTTCGACGCAGGATCAGCAGCCAGAGCATTGTGGCCAGTGAGCCGACAGTCGTTAAATTCGGCCCCAGGTCGGCACCGAATATAGTGGCGTAAACCATGCCGTGCTTAATGGAACCCGCAGGAATATTTCCGAGAACGGAAATCATCAGCAAAGCCATTGGGACATTGTTTATGAGGTTCGCGCCAAGTGCCGTCCCTAAGGCGGTAATGAGAACTGCCTGCAGCGGGCTGCCGTCGGCCAGCTGCAGTATCCCTCGGCCAAAGGCGGCTGTCAGCCCCAGATTCTCAACGGCGCGGACGACAATAAACATTCCGGTGATAAAGACAAACAGCGGCCAGGAAATTTCCCGCCCCAATCTGGCCGTATTCAGACAACGATAGCGGTACGCCCCGGCCAGCAGTAATCCGCCTCCGCCCAGCGCGACGATCGAAAGCGGGAACCGGGTGGCCGAGGCCGCCACATACGCGACGGCAATCAGGATCAACGTGGCCGCGGTGAAATGGAAGAGCCGGCGATCGGGTAATTTAACCTCGGGCAGGTCCGCCAGGTCAAATTGAATCCTCAGATCGCGCCGAAAGAGCCAGACAAAAAGGGCAATATTGAGGCCTATGCAGAAAAGGCCGGGCAGGAGCAGATAACGGAGGAATGTTGACAACCCGCCGCCAAAAGAGTTGAGCACAAGGATATTGATCGGATTGCTGACCGGCAATACGAAAGAGGCCGTATCGGCGATAAAGGTGCAGGCAAACATGAACGGCATTACGGGCAGACGCAGGCGCGTCACCAGCGCATATACCACGGGCGTCAGGATCAGCGCGGTCGCATCGTTGGACAGAAACGCCGTAATCGCCACGCCCACGAAAAAAACGGCCATATAAAGGCGCAACCCGCTTCCCCGCGCGCACCTGCACGCCTGGCGGGCGAGCATTTCAAAGATGCCCGCATGGTCCGCCAACGCGGAAATCGCCATCAGGCCCAGGAAGAAACCATAGACATTCCAGTCTTTGAGCAGCAGCGATATCGCTTCAGCGGGGCGGACGTACCCCCCCAGAAGCATCAGCGCCGCGCCTCCCGCCGCCGCCGCGGCCTCCGAAATGCCGCGGGGGCGTGCCATGACGATACCCAGTGTCACAAGGAATATCAACACTCCGGCTATTGTATGCAGATTCGGCAATTTAAGTCCAGCCCCCCAGGTCCTTGCGATCTTTTTTTCGCATCCTGATGAAATAATACCATTAAGCGTTTTTTTCTAAACCTGCCCGCGATCAGCCGCTCCATGCCGCTAAGGGCCTGTCCGTAAATAAGCATTCCGGTCCCGCGTCCCGTCTCCCGCCTGCCAAAGTCGTACGGCGCGCAGGTCACGCCGTTTTTGACCTGTCCTCAATCGCAAAAATCCCCGACGTAGTCCCGCTCAGGTTAATGCCAATTTTCGCGAACTGAGAGCCGGATTGCCGAAAGGATTCCGTTCCCCAAGGGAAAATAACGCGCAGTGACTTCAAAAGACGTTCACGGTGATATAATTACTGTAAATGTCGTTCATGACAGCTGTGGAGGTGCGGAATGTCTCTTATCGACGATGTGAAGGAAAACGCTGTCACCGGTCTCCTGATCGGTATCGGCGCCGCCATCCTGGCGCCGGTGGTGCTGCCAATACTGGCGAGTATCGCCAAGCCGGTCGCCAAGGCGGCCGTGAAGGGCGGCATAATGCTGTACGAAAAAGGCAAGGAAGCCGCGGCCGAAGCCGGGGAAATATTCGAGGACATTGTGGCGGAAGCCAAGGCCGAACTGGCCGAGGAGCAGCTGGCGGTGGCCGGTGGTGTCGCCGCGGCGGCCGGAGGCGCGGAGCGGACCGGGGAAGCTCCTGAAGACATAAAAGGCACTATCGCTCCGAATGAGGGCCAGGCGTGATGCTGCCCATCGCACAGTGCGTTCACAGGCTGCCCGTGCGGGCGCGGATACGCATTCCGTCCAGGAAGCGCGATGAGACTTTTTTTTCGGTACTGCGGGAGAGGCTCAGCCGCTGCGGACAGGTTACGGGCGTGGAGACCAATCACCTGACCGGAAGCGCTCTCATTTTCTACAGCGGAGATTTCGCCTCGATTGCCAGGTATGCGGAGAAAGAAGGCATTTTCAGACTTGCGGACAAAAAACATAATCCAAATTCCCTGACGCATGCCACAGTCGATACCTACAAAAGGCTCGATTCGCAGGTCAAAAGACTTACCGGCGGGGAAATCGACCTGCCGGGCGCCACTTGGCTAGCCCTTGTCGGCGCGGGGGTTTACCAGATCGCCAGGGGAAATTTCACCGCCCCGGCATGGTACACGGCCTTCTGGTACGGCTTGAATATTTTCCTGAAAGCGAAGGGGAAAAGCTCATCGGAATAAGGGGGCGATATGGC
>DASRZQ010000199.1:0-24817 GCA_035686205.1 Geobacteraceae bacterium
GGAAACGAAGCCCGTAGCTTTCCATGGTGAGGACGCCGGAGATCAGGAGCATATCGCCCACATTGCCCGGCAGTGTCTTCGTCGCATAAGCGGTGGCGTCCATAATGGTGATCGACATGCCGTTCTGGTCAACCACCGTGCCGGTTCCGGTTTTCCTGGCGATAAACTCTACGTAGTGGTTCCTGTAATTGTCGTTCCAGAACGCGCCTATGGACGACATGAAGGTGGGTTTCGCCAGACTGTCGTCGTGTCCGACGATTTTGAATTCGATGCCATTGGCATAGATCCCTTCCTGATCAACAAATTCGGGATTGCCGCTGTAAAAGCTTCCCTTTCCCCAGGTTTCGATGATGTCGCCCGGTCTAAGGACGCCTGTCCTGAAGCCCAGGAAGCTGCGGTAAAGCTCTTGCTCCGAAAGACGGTTCGCAGCGTTGATGGTGCCGTCAGCATTGACGAGATCGGATGGAACCTGGCTGCTTCCGCGACGGGCCAGTGTCTCCGGCGTGGCGCTGAGGAAGCGGATGAATGCGTCCTCGTAGGCAGGCTTGGAGTCGTTGTCATTCATCATCGTGACCACAGCGCGGTAGCCGCCGGAGAACTCGGTGTTCAGATGATAGCGAGGCCCGCCGACCGAGTAGGCGTGAGCCTGGTCCGGATGCTGAGTGCGCATAAACTCGACGATGCCGTCGCGGCAGAGGACGTTTGATGTGAGCGGGTTAGCATCCGACCACGTCCAGCCGGTCGGCGGGTGGGCGTACATGTAGTTGTTGATCGCTACGGTGTAGGTATGGTTCACGTCGATGGGCTGCCCGTTGAATTTCACGCTGGTCGGGATGCCGTCATAGGCGGTCACGTCAAGGGCCCGGGAAAAACCGGCGTCCATATTCGTCTGCTTGAGGAAGTTGACGATCTCCTGGCCCGTCATGTTGATCCGGTAGAAGAGGTCGTCATTCCAGGGAAAGGTTTCATATATCTGCAGGTACGTAACGGGACCGGCGGGGATATCGGCGCGCACCCCGCCCCCCGTCTCGATGGCCAGATCACATTGGCCAAAGAGTTGTGCAGCCTTCCATTGCATGGCGTCGCAGATCCACTGCCCCGCCGTGTTATTGCCGCTCCACGGATACTCGTCGGCCGACCACCATTTCATAACATTGTCGAGCATCAAGTTGTCGGCGGTATAACCGATCGGTTCATCGACCGGGTGGCCGGGATGGGCCGCGTTGTACTGGGAGATCAGGTTATCGATAAATGACTCTACGTCCGGGTCGGGATCCAGGTCGGCATTGCGGACCACGTGCTGGACTGAGCTTATGTAACTTCCCGCGTTCGCTATATTCAACTCTCCGATATACTTCATGTAGCTTGCCGATTCAGTGAAGATGGTCTTGTAGTTGAGCATCTCGGGCTGCCAGACCGTGTCGGCCCATGTGTGCCAGTGGCCTGTCACGGCTACTTCCGGGAGTTTTGCAGCGCCATCGTCCAAAAGCAGCGGCGCCGTCGGGTCAACGAGGCCGCTATGGCCGATGTGGGCGGCAAGAATAACCAAATTGCAGCCCCTGGTGGTGCGCAACTCGTTTATGTAGGCGGCAATATGGCAACCGTTGGGATCGGCGCCGTTCCAATCGCAGGCCGCGACTTCAAGGGTATTCGCCAAAGAGGCCCCCACCTCAGCCGCCTGCGTGGTGTACCCAAGAATGCCGATCTTGATGCCGTTCACCGTCACGATGGTATAGGGGGCAAAATAGGGGAGATGGGTATTCTTATCGCGGACATTCACCGACAACACGGGAACCCATGAATTCTGGAGCGCCACGAGGTTGTTGATGTAATTGATGTCACGGACATCGTGGTTGCCGACGACTACCGCATCGATGCCGCGGCCGCGTTGCGCCCTAAGTTTATTGGAGAGGAGGGTGTAAAACTGCGTCATTGTGCCGTTGCCGTTCATGTCGCCGATGGGATTGCCCTCGGAGATGTCACCCGCATCGATCACGATGGCGTCGGGCTCGCCCGCCGTGAGCCGCAGCATTTCGGATGCCAGGTATGCCGCGCCGCCCACGTCCTCGAAGACAGGCTGATCCGTGCCGTGCTGGTTGATGATCCACTTATGCGGCGTGACGCGGGCATGCGTGTCGTTCACATGAAAGATGGTAATACTTCCGTCCGCGGCAAAACCGGTGACAGCCGCCGCCGTCAGCCCAAGCGCAATGACAACAAGGGCAATCACGAGATTTTTGAGATGGGTTGCAAAAAAATTATTACCGAAATGCATGGTCGTCACCCTCCAAGTTTTATAGTCGATGGCAAAACCTTTATAACAACACCCTGGCCGGAGTCGAAACTCCGGCCGGGTGTTCGCTCCTGAATCAGATCGTGTACCCCTTTATGTCACCGTCGATTTTGGCGGGCTTTGATCGTCCAAGGGGGATTTATTCTATTACCTGTTTCCCTAATCTTTTCCTGAGACCCACCAGACCCATAAGGCCGGAGCCGAGCAACCAGGCAGCAGCCGGGATGGGAACGGGTGCGACAGAACCGGTGATCGAGTCATAGTAGTAAGTTCCACTATTGTTGTAATCGCTTACCCTGAAGGTGCCGGCTAATGTCGTCGTCAAGCCGTTAGCAGCGGTGCTCCCGATCTGTTCCAGACGGAACAGGTAGGTTCCAGTTAGTGCAGTCAGACTGCTGAGGTCGACTAAGCTGTTGAGATACGTTCCATTCCCCTGAGTGAATGTTGTGAGCAAGGTCTGGTGGGCAAAGTTGTCGGATGAGCCATAGAGGCCCATTGTTCCGGGGCCGTACGCGGAGGATCGTGTCGCGATCCAGAGTTGGTTCAGGTTTGCCTTATAGCCATTAGCAACCGTGAAGCCGAACTGTATATAGTCCGTTGCCTCACCGGTCCAGCCGTTGGAATTTAATGAGTTAGCGCCAGTGCTGTCGGTGAGTAACCCAGCGCCTCTGGTCATATCTACCGCCGTAATATAAGCAGAGCCAGTCCCAGGCGTCGAAGCCTGCTGTCCTGTTTGGCCGTATTGGTTCCAGTAAACAATTGCGCCGGAAACAGCGATATCCGCCCTGGCAGTGCCTGCTAATAATAAGACTGCACAACAGACTGTTAGAATCAACTTTTTCATCTTTCTTTTCCTCCTCCTTTTCTGCCTTTAGTCATTCCTCTGTTACTGATTCGTTAATCGCAAAATCGGTTCAAGCCTTTACCTGATCCCGCCGACGGCGGGATCGCTTCCTACCTGTGATCATCACCTCCTTTCCGACAAACGAGCTAGGGCGGGGTGGGGGAGACAAAAAAAGCCCGAATCGAGAATATGAATTCAACTTCTCGATTCGGGCTTTCTGGTTCTCAACAGATATCCCTGCCAGCCAGCGAAGGACCCGCTATGCTTTAGTTTTTCGAAGACGTTGACAGGCAATTGTCACATTTTGATGGAGAAAAAGTTAAATTTCTGCGAGTTCTTCGAAAAACATATGTGTCTAGCCATAGCTGATATAGCCAATGGTCAGATATTTCTTCTCTTTCGTTTCAGGGCGATCCAGATCAGCCCGCAAACTGCCGCGCCGAAACCCCACAGCCCCATGGCGGGAACCGAGGTGGCTGAAAGCTGAGAAAAGGTTGCGCGGACCGTATGGTCGGCTGAAACATTCGTGGTCGTATACTTAAACCCTCCTGGCGGATTTTCAGCAGCGGTTCCGGGTGCTCCGTTATCAGTGAGTCCGCTCAGGGTATATCCAGTGTCCGGAATGATCGTGAAGGTGACCGCGCCTCCGTATGCGACAGACGCGCTCGCAGGGGTGATACTGCCGTTTCCGGCGGCGATGGAGGCGGTGACGTTGTACATGTTGATGCTAAAGGCAGCGACGACCGTACGAGGGCCGGTGACGTTTGTGATCGTGTAGCTGTTGCCAATGACGCTGGAGGTTACATTTATGCCGTTATCGGTCAAAATCGCCAGGTGATAACCCGTAGCCGGAATAATGGTTATGGCAGCGCTGCCGCCGTAATTCACGAGAGTACTCGACGGATTGACAGTGCCGTTGCCGCCGCTCACGGAGGCAGTAACCCCATAAGTGCTGATGGCGAAGGCAGCGACCATGGTATGGTTCGCCGTGACGTTAGACAGGGTGTAGGTGCCGTTACTGACGCTCGCCGTCACGTCCAAGCCGTTGTCGGTCAAGGAGACCAGGTGGTAGCCGATGTTCGGAGAAATCGTCAACGTGACATTGCCACCGGAAACAACCGTGGCAGTGCTCGGTGAAACGGCGCCGCCGATGCCGCCGGCGACCGACGAAGTAATTGTGAAAATCTGGAGAACGGTGAGATTGACGGCGGCCGTATGGGTCATGCCGCCACCTATGCCGGTAACAGTCACAGGGAACGTACCCGTAGGGGCCGAAGAACCTACCGTGAGAGTCATGGTCGAACTTCCTGAACCCGGCGCAGCGATTGCGGACGGATTGAACGTCGCTGTTACCCCGGCCGGGAGGCCTGAAGCAGACAGCGAAACGGCATTGCTGAAGTTGCCCAAGACGGTCGTGCTAATGGTGGATGTTCCCATTGAGCCCCGGGGAATGGAAAGTGCCGTAGGCGAAGCAGCGATCGTGAAGTCCGAGGTCCAGTTGTTCACGAGCGCGCTCGCGTCGACTGAACCGAGGCCTGTTGCAAGGTCATACTCCGCTGCTGAAGCATACCCCGTCACGCCCGGCACTGTGTTGTTTCCCGATGAGATGTCGTGAAAAACCGTCGCCCCGCCGGAGCCAAACTGGGCATTACCGAGTTGATAGAACCGGGGGTTCGCGTTCCCCTGGCGTTGGCCCGTTTTCTGGACGACAAGCGCCATGAGGCCTGCAAAGGCTGGCGATGACGCCGAGGTCCCTCTGACGGCGTAGAGCGCCCCTTGAGTCTGGATGAGATAAGCGACATGGCCTGCGGCAGTCAGCGATACGTCCGGGACATTGCGGCTGTTGTTCGCCGGGACGCCTGGCGCTGCCTGCCAGGACGGCTTAGTGTATCGCGACGAAGCGCCGCCTCCCGTGGACCAAAGCCCGGACCCGCCCGATACGCTGCCGCTCTCGTTCCAGGCCACCTCGGGGATGTAGCTTATGGCAGAGGTGTACCCGGTCCCGTTGTTCGGATTCCAGTAACTGCCGGAACCCTCGTTAAACTGGGTTCCCCCTACCGCCGCGTTGTAAGGGGTGGAGGCCAATCCGTTCACGGCCGACCCAGTTCCGTCAGAGGCAGAGGGGGGATCGCACCCCGCAGCGCCGGAGTCGCCACTGGAAACAAAGGAAGTGATGCCCTGGGTTGCAGCTTGCTGCCAGAGATTTTTGTAGAAGTTATTTCCGGCCGTTCCGAGGTCAGCCTCGCAGGCGCCGAAGCTCGTGCTCATCACCGGCGCAAGATTGTTATTGACGACGTACTGGGCCGATAAATCCACACCGTCTGTGGTCAAGGTAGACTTCGAGATCACAAATTTAATTGTGGCGTTCTTTGCTACGGCTCCCGACCATTCAACGTCAAGGTCTGCTTCCGTATCTTCACCGGCACCGAGATCGCCCGGATCAGGTCCGTTCACAATCACTTGCGGAGGGTTGGCGGGCAAAGCCATCATACTCCTAAACGTCGCCCAATTGGACTCAGGCGGATGGGTGCGTCCCACGATGGCGATGCTCTGGCCGCTGCCGTCGATGCCAGCGCTATAGAGACCACTGACGTTGTAGATGATCGCAAAGTCGCCTGGGGAAAGATAATGGCTGGAGCCGGCGGTATAATCGGGCATGAGGTCTGTTTGAGCAACCGGGCGGAGGACATGATGCATTTGTTTGCGGGGAAAATCATTGAGGGAGACGACTCCTGAAACCAGATCGGCGAGCGCCCGCGGAATCGAGGGATCCCGGTCATTCGCATGGCGGAGCCGGCCGTCAGCATAGAAACCGTGAATTTCCGTGCGGAAGGCTCGCTGAACCTGATCCGCTGTGCCGGAGAAGTTGATCCAGGAACGGCCCTTTCCTACCTCCTCGATGACAAAGCCATGGGAAGTGAGCCACCCGCTCACATCATCGATATCCTCGGAGGATGGCCCAAACCGCTCGCCGAATTCCTCCGGCGTGAGCCAGCGGTGGAAGTTGGGCGATGCCGGATCATGCAGCTCCATCAAGTATTTCTCCAGTTCTGCCTCCCTCACAGCATCCCGGCGCAGGGAAAGGATCATCCGCTCCATGGGCAGTGATGAAGGCGCTGACCCCCTATCGAATTCGGGGCGCGCAAGAGGATGCACGCTTCCATGAAGACGAACCCTGTCATTATCATCGACGATCCGGCGGGAGACCGCTGCGGCACGCGCGACAGTCACAAATCCCACAGAAGCACCTGTCACGACAAGGATGAGAATCAGGGACAAAATTTTTTTCATTACCCGGCTTAGACCGCGCCTGCTCATTCGCTTCTCAGTTGCCTAACCTGACAGAGTTTAGACCGGGGACGAAGTCTTTCTCCGTCCCCGGTTTCGATCTCAAAAAAAGCCCGAATCGATTCAATTGCCTCGATTCGGGCTCTATGGTCCCATTTCATCTAAAGAATCAGGCCATCTGAGTACCCATTCTCTACCCGGGTTTTTCTAACGCTGGATTGTTAAGCTAATGTGGAGATCGGGTGAAGTTTCGGCGGAGTTTATGTGTCCTAAGGCAGAAGCCGAGTAGCACCTTGTTAATGAGATCGATGATTCTGCTCTCGTTAACCACAAATACCCGTAGACTTCACAGGGTGTGAGGCGCCGTGACTGTAAAGAGGAAGTTAGGAACAATAATACGCAAGGGATGCCCGCTCCTTGTCCCAATCTTGGTAAAGATAGCGGATACGTCGAAACTCCTGTCTATCTCTTTGGAGTTACGATCTTCACATCTTCTGCCTCATATTTGCGGTTGATCATGCAATTTCGCAAGGTATTCACATATTCTTTTATGCTTGCATCATCTTCCATAGCCCTGCCGCCTAAATTGGAGGGCGACGGGGTGGGTTTGGCGGCAACGCTTTCGCGTTGACGCAAATCATCACAACAGGATTCCAGATCGGAGAGGAATTCGTAAAAATGGGTTTCGGGTTTCTTGACGCGGAATTTCGCACGCAGAGCCGAGCGGTTGTGGCTCTCTGATAGACCGACATAGAAAGCCACAGGGGAGGTGGTAGCCCTGTCGAGCTCCACAAGACTTTTGTTGAGCATACAATCATAAAACGGTTTGAGGAGGTCGAACGATTCAGGTTTGTTTTGAACTTTTACCCATTCTCGGTACCCCGCCAAAGCAATCTCACAACAGCCCTTTGCATGATTCGAAAACTGCCGGTCCTCCATCGCACGGATATCCCACCTTTGTTTGACACAGGTGCCATCCAGATCTCTCAGTGTGGTCTCTCCAGAGGACGGGTTGATTTCAATGAGACCAACGGATGGAATATCCGGCCGTGCCGAGACCAAAATATTATCTTCCGTACAGTTGGACTGTCTGCTGGTATACAGGGTTTCGGTCAACTTCTCTCCTCCTGTGGCGATCCCAGAGTAGGAAATCAGACCGGATACGAGAACAGCACAAAGGGTCGAATACAAACGGAGTGTATGCATCTGTTCCTTCCTCTTTAAGCGAGATTCTTGATAATAAATTACTCATCCCAAACCGGCGCAAGAGCGACATGATCAGATTGAAAGTCCTCGTAGACCGATCACTATCAAACCAGTCACGGTAGAAGCGGTCAGGGCATCGAGTTTCTCCCGGGATTCTTTGATCAGCACTTCATAACTGAATAACATGACGATAATCTTCACCGTCAAAGGTCCCAGATGATAGCTCTGGATCAAAGGATCCGGCAGATTGGGAACGATCACCGCGATGAAGATAATCAGAAAGTCCATCGTTGTCATCCGGAACCCTTTGGTTCTTCTGGTAAACTTCACTGTCAGGAGAACAAAGAAGGCGATCAAACCGAAGGAAAAATGATACATGGTTAGCATCTGCGGACTGATCCATGCCGCCCTTCCCTCCTCAATGAGGTAGAGGACCAAAGGAAGGGTGAGGAAAACGACGAACCGAAGACAAAATCCCATGTGGTTTTTTGCAAATGCCCTGACTATAAGGATGTAAAAAAAGAAGCAAGAGGCCATGATAGAGGCATATCCGGGGATATTTGCGGGAAAAAGACAGGACAAGAGAAAAAGCAGCGGGATGATTATTTTCGATAGAGTAAAGGATATCCGGATGATCCAGTTTTCATCCTTGATCTTCCTCAACCTGCCTTTCACGGCGTAATCGATCAGTGGATACCGCTTAAACTGGAACCCCCTTCGATCCGCGACGGCAAAGGCAGTGATGATCAGGGCGGAGAAGACCGCGTATGAGGCGATAAGCACCCAATCCGAGTGATACTTGAAAAGAACCGCCGAAACGATCATCACCGCCTGGAAGACATAGATTGCGAAGACCGCCTCGGTATGGGCCAGGCCGATACGAATGAGGCGATGATGAAAGTGGTTCTTATCCGGCGAGAAAGGGGGCCGGCCCTCCCTCACCCGTTCCACCATGACGGTCAGCGTATCGAGAACGGGAAACCCAAGGATGATCAGCGGCAAAACCGGACTGAATGGCGTGTCGCCCTGCGTAATCTTAATGGCAAGCACCACGGCCGAAAAACCCAGGAGCTGGGATCCGGTATCACCCATGAAGAGGCTCGCCGGATAGGTGTTAAATCGAAGAAATCCAAAGATCGCCCCCGCCATTGACAGGGAAAGGATGATAACCGCATCATTCCCCGCCAGATAGGCGAGATAGGCGATACAGCAAAAGCCGAGAAGGGAGATGCCGCCGGCAAGGCCGTCAAGTCCGTCGGACAGGTTGATGGCGTTTGTGACGCCTACAATCGCTACCAGAGAGAGAAGGAAAGAAAACCAGTCCGGTATTTGCATTGCACCGGGAAGTAGCGCCCCAAGCGAGCTGATCCTGACACCTCCAAAGAAAACAGCAATCAAGGCCGCCATCACCTGTCCCGTGAACTTAGCCTTATAGCCGAGCCCTTTCATGTCGTCCACCAGACCGAAGAGCACCAGGGTCCCTGCTCCCGCAAGATAGGCTCTCACAAAGTCATCTGCCTTCGTCCAGAGGATAACGGGAACAAGCGCTCCCAGGGCCATTGCAAAACCGCCGATCCTGGGAACAGGGATGGTGTGAACCTTCCGCGGGTTGGGGAAATCCACCATCTCGTACCTGGCGGCGAGTCTCGTCATAACGGGAATCAGGCTGACGGTAATGAAGACCGATAGAAGGATTGTGGAGAGATAGAACATGACTGTAATTAAAAAAAGAGTGTCAGTGTAAGTGTCGGTGTCAGTAAGTCCCTGAAAGCATTAGATCCTCCACGAAGACTAGTTTTCCATGGTTCGAGGGTCCCTTCAGGGCAAGAAAACTCACAAGGCTGGAATTCGAAATGTGGCTAAATCATAGGAGCGAGGGAAGTTGCCCCGGCGAGAAGTGGCAGGCTTATCCATGACATTGTCTACCGCTGAGGCGATCTTGCGGATTGCCGCCAAACATGGCGCTCGCAACGTACGCGTCTTCGGATCAGCAGCCCGGGGGGAAGCAGACGAAGAAAGTGACCTTGATCTACTTGTCGAAATGGAACCCGGCCGGAGCTTGCTTGACCACGCTGCCCTCTGGCTTGAATTACAGGAAGTCCTTGGCCACACAGTCGATGTGGTTAGTGACCGGGGAATAAAAGCCCGGATCCGGGAAAGAGTTCTCCACGAGGCAGTACCGCTGTGAGAGATCCAAAGGAGCGGCTTTGGGATATGCTAGACGCCATCGAACAGATAGAAAAGTATGCCTCCAAAGGCCGAGCCGCGTTTGAACAGGACGAATTAATCCAGATAGGATGGTTCACCATCTTCAGATTTTGGGCGAGGCAGCCGCAAAGCTTGGGCGCGAATTCCACGAACAGCATCCATCAATTCCCTGGCCTCAGGTCGTCGCCATGCGGAATGTGCTGGTCCATGATTACTTCGGCGTCGATCTGGAAGAAATCTGGCGTATGGTTGGACGCGATCTGCCTAAACTGAAGAATAGATGTAAGAGGTTGGTGGACGGTTTGATGTAAAACAAATGACTTGATAGCTCTCCGAATCGTCTACTTTGACCATAGACTTGCTCCCGTTAAATTGTTCAATAAGTAATTTGGTTATTTTGGACAGCCGTGAAGTGATGTATAGGCTTGCTGTTAAGGAAAGCTTGGACCGGCTCAGTCTTTAGTCCATGAACCCTCCCTCTTCTTCTCATGCTGCAAGACCCAATCCCTTTGATGGCCATAGGGAAAAGTTCCCTTATTCGGTCAACACTTCCCTACTATTCAGGCAGGAAAGTGTGACTCCGTCATGAAAAACTTATTTTGGACAAGAACGCTACCTTTGAACCTGGTTTTCCTTCAGGAACTGAAGCAGCACAGGCATCATTTCCCGGACAAATTGATCCATTCGCTTTTCCCCATCCTCGATTTTCTCTCCCTCGCTAAGAGCTGTGATCGGACGGATGAAGAGGTCGTGGGTGTTGTCCCTTCTGATGGCGTGGAGCGACAGATGGAATCGATTGATGTTGACATTATCAGACAACCGGTTCTTGGTCTGAAACCAGAAGTAGACCAAACTTCGATGTCCCAGCTTTTCGATTATCATTTCGCTCACCACTACAGTCCGGAAACCAGGGATGCCGGAAATCTGGCGCTTCCTTATATCATCCACCTTCCACCCGGATGAAGGAATGCAGACGTTGGGGCTGTGAAAGAAATTCTCGCTTTCAAGAAAGGGCGACCCGCGATAACCGACATACAACGAAATAGCGTCTCCATTTTTGTTTTCAAATACTGTATTCAGAGCTTCTTCCGCCCCGGACAGTTCGACGATATCCCTATCCATCGTCTCGGTGCGCCCTTTGCAGTCGCCTATGGCCATCGGGAACTCTGCGAAGCCGCCCGGAAGAATGAGCCTGGGAAGCGCCGCAGTTGAAAAGCTCAGGCCGCCTGCCAGAATGAGCAGTAATGAGGATGCGATAACAGCCACGGTGTTATTCCTTGCTGACAATACGATCGGTGTCTCGACTGTGTGCGTGCTCGCTGAGGAGACGTGCGGAGCGCCTTTGAAGACCATCTTCATCAGGCGATGGAAAGCAAACAGCATGGCGAAGGCAAAGACGAAGATGAGCCAGCCGGAAAAGTCATGAAAGAACCCCTCCGCCGCGCTCTTGCCGTACCACTGGGTAAGTATCCCGGTCATCCCGATCCTGAAGCCGTTTGTCAGGATAGAGATTGGAATCGTCAGGGCGGCAAGAACGAACTGCTTCCACCGGACCTTTTCAAAGAAATAGGCAAAGATGACGCCCAAAGCGAATAGCGGTAGTATGTACCGGAGACCACTGCAGGCATCAACCACCTGAAGTTGCGTAACGCCGAGATCAATGACATTGCCTTCGATATAGGCGGGGACCCCCCCGATGCGGAGCATGAGCGCGCCCACTTTCGTGGAAATGGATCTAAGCGGCAGCCCGATCCATGTTTGGACACTGGTGGGCAAAGGGATCATGAAAAACAGGAGGAACAGGGGGAAAGCCAGAATCCTGAAAAGCGCGCTTCCGAAGCATAAGAGGGTGATGGATAGAATGACGAAGGGAATGGCAGGGCGCACGGCCGACGGACTGGACCCGAGTATTCCGTAAGTGGCTATAATCATAAAAGGAACAAGCAATAGCCCGCCCCACCAACTTGTACTTATCCGGGCAGTCGCAATGTCCTTTCGTCTTTCCCACATCAAATAGGCGGACATGAGCGGAAGGAGCAATGCGTAGGAATAATCGGCATCGCTTGTCCATATGTGAAACAGTCCTTCGAGCGTCGACCAAAAGCAGAAGAAAAATGACACCCCCAGTATTCCGATAAACAGAAGCTGCTTCCTCGAAATCATAATTCATTTATCTCTTTCGTAAAGGTTATATTTACTAATGTCCTCATCTTGATCCAGGTGGGAGTAACTGGAATTGGAAACGATACCTATTCAAAGGTCCACCACACGCTCACGACAAGAGGCGATAATAGGTTTCCTCAAGGCGATCCGAAGAATTATTATCCCGGTCGAACTGCTTGCGTTACCTGTGGGTTGCTTCTCTTGAGGAGCGATGTAGAACTGCTACGCTTTGTTGGCAGTGCGTTCCCAGGAATAGTTCCTTTGGAGCGGCTCTCGCTCCACGGCTCCTTTTTGTGCACCCTTGAGAAGCGAGAGGTACAACTGCTCCATTTGGTCGGCGGAACGGTCCCAGGAATAGTTCTTTTGGACGTGCTCTCGCGCTGCGGCCTTTTTCTGTTCGACTCTGTCCGGGTTTGCAAGAAGGTTTTCAAGAACCACATGCAGGCTTTCGGTACTCCTG
Organism: Geobacteraceae bacterium; assembly: GCA_035686205.1. Classification (GTDB taxonomy): domain Bacteria; phylum Desulfobacterota; class Desulfuromonadia; order Geobacterales; family Geobacteraceae; genus CAIWTU01. Next base: position 12,463 of record DASRZQ010000199.1, read on the forward strand.
TTCTCGAAAGTGTAGCCGAAATTCTCAAGGACCTCCCGGTTTTCAGGGATGTCGCTCGCCAGGCAGCAGTTTCCGTAATTCATCGCCTCAAGAAGCGCAACCGGTAGACCTTCGGATGTCGAAGGCAGGCAGAAAAGATAGGCGTTACTGTAGAGTTCCTCGAGTGCTTGGCCGGTTACGTAACCGGGGAAGATTATTCTCGGATCGGTGCCAGCTAGCCCCCTGAGCTGAGTTTTGTATCGTTCGGCATAGGCCGCGTCACCGGCTATAACAAGTTTCATGTTTGTATCTATGGAACGGAAGGCAGGGATAAGGAAGTGTGCCCCCTTACCCTCTTCGAGCCGCGCTGCAAATAGAATATATCTGTTCGGCGCCAAGCCTAGTTTCAGTATCCGCCCAGCCGGTCTATGTTCGGCGGGCGAGACACCATTGGGAATATACACGATTTCCGAGCCGAATCTGCTTTCATAATAGGTCTTCTGCAGCTTTGAGACGGCAGTAGTCTTGGTTGGGAAATAGGCTACCGTATAGTCGGAGAGACGGAAGAATATCTTCGCGATGATGCCCCATTTGTCACGCTTCCATTCCATACCGTGCGTCTGAACGACTGTAGGAATGCCCTTGATGCGCGGGAAGATCGAGAACACGGAGGGTCCCAAGGCATGGACATGCACCACATCCGGTCTGTTTCGGGTTCTCAGGACATCTCTCGTTGCGTGAAAACAAATGGAGAGTTTATGAAACGTTTTCGTGTTGATTGAAGGTACCGTCTTGATCCTCATGCCCTTATACAGGCACTCCGATGTGCCGTAATCCCGGCTGGAATAAACAACAACCTCGTGACCTTTTGCGACCAGACGGGAGCCGAGTTCTTCAGTCACCTTTTCTATACCCCCCCCGAAAGGAATCCCTTTGACCGCCACGTAAGCAATTCTCATGACAAACCTCCGTTTCGTAGCATAACCCTCAAGAACGATTCGGGCTTTCTGGTTCCTCAAAAGAATTCTGTCGGTCAGCAAAGGACCCCGATATGATCAGTCGTTTTCTGTTACTCCCCTAATCCCTCCTTGATAATATCTAACCTCCCATGGATGAACTTGGTCCTGATGACTCCCGTGAGTTTCATACCTCCCCGCATCATCTCCAGCCATATTCATTCTCCGATATTATTATAGTTTGGGTATGTTACATCTCTATACCGGTTATGTTACAATTTGGTCATATTTCCGTGATTCCACTGACGTCAAAAACTCATGCCAAAGAGTTCTTCAATAATTCTGCTTCACGCCGTATGACTTTCTGCAGACTGAACTCCCGGGCAGATTGGTAACCGGCTGTTTCCAGTTCGATTCTCATACGGACATCATTGATAATGCTGATGGCCGTCTTGCTGAGGGCGTCAGCATCTCCCGGCTCGACCAACTTTCCGTTGACGTTGTCGGAGATTATGTCTCTATTACCTGGGACCCTGGTCGCCACACAGGCAGTTCCGGAAGCCATCGCCTCAATCAGGGCTTTGGGATGGCCTTCAGATGTTGTGGTGGGGAGGACAAAGACCTTTGCCCTTGCGACAAGTCCTGCCAGACGATCCTGCTTTACCGAGCCAAGAAACTCCACATTCTCTATCTTCTCCCTGGCCACCGTCTCTTTGAGGGAAGTCTCCATTTCTCCGGCACCGCAGATGAGAAGGCGATAGCCGGGACATGCTGCACAAATTCCTTTAAACGCTGACAGAAGGACATCTATACCTTTTGCCCAATGAAGTCTTCCCGCATACAGAATGTAGTCTTCTTTCTCCGGCGATTTGTTGAACAGGCCGAAATCTACAAAATTAGGTATGACAACTGCCTTTTTGCCGTAATTCTCCTCAGCAATTACTTTCAGCCGATCCGCGGTGCATATCACCAAATCTGCGCCGGCAAAGCCGAGGCCCTGAAGGGAGTTGGCAAGCCACCGCTTGGTCCCCTTATAATTAGCTCGTGTAGTACTTGCATAATCCCACTGAAATCCGACAATTATCTTCTGTCCCGACAGCATGCGGATGAGCGGGAGAGTGGGAATCTCGACGCCGAAAGTCCGGATCGGCCCTTTCATAAATGGCGCTCTAATAACGAGATAGAGCCAGAACAGCAAATGTCTGAGCCCGGGAACATCCAGCCTAACGGGTAAAGGACGGTGTTTTACTTGCAGCGGCTTTGAATAGTCTCGCACGTCGGAAGTATAGTACTCCACATCAAAGTACTTCGCGTACTCCCGAATCAAAGATACCTGCCGACTGGCAAAACCTGCCCTCTCAAACTGTGCCATAGTGCCCGCCGTCGGGGAAATAAGGATTATCTTCGGTTTTGATAATGCGGTTTTTGCTTCCATAAGTCGGGTACTCTTGATAGAGACCCTTCCATTACATGCATAGACCTCAAATCTTTTCATAAACGTACAATAGATTTTTTTGAAGGAACGGCAATGAAACAGTTCTTGATGAGTTCCGTATAGCTAAGAGCTTGAAGCCAATCTCTTGGGCTACAGCGTTCAGAATCCGGGGTTGATGCAGAATAATGTGTCCATAATAGGGCTTCTCCGCTATTTTTCCGTTAATCCCTCTTCCACTATAGGATATTCCTTTGGGGAAAAAGGCATTTGCCAACAGCGTTCTCCAGAGCAGCGGGTTCGGTGTGGAAATGATTAATCTGCCCTTGCTATTTAAAACTTGATGCGCTTCTCTGAAGAACTCGACCCAAGAAGGAAGATGCTCAATCACTTCAAGAGCTATCACAGTGTCGAACTTGTCACCTTTTGTGTACGCCCTCAGGTCCGTGCAATTACCCTTTATAAATTTAGCATAATTACTCGGTTCTTTCTCCGGCATGATAACATCCAATCCCACTACATAAGTATTTCTCAAATATTCATTTGGACACTGACTCGTTCCTATGTCCAACACTTTGCCCACAGCAAAATCAGAGGCCAGCCTTTGCCTTCTAATCCCGTCTTCCCTCCTGATTACTCGTTTCAATAGCTCTGTGATCAGTCTTTCCATGGCTCAACTGCTCAGTGGCGTCTTACTCATGATGCTTCGTACGATTTTTGAATTGTAATAGACTGAGTCTATTTTCTTCATGATACTTTCTGGCATCATAGTCAAAATGAAGAGAAAAAGTACATCTTTTAGAATCAGGCGTTTCACTTCCTTCCTAAGCTGCGCGTCTGGTGATAATGTACTCTGAAGGGTTTTAAGCTCCTGCTTTCTGATTTCGAGCCTTGCTCTGACAACCTTTGCCTTCGATTTGCTCAAGCCTTGACTATGCTCGTAGTAGTAGGCCAATGGTTCATCAACATAATCAATAAGCCCTTCCTTCGCAACGGACAGCCACATCCGCCAGTCTTCACATGTATGCCCCGCGAATGGCCTCTGAATAAACGATCTTCTTACGATCGCAGTAGATGTGGCGATGAAATTTTTTTTCAAAAGATCGGCATATAAGCCCCCCCGGTGTGGAGTCACAAACTCGTAAAACCTTCCTTTTGGCTTAGCGGCATCTTCGAACAGGTAAGCATCTGAATAGACTAAAGCAGTATCTTCCGCGAACACGCGCAATTGCTTTTCCAGTTTTTTGGGCAGCCAGAAATCATCGGAGTCACAGAAAGCAACATATTCTCCCTTGCTGCTCCTAACTCCCGTATTCCTTGCTTCGGCTACACCCTTGTTCTCCTGGTAAATATATTGGAAAGAATTCTTCTTCACGTGGGTATTTACAAGGGATCGGGTCTTGTCAGTGGAGCCGTCATCGACCACTATGATCTCATAGTCATGAAAGGTTTGAGCGTAGACTGACTCCAGAGCACGTTCAAGCGTGTGTGCGCGGTTGTAGGTTGGAACGATGACACTCACCAACGGATAATTTTTCACCAGCGACTCGTTCTCCTACGTCCAGTGACCGTGATATCTCTTCTGATAATCATATCCCGCTCAGAAACTGAAGCAACAATTCCCCCTGAACCCTGTAGTCGAAGAAAGAACTCGCAACGTTACGCCCCTCCTGACCTATTCGCATTGCAGCATCGGGAGTGTCTATCAAGTATTCGGCAGCCTTAACGATCTCGTCGCTGTCTCCGGGCTTGACCAGCATTGCACTCCGCCCATCCACAAGAAACTGTTCGACTTCGGACACGCGGGATGCAATAACCGGCTTCCCGCTTGCCAGAAATTCTCCCAGCTTAAAGGGAAAGCCTCCATGCGCGTAAGCGAGATCGACTCGGGTCATAGACGGGATGTCTATGCTATTCAACAATGAGTAATAGGCGCCCTCATCGAGATATCCTTTATACTCGATACGGTCTTTATATGGCGATATTTTCATGCGCAAAAAGAAGTCCCGCATTGCCTCATCGGTCCCCCGGCCCGATAATACCAACCGCACATTCTTTCGCTTTGCCGCCAGTTTGTCGAATGCATCAAGCAACACTGGCATTCCATCCTTCTTGCCGAACGTACCTGCATAAAAAAGAGAAACCACATCCTTACTTCCATCACTGCTAATGGGAAAACGATTCATATCGACAGAGATAGGTCTGTAATGAAGAGGAGTGCGGCCCCTGGTCAATCTGCGATATTTATCCTCAAGGTGCGCGTTGATTACAATTAATCCGGAGGCAGCATGTATCATTAACGACGACAACCAATTGACGCTCATCACGTTGATGCGGCGAAGAAGCGAGCGAGATATTCCTATTGCAACTGCATAGTCCTCTACGATATCAAATACGACTCGATAACCCAGAAACCGGCCGTAGAGTAACGGGACAAAGTTATCGGGGGTCATGGGACCGCAGTTATAGATGATATTTGTGCCATTGGGCCTCAAGGCTCGTCGGAGAGCACAGATCGCCCTAAGGTATAGTATTGGAAACAGAGCTATTCTCTTTGCCCCGGAACAATCCCCCATAAGCGTCTGGTAAGTAGTACCTTCGTATATTCCGCTGAGAGGAGCCGTGCTCCTCGGTTGATAGAGCACGATCACTCGGATCGATATGTCAGGCCGTCCTCGAAGAGCTCGAATGGCGTGCTGAATTCGCTGCGTGCTGGCCATTCCGTAAGGGTAGGGGAAAATGCCCAGGAAAACCAGATTTAGTTTTTCTTGCAACGCTTCCTCCGTTCAGAACTACAGTGATAATCTTTCAATGGGTTGTCGCTTTGCACACAATTTCACCTTCGTTGTTAAACCCGATATCGTCGATCCGATAACCTACACCTCTTAGTTCCTGTATCAACATTTCTCTCGAATACTCCCGACAATGCGTCCTGTCGCTGAAATATGGGAGATTTAGATGTTTCAGCAACTGAGTGTACCAGTTTTCCTGACTGGGAACACAAATCAAAACCTTACTTGCTCTGACTCTGAAGATCAACTCCTGTGGCTCTTGAAGATGCTCCAGCACGTGAGAGAATACCGCAGTATTATATGGACGACTCTTCCTCAATTCTCGGTAATTGATCTGAAGAATGTCCCCATGCACGAACTCCAGGTTATCTTTCCTGTGCAGCTTCTGGCACAGCGCTATGTTCTTGCTCGAGACATCAATGCCAACCCCTCCCTGAATATTTGCGGCGAGTTTGTTCAAAATTAGCCCGGTTCCACAACCTATGTCTAGCACTACATCATTAGAGTCCACATTATTGAGAAAAAACTCATACCGGTAATTGAAAACATTCTTTGGATGAAGGCCATCAAAAAGTCTGCCACCCAGCGTCGTGACTACTTTTCGGTCTATCTTATAACTGTATCTCAAGTAATGTCTTAGTAGCACCCTGGCAATTTGTTTCATCAGATATGACCTTTCACTCGGCTACGAATCAAATACGTTCTAGAACCGCTTCTGCCAACTATTTGCCCTGCTGTTCTTCCTGCGCCGCATCACTGATTTGGCGGAGAACCCTTGCCGGAGAGCCTGCTGCTATTACGTTGGGGGGGAGTGATCGGGTAACAAGACTCCCGGCAGCGACGATGGTGTTTTCGCTAATGGTCACGCCTTTTAGAACGGTAACGTTAGCTCCCAGCCAAACCTCATCCCCGATTACGACCGGCTCATTGGGGCCGGTGCGGGGATCATCCATATGCCAGTCCGTATCGGTGATTAGCGTGTTCGCGCCGCAGCGCACATTCTCACCGAGAACTATTCGTCCCGCGCTACTGAGGACCGTTCCGCTGAAGCCGCAATTCGGTCCAATCTCAATTTCAGCCCCCTTGATCAAAGTAGATAATATACATGGACGATTGACGCCGATCATATTTGAGGCAGGGGAAGACCTGAATCTACAACCTGGCCCAATCGCTATTCGACTGCGAGGATGTCGAAAGAACCGGGCGCGTCCGTAGAATTTGCACCCTGGACCAAGGTCAATGCACCACCAATAAGCCGCAACTCTCGCCCAAAAGGTGTGCCAATTCGCGTTCACCGAGCGACAGGCTGCGTCCACCAACCAAGGGAGACTGTCTCGATCGAGGCGTCTCATCTCATCTGGGTTCTCTCCCTATTCTTTGCGTTTTCGCCTCGCAAATACTCTTCTGAGTGCTCAGGCACTATTTTGTTTCTACGCTGCTGACTATGGCTTCTCTGAATTGTTCCCGCACCTGTCTTGCATCGTGCTTAAGTGCGGCCAAACGACGCGCTCTCTGAGACAATAGCGCTCTCAGCTGCTTGTCCACACACAGACGTAGTATTCCCTGTTTTAATGCTTCCGATGATCGTTCTTCTATCACATGCGCCCATCCCTCAGTCTTCGCGTATTTGACCGAGGCAACACCAGGAGGGCCATAGACCAAAACAGGAACGCCTGTCGCCATATAAGCAGGAACTTTTGTAGGCAGGGAGAAACGGATATACTCTATAGAATCTCGATCAAAGTCTATAGGCAGGACAAGGACATCTGCGGCTCTAAGCAGAGAAGCAATTGCGCCTGGGGTTTTAGGTGCTTCCTTTACGCGAATACTCGGATGTGCTTGGTTCAAAAACGGCGCTGTTCTCAGTGCCTGGTCGATATTGTTGACGTATATGTCAAATGTGACCGCAATGTCTGGATTGTTACAATTTTCGATCACCTCACAGGTTTCGCGAATGCTCGTCAGGCAGGAAACCCCAATCCGCCCTGAATATGCAAGGTTAAAAGAACTCTTCTCTTGAGTTACTCGAACAGTCTCCCCCTGCCAGATCGAGAGATCCACAGTATTGTGAAATGGAATAAACTCTCGGCCATATCGCAAGGAGTATTCGTCGCACATTGCCTGACAGATCCCCATGCACGTTGCGGCCTGGCCAAATATCTGCATTAGTTGACTCTGCATCTTTCTTCGCACGTTCTCCGCAAAGACGCCATCCCGGTAAAGCGTGGAAGGATAATCATCCATGATGTGGACCACGTAAGGCACATTGAAGTGGGTTGCCAAATGTTGTAACAGAACTGCAACAGGTATGTCCCCGAGTTGCGTGTAGAGGACGTCAGGCCTAAACTCCGTAACGAAGTCAATCAAGTCAGGCGTCAAGGGAAACTGTCGTACCAGTGCGGCTATGCCGAGGTATTCGACTAACCTTCGAAACACATCTCTGTGGAGAGAGAAATGGCGGGGATGCGTGTTCTTGCCCTTAAGAGAGCTCCTCGGGACTGAGAGGATCTCCTCTCTCGTTTGCCATTTAGCGCCACGCTTCATCCAGGGCAAAACCATCTCCATTCTAAGCCGAAACTGTTTAGCCCGTCCCGGATCATTCCCATGAGATGCATTATGGATAACGGCAAGCCTTTCCGCGGGCCACTCATGAAACAGGCTCGAAACGGTAATTGAACTGCCTGAAGTCTGGTTGAGTGGCGTCCCTACGATAAGTACTTTTGGAAAGCGAAAGCTCATCTCACGAGAGGGATCGATATTGGCCAGTGTTTGTTTGAGCGTCACGAAAGAGATACGCGCAATACATCAGACCAATGAATAAGGCGGTAATCTGAAGGTGGCGAAAAATGATTACTGGCGTGGCAAACAGAATCTCAGGGATGGTAAACAGGAACCCGCCAAAGGCCGCATCACAAAGTGTCATGTACTTGCTGTTCTTTGGAAACGTCTTGCGCCGTGTGATCATCCAGAATATCAAACTGGCAAAGGGCCAGCAGAATAGAAATAACCCAATTAGGCCGGTTTTCATTAGAACATGAACGATTGCGCTGTGTGTAAAGAAGGCAAACTTGCCCAGGTCGTATAGAGCGTATTTGGACCCATAGTGCCCCCAAGGCCCAAACCCAAACAGAGGGTGCCTTTCAAGGGTGTCGGTTGAGGCGTTCCAGAGTTCTGCAAACCTTCCCCGCTTAAGGGAGAGGCCGCCTTGTGCGCTGAAGTCTCCCGTCACTGTGTACTTTGTGCCGCCAATGTTCTGGCCGGTGAATCGCTTTGCGACCACGTATCCGCCCAGGAAGATAATCATGCAAGTAGCTACGGTAATTAGGACCATCTTCTTCCCCAGATCCACTACTAGGAGCAGCCAAATCACGACTATTATGAAGCCGAACCATGCGTTCCTTCTGTAAGACAGGAAGATATTGAGGACCGATAACAGGGCCAGCGCAGCAAAGAACGCCTGTTCCCTCGGACCTGCAAATTGCCTTCTCAGTAGTTTGAGAGTGGAATAGCCAAAAGCAAACCCGAACAATATAGACTGCCCGATATCCTGATAAGTTAGGCGAACGTTAACCCGCAATTCATTGCCATAAGAATTGGCCGGGTCTCCGCCAAGGAATAGGAAGCGAACGATGCCATAAAAGGCAGAAATGGCAAGGCACCACAGGGCGACCTTGACGAGCCCGTCCAACTGATCAGATGATTCCGTACTCCATTTGAGAATAAACACGAAGAGACACATGTTGACGATATTGACAATCCCTTTGGCCGATAGTACTTCGTTCACAGGCACTCCATTTGCACCGCCAACGAGAAGGTAGATGATAGAGAAGCCGAAGAGGAGGAGCAGCCTATTTCCGGGTTTAAAGGATTCTTTTATCTTGACTTTTCTTGAAGGAAAGAACCTTAAGCAAAAGAAGAACCCGAATACAGCAATTAGGAAAAAATTTATTATTGGGAGGGGCAGAACGCCGCTTCCCCTCCCGTAGATCAGTACCAATTCCTTGGAGGCTCCGATCGCTGATGCTGTAAACATCAGAATAATGATCACATAGAGCTCTACAATGTAGTATGGTTTTCTGAGGACAACTGCCAGAACGGCGGCAAAAGGTAGAAATGCAAGAACGATTGTTGTTATGGTCTCTGATAGCGAGGTTAGCATGCTTTGATTGATTATGCGCCCATTTGGAGCACATCTTGAAGGTGCTCAGCCATAATTCATTGCCCTCTTGTAGGTGTCGAGGTACTGCGGTAGCACCACCTCCGCTGACCATAAACGAACGGCCCTCTCCCGCGCGGCGACTGAAATTCGGCGATGATGAGAGGGATCCTTGAGTACCCAGAAGATCCCTTCAGCCAGGCTTTCCACCAGGAAGGGTTTGGCAAGATATCCTGTCGTTTCATGTTCGACGGCATCCGGCAGGCCTGCTGCGTTGAATGCCACCACCGGGGTTCCGCAGGCCTGGGGCTCGGTTGCCATCTGAGGCAGATTCTCCTGACGCGACGGGACAACGACAACGTCGACTGCATTGAAAAGCAGGGCCAGAGAAAAATCGTCGTGCAGACGGCCCAGAAACCGCACCGGAAAGCTAACGTCCGAAAACCCGTGCGCTGGGGCCTGCCCGAAAACCACACATTCCAATCCCATAAGACCTTTCTCATCTGCCAATACCTTCAAAGCGCCGGTAAGAAGATCATATCCTTTGTTATAGTCTACTCCGGCTGCCCCGAAACCAACGAGAGGAATATCTGGCGGCAGGCCCAGTGCTTGCCGGCAGAAAGCTTTATTCAATGGCTGAAACTGCTTCACATCCAGCACATTCGGCACAACATGAACAGGCCAGTCACGCATGAGAAGGCTTTCACGAGCACACCGGGCCAGCCAACGACTGGGACAAATCACATGGCGGGGGTCCTGCCAATAGCGCTTCTTTCTCCTCCACGTCCAGCGGTCAAGATCGAGGCCGGTATGCCTCTCGGGTCGGTTGCCGGAGAGATAACCCCGTCGAAAGCGCGACGAGCTACTGTCAGGCGACAAATGCTCCGCGCCGCAAAAAGCCCACATATCATGGAGAGTAAAAACAACAGGCTTCCTGATTCTGCCGATCTGTTTGATTGTAAGGGTTTCATTGTTTATCCAATGGAGATTGATCACGTCGGCATCACTTTCCTCAATCCTTTCCGAGACAATACCCGGCCACCAATTTGCGGAGTGTCGCGTGGAGTTTGTCGTTTTTTGCAGGGACATGAGTGTTCTGCTGATACGCGGCACAAGGGCCGCGACCGCTCGCTGATATCTCGTGCTCGATGCTAAGACAAAAGGCTTGTCGCTCATCTTCTTTGCAACCAGCATCATGGCGTCAATGCCTTGTTCGCGAAGAGCCTGAGTAAGGCGGTATCCGGCACGCGCAGCACCTCCGGAAATATCGTAATGGGAAACGATCAAAGGTCTTATATTCACTGAGCGCAATCCCCCCAGTCACCGAATCGCTTTTCCATAGTGTTTAGGGTGTTTGCGCGCGCGCCAAAAAGAACCGGTTTGCGCTTTTTATGGCGATAATTCCCTGATAGATCGTCTGCAGGATGTAGGTGATTGTAAACGCAAGAGCCATTCCGTAAGCATTCTTGGGTACCACGAATGAAAAGGTGCCCAGAAGAAGAACAGCCCGCAGTGCAGCAAGGCTGGTTGCAAGACCGGAAGCATCTGTTGACCATAAGACCTGCCCTATCACGATATTCGCGGCCCATAACACGGAGTAAAGCGCAACCATGTTCAAGACCACCCCGCCATCCGAGAATCCCGTTCCATAGAGACTCATGATGGCCCTTGAAAAAAGTGAGACGGGTACGGCAACGATGAATGCAATACCACTGAGTAATACAGAGTTGGCAATAAGCATCTTGTTGTACTGTCGCTTCTTATTCTCGCCCAGCAGATTGGATAAGATGGGCAGAGTCGTGGTTGAAAGCATGCTCGGCAAATAGAGAATGAGAATGTGCCACTGCTTGGCGGCATTAAAAAGTCCCATCTCCCCATATCCGCCTGGCTGGTTCACAAGCATTGCATTCAAAGCCCATTCAGTGGGAGCAATAAACAGCCCGCTGATCAACGCAGGCAAGGAGAACTTCCAAAGAACCGCCCTTTCCCTCCAGCATCCTGAGTAGGTGTACGGCACCCCTGCTTTTGCACATTCCTTACGGATTGCGATATGATTCAGCAGCCAATTGACCCCCGTGGCAATGGTCATACCCCCTACCGCGCCGTACAGCCCCAAGCGATAGACTCCGCCAACCATCAGCGGGAAATTAGCCAATCCGGACCATAAGCTTATCTTAGCGACTGTTTTGAAAGCCTCAAAGCCTGACAGCGCTCCGATTTGAGCGCCATTAACGGCGGTGAGCAACAGGAAAAGTGATCCTATTTGAAGGAGACCTGTCAGTTGGGGGGCTGCAAGTGTGTGCTCAGCAAGCCACGGAGCCATAAAGAGTAGGATCACGGATGTGATGCCGCTCGACACCCAGGCAAATGCGCTGGAAAGAGCCCGAATGCGCCCTGCCCTTACCGGGTCTGTCGTACGGTATTGGGCGATAAACTTAGTCGCCGTCATCCCCAGGCCAAACCCGGCAAACGTGCCGAACAGACCAAGAGTGCTCTGAACGATGCCAAGCTCCCCGTAACCCCCTTTGCCTAAAATGCGGGCAACGAGTATTGAGGCGAGCAGTCCCAAACCCCTGGCAATGAGCGCTCCCGATAAAGACCAGAAGGCCCCTCGTGCAAGACGGTATCCCAGCGGTGAAGTTTCTATCCGCGCAAGCAACGGTCGCAAAAACGCGGGGCACCCCGAGTGGATGATCGATTTTATATTCATTTGTGCGCCCATACTCTGCATGCATCATCTCTCGATCTAATGCAATCAAGCCAGAGAAACGATTACTCTCTTTTCAAGCAAATCATACCAATTCCTAAAATGATACAGAGCACCAGCCCAATTCCGCCGAGAGCGGGCACCGCCACAGGACCGGTGTCGAAAAAAGCCACGGGTGACACGCCGCCACGAACAGTCACTATGCAGTTACTGCCCTCGACCGAGTCGCACCCACTCCATCCGGTCAGGACGTAGCCATTCTCAGGAATGGCGGTGATGGTCAATACGGTGCCGTATGCATAGCTTCCCGTGCATGTATTCCCGCTGCACGAT
>DASRZQ010000200.1:0-19152 GCA_035686205.1 Geobacteraceae bacterium
GGCGGCGATCCTCTCATGCCATCGGTCATATAGATGAATCCGCCGCATTCCGCATAAACCGGCATCCCGTCGTCAACGGCTTTCCTGATTTCTTCCATCATCGACCGGTTGGCCGCAAGCGATTCGGCGTAAAGCTCCGGGTATCCTCCCGGCAGGTAAATTCCGCTTATATTGCCTGGAAGATGTGCATCCTCCATCGGGGAAAATTCCACGATTTCCGCCCCGGCCTCCCGCAGAAGGCGCAGGTTGTCTTCGTACACGAAGCAGAATGCCTCATCACGGGCAACGGCGATGCGCACTGAAACATGGGTCAGGTCTACACACTTCACATCGGTTTTGCCAAATGTGTAGACATGACCCCCTAGAGAGAGTATCGCATCGATATTCACATGACTGCCGATTACTTCCGCCAGGTGCTCGATGAAGTCGCGACATTGCTGACCTTCCCCGGCGGTGACAAGCCCCAGGTGACGCGACGGGATTCCGAGCCGGTCGTCGCGGGGGATGCAGCCGAGAACGGTCACTCCCCCTATGGAGGATTCCACCGCTTCTTTCAGAATACGGGCATGGTTGCCGCTGCCCACGTTATTGAATATCACTCCCGCCACTCGAACTCCCGGGTCAAAACCGGCAAATCCGCTGACGAGCGCCGCCGCGCTCCGCGCCTGGCTTTTTGCGTCAACCACCAGGATGACCGGCGAACCGGTTATGCGGGCTACCTGGGCGGTGCTTCCGTCGTCGCAAAGGCCGTCGATGCCGTCGTAGAGTCCCATCACCCCTTCGATTACGGCCATATCGGCGTCCCGGCAATGGCAGGCGAAAGTCTCCCCGACAAATTCTTCCGGGCACATCCAGCCGTCCAGGTTCGCGGACGGGCGGCCCGTCGCCAGCCGGTGCCAGCCGGGGTCGATGAAGTCCGGACCGACCTTGAACGGGGCGACACGAAGGCCGCGCCTTTTCAGACACGCCATGATGCCCAGGGCAACAGTGGTTTTTCCCGATCCGCTGTGCGGAGCGGCAATGATGAAGGATATCATGGCATTCACCCGTTTAGCAGCTTGACGACGGGGTTTCCGTCCGCGTAGTAATCGATTATGTTCAAACTGCCGAAGTCCTGTTCGATGCGGAACATGGAGGTGAAAGGCGCGCCGAGCGCGTCGAGCAGGATTATCCTGTTGGCGCCGCCGTGGGCGACAACCAGGACTTCCTGATCCGGATGGCCGGCGATTATTTTTTTTATCTCGGGAATTACCCTGTTTGCGAGATCGAGCAGGTTTTCCCCCCCGGGGACCAGGTAATTGACGTAATCTTTCATGCGCGCCTGCCATTCATCGGGGTATTTTTCGGCCAGTTCGGACCATGTCCGCCCCTCCCATTCGCCGAAACAGAGTTCACGCAATTCCCTTTTCAGGACCGGCTTTATCCGGCGTCCGGCACACAGCATTTCCGCCCCCTGCACGCAGCGGGAAAGATCGCTGGAGTAGCAGGCGGCAATGGGTTTGTCTCTCAGGCGTCCGGCAAGCGAGCTGAACTGCTCGATTCCTTTCGGCGTCAGGGGCACGTCTGACTGGCCGTTGTAGCGGAATACCCCGATTCCGGCCACTTCTCCATGGCGGACCAGATAGATGCGTGTTTTCGCGGGCATGTGAATTCCTTCGGTTAATGGCAGTTGGAAACCGGCGGATAGAGTGTCATATGTTCATGCCTGCGCCACCGGTCCCGGACATGGCGACCAGTATCAGCAGGCAGAGAGTCTCGTTCAATTCGTTGGCAAATCCGATGATGTCGCCGGTAATGCCCCCAAGTTTTTTATGAAACCGGGCCTTCATGACCCAGGTAAACAGGTAGGCCGCGATGAACAGCCAAAGTCCCCGTATCCCCAGGAGAAAAAAGGAAAATGCAATAGTTGTAACAACAGCGAACAGGAGCTGCCGCCATCCCGCGCCGAGGATGAATGAGGAACCGAGCCCGTCATTTCTGGCTTTCGATGAGCCAACCGTCATCTGCACCTGGGCGAATCGTGCCATCATGGGAAAGCAGAAGAGGGCGTCCCGCTTCATTTCGGCCGGGATATGCAGCAGAGCCTCGTATTTGAGGAGCAGCGTCAGGACAAGTCCGACGGCGCCCGCCGCGCCAATCCAGGAATCCTTCATAACCGCCAGGAAGCGCTCCCTGCCGCCGCGGGCCGCGAATCCGTCACAGACATCGGCCAGCCCGTCAAGGTGCAGCACGCCGGTTATTACCGCAAGGAACGCCACCAGGAGCAGATCGGCGACGTCTCGCGGGAGGATCGCGGACAGGATGTAATCGGTGCCCGCCAGGACCGCGCCGAGAGTAAGTCCCGCCAGCGGGAAGAGGGACATGGACCGGCCAAGGTCCCCTTCCTCGAACTTGAAGGAAAAGGGGAGGGGGATGATGGTCAGGAATTGTATGGCTATCAGATAAAGGCGCATGAATAAACCGGGCTAAAGGTGAAGGGCTAAAGACTAAGGGAGAAACAATTCATCTTTATCTGGCCTTTTGCCCTTGGCCCTTTGCCTTTAGCCGTGACTCTCCGACACTCCCGCTTCATCGAAAGTGGCCATCTCTTTCAGAATTTTCACCCCGGCCTCAATCAGCCCCATGGCAAGCGCGGCGCCCGTGCCCTCACCGAGCCGGAGCTGAAGGTCGAGGATCGGTTTAGCCCCCAGGTGGTCGAGCATGAACTGATGGCCGATCTCCACGGAGCGGTGGGCGGCGAACAGGTATTCCTTTATGTGCGGGTTCATTTCCGAAGCTATGAGCGCTCCCGATGTGGAAATAAAACCGTCGATCACCACCGGGATCCGGTTGGCGGCACAGCCGATGACAAGTCCCGCGATTCCGGCAATTTCAAGCCCCCCGACCTTGGCCAGAACGTCCAGCGGATCGGCCGGGTCAGGCCTGTTGACCTCCAGCGTCCGCTCGATGACCCGGACTTTGTTGTCCAGTGCGACATCGTTAATGCCGGTTCCCCGGTGGGTCACCTTTGTCACCGGAAGCCTTGAAATGGCGGCGATGATGGCCGATGCCGGGGTAGTGTTGCCGATTCCCATCTCACCCGTGCCGGCCATGTTTACGCCTTCTTTCCTGCATCCGTTGGCGAGCTCGATGCCGACTTCAATTGCGGCCACGGCTTCCTCCCTTGTCATGGCCGGGCCTTTTGCCATATTGCGTGTGCCCGGAGCTACTTTTTTGCCGATCAGTCCGGGGGTGGGCCCGAACTGGTAATCGACCCCGATATCGACAACGCGCACATCCGCTCCGGCATGACGGGCCAGTACGTTGACCCCGGCCCCGCCGCGCAGGAAATTGAATACCATCTGCGGGGTCACTTCCTTGGGGAACGCCGATACGCCTTCTTCGACGACTCCGTGATCCCCGGCAAAAGTATAAATAACCTTTTTCCCGGTTTCCGGTTCCAGCGTGCCGGTGATGGCGGCGAAACGCCTCGCGAACTCTTCCAGCCTGCCGAGGGAGCCGAGGGGCTTGGTCTTGTTGTCCAGTTTCGCCTGGGCCTTCTTAAGGAGCTCACCATCAACAGGTTGGATCTTGGCGAGGGTGTCATGCAATAGATTCATGTGTATAGTCCTTTGTGTTGGAAGATTATCCGGCAAAAGATCAAGATCATAAAAAAACTGCAAAAGCTGTTATTGGCCACGGATGAACACGGATTTACACGGATTAAGGCTATAAAAACATGAAAAAGCTTTTTTCATTTAGGGTTTCATCCGTGTTCATCGGTGTTCATCCGTGGCCAATGACTTTCCGGTTCCGGGTTCGTTGAATCCCCCTTTCTCAAAGGGGGACTTGCTTTCACTTCAACTTCAGCGGCAGCCCGCAAAACGTCACATAAACCTCGTCCGCGGCGGCGGCCAGGATTTCGTTGGCCTTTCCCGCAAGGTCGCGGAAGGTCCTTGCCAGGGCGTTATCCGGAACGATGCCCATGCCGACTTCGTTGGATACCAGGATAAGCGGTGTGGCAAGCCCCGGCATGAGTCCTGCCAGCGCCCGAACCTCATCGAGTGCCATCCCGGCGTCATCATGGGCGAGAAGGATGTTTGTCAGCCAGAGGGTGACGCAGTCAACCAATACGGCCCGATAACCGCCGGCGGACGATTTGATCACATCCGGCAGGCGGAGCGGCTCCTCGACGGTCTGCCATTTTTCGCCCCGTCGCGCCAAGTGGGCCGCTATCCTTTCGGCCATTTCGGCGTCTCCCGCCTGGCCCGTGGCTATGTAGAGAAGCGGAGTCCCGAATCCCTCGGCGATCTTCTCCGCCAGCCGGCTCTTGCCGCTCCGTGCCCCCCCGGTTATAAAAATGGTTCTGGACATGATAAAACCCCGCATCTCCGTGGAGAGACGGGGTCCAAAAACCGGTCGCTGGGTGCACGTTGGCTTCGGCGCCTCTCCCTCGGAGGTTCCATGCTGTGCCGGCCGGGCAGGTTTCCTGGCTTGCGGGTCTCTTTACTTGCTGCGCCTTCCCGATTGTGGCGAACTTGTCGCCATCTGGTTCGGTGGCATCCAGTGCAGCTTTCATAACCGCTTACAGTTGCGGGGCAGTGGAGGATTTTCACCTCCTTCCCTTTTACCTCGGGCCGTTTTGCCCTCAGGCGAATAAAAATCAAGATTTCGCCCGGAAAAAACCGGCCTTTAGAGCACCCGGTCGGGTGTTATTCAATTTTACGGTATTCTAGCCGGATGTCCAGCCGAATCTCAACATTAATGAATCCGAAGTTTCTTTTACAGGATTGAGCCGGCCCCTCACCCTGCCTACGGCCGCCCTCTCCCTTATGGAGAGGGCAAATTCTTCATCCCTTCTCCATGAGGGAGAAGGTGCCCCAAGGGGCGGATGAGGGGATTTTGTCTAATTGCGTTTGCAGAGAGTACCGGCTGTGGCTTCAGTTCTTCGATTGGGCTGCGTTTCCCATAAGATATTCGTGCATCGCCCTTGCCGCTTTCTTCCCGGCGCCGATGGCCAATATTACCGTGGCTGCGCCGGTGACGATGTCGCCCCCCGCGAAAACGCCCGGCTTGGTGGTCCGGCCGTCGTCGTCGGCGATGAAATAGCCGCGCGCATTGGTTTCAACGCCTGTGGCGGTGGAAGCGACTATCGGGTTGGCCGACTGGCCGATGGCGACAACGGCCATGTCTACGTCGACGATAAATTCGGATCCCTTTACCGGAATCGGCCGGCGGCGTCCCGACGCGTCGGGTTCCCCCAGTTCCATGCGAAGACATTCGATGCCCTTGATCCAGCCAAGTTCATTGCCGATGAAGCGTACCGGGTTCACCAGGAAGCTGAACTTGACGCCTTCTTCCTCGGCATGCTCGATTTCCTCGAGCCGGGCGGGCATTTCGATGCGGCTCCTGCGATAGAGGATCATCGCTTCGTCGGCGCCGAGGCGAAGGGCCATGCGCACGGCGTCCATGGCTACGTTGCCTCCGCCAAGCACGGCGACCCTCTTGCCGTGGGCCACGGGCGTGGCGTATTCGGGGAACAGATATGCCTTCATCAGGTTGCACCTGGTCAGGTATTCGCTGGCGGAATAAACGCCGTTGAGGTTTTCTCCGGGAACATTGAGGAAGCTCGGCGCCCCGGCGCCGTTGCCGAGGAAGACCGCGTCGTACTCCTCCAGCAGTTCGTCAACCGTTGCCGTGCGGCCGACCACGAAGTTGGTGACCAGCTTCACCCCGAGTTGCTGGATGACATCCAGTTCGCGGCGGACGATATCCTTGGGAAGCCTGAATTCCGGTATGCCGTACACGAGAACTCCACCCGGCTGGTGCAGGGCCTCCAGCAGGGTCACGTCGTGGCCGAGCTTGATCAGATCGCCCGCCACCGTTATTCCGGCCGGTCCGGCGCCGACGACCGCGACCCGTTTCCCGGTCGGGGCGGCGATTTCCGGAAGCGGAAGCTCCTGCTCGAAAAGGGCATAGTCGCTGGCGAAGCGCTCCAGGCGGCCGATTGCCACCGGTTTGAACTTTTTGCCCATGACGCAGGTCAGTTCGCACTGGGTTTCCTGGGGGCAGACCCTTCCGCAGACGGCGGGAAGGGCTGAACTGGCCCTCAGGATGCGGGCCGCTTCGAGAAATTCACCGTCCGCGACCTTCTCGATAAAGCCGGGAATGTCGATTTCCGCCGGGCAATTAATGACGCACTGCGGTTTCTTGCACATGAGGCAGCGGCGGGCTTCTTCCCTGGCCGTTTCAGCGTCCCAGCCAAGGGCGACTTCATTGCAGTTCCTGACCCGCGCGGAGGGGTCCTGGGCCGGCATCGCATGGCGGGGGATGGCGCACCTTTCGGATATGGTCAGCTTTTTTCCCGCATCGCTCATCTGTCGCCTCCGTGGCAGGCCCCGTGTTCGTGATAATAGTCCAGGGCTTCCTTTTCCTGCCTGCTGTACATTTTCTGGCGGGACATCATCTCGTCCCAGTCCACTTCATGACCGTCGAAATCGATCCCCTCGGAACAGACGAAACGGGTCTTGCCGCCGACCGTAACCCGGCATGAGCCGCACATTCCCGTTCCGTCGACCATGACCGGGTTGAGGGACACGACGGTCTTAATTTTCAGTGGCCTGGTCATTTCGGCTATTACCTTCATCATTATCGGCGGACCGACCGGAAAAACCATCCGGATATCTTCCCCCCTGTCCAGGAGGTCGTCGAGGATGTCCGAGACGAGCCCCTGCTTGCCGTAGCTGCCGTCATTGGTGGCCACAAGCACCTCGTCGCAGACGGCCTTCAGCATGTCCTCGCAGATGAGCAGGCCCTTCGTCTTGGCCCCGAGCACGGCGATAACCTTGTTGCCGGCCTCCTTGAACGCACGGGCCACGGGATAGCCCGCGGCTATGCCGAAACCGCCGCCGACCATCACGAAGGTGCCGTCGAGCTTTTCCACATGGGAGGGGTTGCCGAGCGGTCCGACCACGTCAAGTATCGAGTCTCCGGCATTGAGTGTCGCCAGCCGCTCGGTCGAGGCGCCGATTTCCTGGAAATATATGTCTATGGTTCCCTCTTCCCTGTTCCAGTCGGCTATGGTGAGGGGCACCCTTTCTCCCTGTTCCTCGATGCGCAATATGAGGAACTGGCCGGCCTGGCATTTGCGCGCGATAAGCGGGGCCTCCACCCGCATGTTCCAGGTGCGCTCGATCAGCATCTTCTTGTGCAGTATCTTGTGCATGAAATCCTCGCACTGAATGATTTGGTTTATATTATATCTCCGGGAGAAAGAAGTTCCCCGATTTTTTCCCAAAGGGCGTCTTTTCCTTCCTTTGACAGGGCGGAAAAATAAGTGAAACGGTCTTTGTCCAGCCCGAGTTCCCGGGCTATTATTTCAGTCTGCCGGGCTTTTTCGTTCCGCGATACCTTGTCGCACTTGGTTATCACCGGAATGGACGGGATGGAATACCTCTCCAGCCATTGCAGCAGGCTCTTGTCCTCGGCGCATGGGGTGCGGCGTACGTCCAGGATGAGTATGACACAGCTGAGGCTCTGCCTTGACGACAAATAGGCCTCGATCATTGGGCCCCACTGCTTCTTCACCGCCAGCGGAACGCGCGCGAAGCCGTAGCCGGGCAGATCCACCAGCACCAGCCGGTTGTTCACCTCGAAGAAATTGATGCACTGTGTCCTTCCCGGTGTCGAACTGGTGCGAACCAGGTTTTTCCTGTTGACAAGCACGTTGATGAGAGATGATTTGCCTACATTGGAGCGCCCGGCAAAGGCTATTTCGGGCAAGTCGCCCACGGGATACTGGTCCGGATAAACGGCGCCTTTTATGAAACTGGTGCTTTTTATGATCAAAATTTATTTACCACGGTAAAATTTATTTGCCTATTATAAGCATACGATCGGAATTCTTTCAATTATTTAGTTCGTTCAATCCTTATTATTGTTCCGGCGATTAAATATGTCATGACACAACGTAGGGGCGAGGCATGCCTCGCCCTCCTTTCACTGATTCAGCCTGAATTGGGCGACGCATCCAGTCGCCGCAGCTGAAACTGCTCCGGCGGAGGCGGCTGCGTCGCCCCTATGATTGATATGTTTAATCATCGCCCGGGAAAACTAAAAGGTTGATTGCGTGTCACTATGCTGGTACCTTACTGGTAGGGCGAAAGTTTCGGGGGCTTTGATGGGCAAGGAAATAAGTCATATCCTGATGGCGGATCAGACGGCGCGGTCTCTCGCGGATCCCGGCAGAGATCCCCTTGCGTCAACACTTTGCGATTTTTCCCCTGCCTTTCACTTCGGTTCCATCGCAGCCGACACTTTTTTTTACGGCATAAAGGTTCCCTTCCTGGAGAAGAAGCACGACTGCTGCGGAGACATGATTCACGGCTTCGACGGGAACGATACCAGCCTGCCGATTCTGCGGATGCTGCGCGACCTGAAAAACAGCCGTGATGACCGGCTTTTCCGGGTAAAGCTGGCCTTTGTTTGTGGATTCCTGACACATGTGGCGCTGGACGCGGTCTGCCACCCGTGCATCTATTATTTCAGCGGCAACTATCATCACGAAAATATCGGGGAAAGAATAAGGGCCGTAACCCGGCACCGGCTCATGGAATCCTGGCTCGATCTTTTCGTACTCCGGAAGGCTTCCCTGAGCATCGACAGCTTCCCGTTCATGGATACCATCCGCGGCAACCCGCGGCTGAACCTGGCGCTGCTGCGTTTCTTCTTTAATGCTTTCGAGCAAACCGCGAATATCGACGGATACCTGTGGAAATATCTGCGGCGTGGCTACAGCGTGCAGATGCTTCTGAACTCCATGTTTCCGAACGCCTTTTGGGGAAAAATGGTCGGGGCCATGAACCGCGCCCTCAAGGGAAAACTGAATACCTTCATGGCGCTGTTTTATCCATGGGAGTACCGCGAAATACCCCCCGAGGTTTTCAATTATGAATACTACCGCCACCCGGTAACGGGGGAGGAATTTCCCGGCGATTTCAATGAATTGTGGGACAATGCGCTCCTTCGGAGCCTGGAATTCCTGGAAGCGGTGCGCGGCTATATTTACGGTGACGGCAATCCGGACCGGCTCGGCGGGGTAATAAAGGGCTACAGCCTCAGCATGGGGCTGGTCGGCGTTCCCGTATCCTCGGCCGGGTATTTCGACATAATGCCGTTGCATCGCATCTGGGCCTACTGAGAGCCTTCGCCGACCCGATATTCCCCGATTTCAACTGGAGAAATCCCCGTCTTGAAAACTTTATCCGGAAAATGAAAAAGCCACCCGATGAGGTGGCTTCTTTTGCCGGACTGATCAATTCGGCAAACTATGCCGCGGGTGTTGCCTTCCGTGCGGGTTTCTTCGCGGTCTTTTTCGCCGGAGCGGCTTTTTTTGCCCGGATATTGGCGGCTCTCTTCTCCCTGGCTTTGGCCAGCAGGTCCGCCATCCCTCTTTCAAGGGCCATTTTTCTTCTTTCTTCGGAAAACTTCTTTGCCGCCAGCGGCTGCTTGCTCGGAATGCCGAACTGTTTCTTGTACTCGCCCGGCTTCATGTTGTGCGCCTGGCTCAGATGACGGGTCAACGTCTTCATTCCGCCTTTGCCGCATATCATGCAGATGATTTCGTTAGGTTTGAAAGCCTGCTTGACGGTCAACGCCGGTTTCTTTTCCTCTTCCTCCGCCACCACTTCCGCAACACCGCCTTCAAGCTGTTTCAGCGTATCATAGACTTTACGGATTTCCTGCAGGAGTTCGTCGGATGACATCGCGGTCGCGGATGCATGTGAACTTACAATTTCGGCTGCTAATTCAGTTAATGTTGCCATTATTTTTTTACCTCCAAGCGATTTAATATAATTTACTTTGTAGTATTAATCGAAATTTTGTTGTTGTCAATTAGTTTTATTTGCTTAAATACATTCCTGATTATAAAACTTCATATTTTTACTGTTCCATTAATAGAAAATGTTCTCTTTTTAGTGTTTATGTAAATCAGTAAAAGGTTCGAGCATGTCAGGAAAAACAGCGGAAAAAGTTAACGGTCTTGTTGTCAAGGTTCGCAATGTAATGGTTCATCAAATCTTGCCTGTTGTGTATTTAAATATGATGCAGATTTGTTTTCTCTTAATCATGCCAGGCCGGACAATCATGCAATGAGCGTCGATCCACATGCATAAATGCCAGCACCGCATCAGAACACGGATAAAGGTTCGTGAAATGAGAGTGACCTGCAATGTTTGTCATGATGACATTTTTCGGTGGATGTATTTGCGATCCGTTTGTTCCAAATTGATTTACAATTCACTATGTTTTTTTGTGTGAGTATCTATGGTTATGATCTGGTTATCCTGAATTCATTTATTCAATTCCAAAAGATTAACAGCACCGGTACAGTCTTTTTTCTCCTTTCAAACTAAGAGCATCCATGCTACTTTTTTCTCATGTCCTGGAAAATAATCGAAAAATACCGAAAAACAGTTGGCGGAGAGACTGGCGCTTTCAGTAAGAAGTGGGGCGGAAAGCTGTCCATATGTCTCGTCTATCCCAACCACTATGCCGTGGCCATGGGAAATCTGGGCTTTCAGTCGGTTTACGCTTTCTTTAATTCCTTTGAAGATGTTCTGTGTGACCGGGCTTTTCTTCCCGATTCCCGGGAGAGCAGGGAATATGCGAAAACCGGGCACCGCCTCCTGTCCCTGGAGTCCCAAAGGCCGCTTGACGAATTCGATGTCATCGCCTTTTCCGTTTCCTTCGAAAACGATTACCTGAATATCCCCGCCGTGTTCGCCATGGCCGGCATTGCTCCGTTTTCCTCCGACCGTGCCCCGGAAAACCCGCTGGTGATCGCGGGAGGAGCCGCGCTGACGCTCAACCCGGAACCGGTCGCCGATTTTATGGACCTGGTTTGTGTCGGGGAAGGAGAGGCGATTCTCGGACCGCTGCTTGACCTGCTGAGGGAGGGAGCCGCCGGTGACCGGGAAACGCTTCTGGCGTACGCCGCCCGACTGCCCGGAGTTTACGTGCCCAGGTTTTATACGGCAAGCTACGAAGGACAACGTGTTGTTACCATCGTCAATCGCCAGGGGGCTCCCGAACGGGTAAAGCGGGTCTGGTTGCCGGACCTGGACCGGTCCGCCGCCAGGTCCGTCATTCTTTCCCCTGGCACGGAATTTTCCGACATGTACCTGATCGAGCTTTCCAGGGGATGTCCCCATGGCTGCCGGTTCTGCGCGGCAGGCTTTATGTATCTCCCTTTCCGGCAGCGTTCCCTGGAAAGCCTGAAGAAAGACGTCGAGCAAGGCCTGAAGTTGAGGCACAGGCTGGGCCTGGTAGGGGCGGCGGTTTCAGATTTCCGGGAAATAGGCGAGCTTTCCCGCCATATCATTGAATGCGGCGGCAAGTTATCCGTATCCTCCCTGAGGATCGACGGGCTGGACGAGGATATGATAGAGTCGCTCAAGTCGAGCGGCCACAAAACCATTGCGCTGGCGCCGGAAGGCGGTTCCCAGCGGCTGAGGGACCTGATAAAGAAGGACATTAGCGAAGAGCAGATAGTCTCGGCCTGCGAGCGCCTTATCCGGATGGATGTGCTTAACCTGAAGCTGTATTTCATCATCGGCCTTCCCGGCGAGACAACGGCGGACCTGGAAGAGATGGTGGCTCTGGTGAAGAGGATCAGGGAGATGGTGATCGGGGCGGCCAGGGAAAAGGGGCGGCTGGGTGAAATCGTGCTTTCCGTTAATCCTTTTGTGCCGAAGCCTTTTACGCCGTTCCAGTGGTGCGGCATGGAGAGCCTGAAATCCCTTGAGGCGAAAGCGGAATACCTGAGGGACGCCTTCGGGCGGCTTTCCAATGTCCGGTTGAAACTGGAAAGCCTCAGGGACGCATTCCTGCAGGCCGTTCTTTCCAGGGGTGACCGGCGGCTGTCGGTTTTCCTGGTCAAGGCCCATGAACTCGGGAACTGGAAACGGGCGGCGAAATCGCTCGGACTGGATACGGACGGCCTGGCTTGCCGGAATTTCGTTCCGGGCGAGATGCTTCCCTGGAATGTAATAGATGGCGGCTGGGATGAGTTTCTGGTTAAAGAGCACCGGAGAGCCTTCGGAAATGGCGGTAAATGATTTTTTCGTAATTATCTGCTACAATATCCCGTTGCCGGTCCTGCCGGCTATCACGAAAACAGTATCTTCTCGCGCAGAGGCGTAAAGATCGTAAATGAATTCAAATGCTTACAGATTTGGCGGCTTTCACGATCCGTGGACATTGCCCTTTCAGACAACAGATTTGGGTTTTCTTTGCGTTCTTGGCGTCATTCGCGAGTGACCGCTTACGCGGGGAGGATCAATGACGGAAGCTGAAGAACTTTACGAAAAAGGGGTCGAAGCCGCTGACAGGGGAAACTTGCTTGCCGCCCTGGCGCTGTTTGAAAAAGCCGTCCAACTGGAGGACAAGCCTGTCTACCAGTCGTGCCTGGCGGTGTGCATCGCCAAGGAGAGGGGCCAGTACAACAAGGCCGTGCAGCTCTGCCGGGACGCGATAGGGGAAGAGCCGGGAAATCCGGTTCACTTTCTCAACCTCGGCAGGATCAGCCTGTTCCAGGGGCGCAAGGAAGAGGCAATTTCGCTGTTCAGGGAAGGTCTCGAACATGGTTTCGATAAAAGGATAGTTGATGAACTCGAAAAGCTCGGCACCCGGAAAAAGCCGGTAATCCCCTTTTTGCACAGGGACAATCCGGTTAACATGTACCTGGGCATTGTCCTGAAAAAGTTGAGACTCAGGTAACCGGCGCCGGGAGAAAAGGGAAATTGAATGAATGTTCAAGAACTTATAGACGCATTCCTTAAGTCAAAGGCGTTCGGCGTTGTCGGGGCCTCGTCCAATCGCGGCAAATACGGCAACAAGGTGCTCCGCTGTTATCTGTCCCACAGCCTGCGAGCGATTCCGGTCAACCCGAAGGAGATTTCCATCGAGGGTATTCCCTGCGTGTCGAGCGTTTCCGACCTGCCCGAAGAGGTAAAAAGCATATCGGTCATCACGCCCCCCCACGTGACTGAGCAGGTCGTGGAAATGGCGGCGGCGAAAGGCATAGAGTACATTTGGATGCAGCCGGGCGCGGAAAGCCCGAGGGCCGTCGAGCTGTGCAGGGAAAACAACATCGGGGTAATCGCCGACGGGAGCTGCCTGCTCGTGGTTCTGGGCTTCTCCGACCATTGACGGCGGCAGAACGGGAAGCCCATGGGAAAAGGCAAGCCGGCGAAAAGGTATTCACAGGCGGCGAGGGTGCATGACATCATCCGCCTCATCGAGGCGCGCTACGGCGTAACCGTCGACGAACTCGCCGAAGAGACGGGCGTCGGCCGGCGCACCATCTACCGCGACCTGGGCGCGATCGGAGAAGCGGGTTATCCGCTCGTTTCCGAGTTGCGGAACGGGATGAAGGTGTACCGTTTCCTGACCCGTTTCAAGGACGTTCCGCCAATCAGCTTCACCCTCCAGGAACTGATGACCCTCTCTTTTCTCAGGTCGCAGCTCGATTTTCTCAAAGGGACGCCATTCCAGGAGGACATGGAATCAGTTTACAGAAAGATAAATTCCGTCCTCCCTCCACGATATGCAGCCCACATGGAACGCATTGCCGGCGTGTCAACGCCGCTCCTGCAGGGCCGACGGGATTACGGGAAGTCCTCCGCCATCCTGAAAACCATACGGGAGGCCCTGCTGTACCAGTATTCCCTGTCGCTCGAATATATGACGGGCGGAAACGGCAGAAAAGAGAAGTACCCGGTTGACCCTTACACCCTGGTGTCCTACAAAGGCGGATTATACCTGCTCGGCTTCGCCCATAACCGCCGGGCGCTGCGGACATTCGCGGTGGAAAGGATATCCGGGGCGGAGATATCCAGGGAACGCTTCGAAATTCCCGAGGATTTCAACCCCGCCGAATTTTTCAGCTCGGCTTTCGGCATAGTCGGGGAGAAGGCGATGCCGGTCAGGATGAGGTTCTCGCCCCGAGTGGCCCATGCCGTAAAGGACAGGGTATGGCACCCCAGCCAGAATGTGGAGAAAAATGACGACGGCAGCGTTGTCATTGCTTTCGAGGCGGGCGGGCTGATGGAAATCGTTTCATGGGTCCTGTCGTACGGGGAAAACGTGGAAGTTCTCGGTCCGCCTGAATTAAGGGTGGAAGTGGAAAGAACCATAAAGAGCATGTCCGGGCTATATGAGACCGGCTGAAATGCTCTCCGCATTGACAAAAAGCCCCCGATGCATTATAAAATTAGCCTTTCGCTCGGCGTCCGGGGTTTGAACCTGCCTTCATCAACACCACATGGCGGCTTTCTCGCAAAGCTAATGGCACCGTTTTTGACAGTGTGGGTTGCAATGATACACTTTTAGAGAAATTCCGCGTGCCTGGATGCGTCCGGAGAGGCTTTTTCCGAGGATTTGCGGATGTTTTTTCCCGGCTGAAAGGCGATTTCGAAATTGTTCGCTGATGCGAAAGCGATAGTGTTCGACCTCGACGGCACCCTTTATGTCAATGAGGCACTCGCAGAGGAGATCAGGGCCAGCGCGGCCGGATATGTAGCATCTTTGAAAGCGATTGACATTTCAGCTGCCAAACGCCTGCTGGAGGACGCCCGGAAGAGGCTGTCGGACGGGAGCAGCCTGAAATCCACCATTTCAGCTGCCTGCATTGAAGTGGGTGGGGATATCCGTCTCCTGCACGATCATTTTTCAATTGAAATAAGGCCCGAGATGTTTCTCGACCGGGACGAGGAACTGGCGACGGTCCTCGGCAGGCTTTCCGGCATCGCGGAGCTTTTCATTTACACAAACAACAACCGCTTCCTTTGCGGAAGGATATTGGAGTGTCTCGGTGTCTCCGGGTTTTTCCGCCGGGTCTTCACGATCGAGGACAGCTGGCGCCCCAAACCCGACATGATCGCGTTGCGGCAGGTCTTCACCGGTATCGGGAGGCCTCCGGGGGAGTGTGTTTTTATCGGCGACAGGTATGACGTCGACCTGCGATTGCCGGCATCGCTCGGAAGCCCGGTATGTCTGGTAAAATCCGTGCGGGAGCTCAAGTATCTGCTTCAGAAGATCGCGGATCATAAAGAAAGAGCCTGAATCCGTGACGCCTTCACGCCTTCGACTGCGCGGAACGCCTCGGTTTTTTGCATTCCAGCGGGATGAGGCCGCCCGACGAAGTTCACCCGTTGTAAATAGCATGTTGCGACGTCGGCGGCGTTGAACCACGGCATCCCGCTTGCTCGGCGTTCACGCGTCACGGATTCAGGAAGAGTATAACCGGAACAAGCGATTTGCCTCCGGGACACTCT
Source organism: Geobacteraceae bacterium (assembly GCA_035686205.1). Taxonomy (GTDB): domain Bacteria; phylum Desulfobacterota; class Desulfuromonadia; order Geobacterales; family Geobacteraceae; genus CAIWTU01. The sequence continues at coordinate 15,318 of DASRZQ010000200.1, forward strand.
GATTATTTATAATTTACTGCGAGTCGCTGCTTCTGCTTGAAGAAAGGGCTGCTAATATGGGAATCCGCATAGAAAAAGATACACTCGGGACGGTGGAGGTGCCCGACCAGGCCTATTACGGGGCGCAGACCGCAAGGGCGATCATAAATTTCCCCATATCCGGCCTGAAACCGCACCCGGCCCTGGTCTGGGCGACCCTGGTGATTAAAAAATGCGCCGCCATGGCAAATATGTCGACCGGCAGGCTGGACGGGAAAATCGGCGAAACGATTGTAACCGCGGCCGACGAGGCGCTGCAGGGCAGATATGACGCCCATTTCGTGGTGGACCCATTTCAGGCGGGTGCCGGCACTTCGCATAACATGAATGTCAACGAGGTTCTGGCCAACCGCGCGGAAGAGCTCCTGGGAGGAAAACGCGGCGAATATGCCATGGTCCATCCCAACGACCACGTGAATATGGCCCAGTCCACCAACGACGTCTTTCCCACCGCCATGCGGCTGGCCTCCCTCCGCATGATCTCTTATCTCCGCCCGGCTCTGGAAAGGCTCTCCGGGGCGCTACGCGGTAAAGGGGCGGAACTGGACGGGGTCCTGAAATCGGGCCGCACCCATCTGCAGGATGCGGTTCCTATCAGGCTGGGACAGGAGTTTGAGGCATATGCGGTTTCCATCGACAAAAACATCCTTACTCTTGGAAAATGCCTGGACTGCCTTTGCGAACTCGGCATTGGCGGCACCGCGGTGGGGACGGGACTCAACGCGGAGCCTGCCTACATCATCACTGTAGTCGAAAAGATCGCAGAAATAAGCGGCTTCCCGGTATTTTCTTCACCGAACCTCATCGAAGCGATGCATAGCATGGACCCTTTCGTGCGTCTCAGCTCCGCGCTCAAGGGACTTGCCGTCAATCTGACCCGGATTGCAAACGATCTGAGGCTTCTTTCGTCGGGTCCCATGACAGGGTTTAATGAAATAAACCTGCCGCCGGTCCAGCCGGGTTCGTCGATCATGCCCGGCAAGGTCAACCCGGTCGTCGCCGAAATGGTCAACATGGTTTCCTTCCAGGTGATCGGCGCGGATACCGCGGTGACAATGGCGGCCCAGGCAGGGCAACTTGAACTCAATGTCATGATGCCGGCGATAATCTACAACCTTCTTTTTTCCATGGAAATCCTGAAAAATGCGGTGTTCAAGCTGAGCGAATCGTGCATCGAGGGCATCACGGCAAATGTGAGCCGTTGCTCCGAATTCCTGGAAAAATCCATGGGGCTTGCCACCGTTCTTGCCCCGTACATCGGGTACGCGGCCGCCGCCGAGGTTGCCAAGGAATCGGTCAGAACGGGCCGCAGTTCCAAAGACATAATCATTTCGCGGCAGCTGCTTTCGCCCAAGGCGCTGGCGGAAATAATCGATCCGTATCCGCTCACGACTCCGGGAATACCGGGGAAAAGAAACAGCTGAGAAGGTTCGTTCGTAAATTCAGGGACGTTTCAACACTTCTTCAGAGAAGTGTCGTTTCGAACAAAGCGGGAAATCTTGAGGTTTTTACACTATCCATAAAAATCTCTCCCCCTTTGGCCCAAATGACAATATCCTGCCGGCCCGAAATATGCCGGATTGTCGGAAAACAAATGAAACATCTGGACTTATGGGAGAATTTGTTTAAAACTAGTTCATGCAGGGTAATAGTTAATCAGGTTGCCCGGTATATAAAAAAGGAGGAAGTGCCATGCAAGAAGAAGTGAAAAAGGTTTTGGATTTGATCCGTCCGGCCCTCCAGGCCGACGGCGGAGATGTTGAACTTGTGGAAGTTACCGATGACGGTATCGTAAAAGTGAAGCTTGTCGGCGCCTGTGGCCACTGCCCGATGTCGACCATGACCCTCAAGAACGGCATTGAAAAGACTCTGAAGCAGAAAGTCCCAGGGGTAAAGGAAGTCGTCGGGGTATAGGTCGCTGCCGGGCAAAAGAAACCTGAATCCTTGGCGTTCAGACGCCACGCATTCAGGGGGTAATTAACAGCAGCCATTCTTCTCACGAGGAGGTGTGCCATGGCTTTCAAGGTGAAGTCTTTCGGGATGGAAATCAGGCCCATGAAGACCATGCAGGAATTGCAGCAGCTGGATGAGATGGTTAACAGCTTTCTGGCGGGCAGCGGCGCGAAAAAGCTGATCTCGGTTTCAGACGCTTCCGCCACCGATGATACGGGGGAGACTATCGGATTGATAAGGGTTATTGCCTACGAGGATTGACGGAAAGAAACGCGGCGAAATGCCGCGTTTCTTGTTTGTGCACAGGACTTATTCCTGATATGGCATTCCTGAGACGAAAAAGAAAGAAGGGTATTTTCCGCACGCTCCGGTTTTACGCCAGGCTGAGGAGAAATACCGAAGCAGTCCTTTCAAAGGGGAACAGGGTTGAGCTGTTCCCACAGGGGGGCGATTTTTTCCCGGCCCTTTTCCGGGCGTTTAGCTCGGCGGCAACGAGCATCTGCGTTGAATTCTATACGATAAAGGATGATCTTACCGGGAAAGCCTTCGCCGCGGCGCTTGCGGAGGCGGCGTCCAGGGGGGTGCGGGTTTCGCTGATTTACGACTATATCGGCTGCCTGGATACGCCCGCCTCGTATTTCAGACGGCTGGAAAGAGTCGGGGTCAGGTGTCTTCCGTTCAACAGGCCGGCCTTCAGGCGCCTGCACTGGCTCGATAAACGGGACCACAGGAAGGTCGCGGTAATAGACGGCAAAACCGCTTTTCTCGGAAGCCTCAATATCGGTGACGAATACGCCGGATACGGCGAAAACACGAAACGCTGGCGGGATGTGGGCCTGCGCCTCGACGGCCCTTCCGTCGCGGAACTGATGAAGATTTTCCGCCTGACATGGGAGAAAGAGGACGGGAATCCGGCTGACTGTCCGCCGGACAGCGGATCATCTCCCGATGCGTGCGGGGATGACGATGTCATGATTGTTAACGGGACCCCCCACCACAACCGTTCGCTGATTCGCAGCGCTTTCCGGATGGCCATGGCCGGTGCATCCGATGAAATCAGGATAATCACGCCTTATTTCATTCCCGGTCCTCGCGTGGTGCGGTCCCTGCTTCGCGCCTCGGCGCGCGGAGTGAAAATACAGATCATGCTCCCTTCCATCAGCGACGTTCCCGTAGTCAAGCTCGCGAGCAGGGCTTACCTCACGCCGCTCCTCAAGGCAGGTATTGAGATATACGAACGCGAGGGGACAATCCTGCATGCCAAGGTTATGCTGGTTGACGACTGCTGGGTTACCCTCGGCTCCGCCAATTTCGATTACCGGAGTTTTCACAGGAACCACGAGGTCAACGTCATCGTCGACAGCCGGGAGTTCGCTTCCCAGGTGGAGCGGATGTTCGCCGAAGACCTGGCGAAATCGCGCCGGGTCAATTTTTCCGAATACCAGAAAAGAGGCCTGTTCGAACGGTTCCTGGAGCGTCTGTGTGATCCCATAAGCAGGTTTTTGTGAAAATTCAGCCGTTGGCCGTTGGCCGCTAAGTCATTGATACCGATGCGGCGATTCCATATGCAAAAATTCAGTAGGGGCAGGCATGCCTCGCCCTTGATTTTTCAGCGCATAGAGGATTGTGGGCGACGCATCCAGCCGCCGCGGCCGAAACTGCTCCGGCGGAGGCGGCTGCGTCACCCCTACGGTTGAATATTACCTGAATCCGTGACGTCTGAACGCCGAGGCAAGCGGAATGCCGGGGTTTGAACGCCGCTGACATCCTTTCGCGCCTGTTACGCCGGGTGAACTTCGCCAAGAGGTCTCATCCCACGGGATTGCAGGAAACCGAGGCGTTC
>DASRZQ010000201.1:0-23682 GCA_035686205.1 Geobacteraceae bacterium
TCATTAATTTTGTAAGCTTACATTTCATCCATCCCGTATTCCTTCAATTTGTACAGGAGCGCCCTGTGGCTTATTTCAAGAAGCCTGGCGGCGTGGGTCCTGTTGCCGCCCGTTTTTTCCAGCGCTCTCCGGATCAGTTCCCTTTCCACTATTTCGTCGGCTTTTTTAATGGAAAAGCAGTCCGATATCAGCCCGGCAAGTGAATTGACCATCCCGGCTCCGCGCATGACGCCGGGCAGACAATCTGCGTCGATTTTACGCCCGTCGCACAATATCAGGCCGCGTTCGATGCAGTTTTCCAGTTCCCTGACGTTGCCTGGCCACTGGTAACCCATGAGGATTTTCATCGCTTCCAGCGTAACCCGGATACCCGTTTTCCCAAGTTCAGCCCCGTGTTTCTCAAGAAAATGCTCGACGAGGAGCGGTATGTCTTCCTGCCTGTCGCGCAGAGGGGGCACCCTGATGTTGAATACATTGAGCCTGTAAAACAGATCCTCCCTGAATCTGCCGCTTGCCACCTCCCCCTGCAGGTCCCTGGATGTCGCCGATATCACCCGGACATCGACTTTTTTCACTTTTCCCGATCCGACGGGCCTGATCTCGCTTTCCTGTAATACCCTCAGCAGCTTTACCTGCAGTGAAGTCGGCATTTCTCCTATTTCGTCGAGAAAAATCGTGCCTTTGTCCGCCTGCTCGAACAGACCGGCCTTTTCCCTGACAGCGTCGGTGAAGGCGCCCCTGGCATGGCCGAACAGTTCGCTTTCGAGCAGATTTTCCGGTATCGCGCTGCAGTTTATCGCCACAAAAGGTTGTCCCCTGCGATTGCCGTTGACGTGAATGGCCTTGGCTATCAATTCCTTGCCGGTTCCTGAGTCCCCCTGAACAAGAACCGTAGTCCTGACGTCGCAGACTTTCTCGATAAGCCTGAAAATTTCCAGCATCCGCGGATTTTTACCTATAATGCTGGAATATGAATAGTTCCTGCCTATCTCTTCCCTCAGCAACCTGTTTTCCTGCTTAAGCCGCTCGCGTTCTTCGGCTTTCTTGAGGACCAGCTGGATTTCATCGTTTTTGAAGGGTTTTGAGATATAATCATATGCCCCCAGCTTCATGCATTCGATGGCCGTATCCACGGTACCATAGGCGGACATCATGATGATTGTCGACTGCAAACCTTCAGCGGCAAATTTTCTCAGGAATTCCGGGCCGTCCATGACCGGCATCCTTATATCGCAGAGGATGAACGTATAGTCCTTCCCGGAAGCCATACGGATCGCCGCACTGCCGTCCGGAGCCGTCTCGACATTATAGCCGTGCTTGCCGAGCAGCACCTTGAGCATGTGACGAAGGTTCTCTTCGTCGTCCACGACAAGTATCTTCACTTTTTCAGCCATTGCCTGCCCTTCAGCCTGTCTTATTTCGTACAGAATATCGCCGCAATCGTGTCACAGCGAGGTTGGAATATTTTCTTTATCTCACTAATTAATATCCTACGCTGAATCATGGAGATTCCCGACAAGACCTCCTTCATTCATCACCGGCAGCCAGATTGTAAACGTGCTTCCGCGTCCCTTTTCGCTTTCAACCGTTATTCTCCCATGAAAGGAATCGATGATCCGTGCGGATATGGCAAGACCGAGTCCTGTCCCCCGCCCCGGCTCCTTGGTCGTGAAAAAAGGATCGAATATCCGTTCGAGATTCTCCGGGTCTATTCCGGTTCCATTGTCGCTGAACTCGATCTTGACCAAGCGCTCGTCTTCCCGGAACAGCGCTGCGAAGGCACCGCCGAAATCGCTTTTTCTCCGACCCATGGTTATCCCCGGCGAACGGAAGGAAACTCCGCCGGGGCCGACTTTGTAGTCTCCCATCAAAACCCTTATTGTCAGCATTCCGTTATCGCCTACGGCATCCCTTGCATTCAGGACCAGGTTCGTGAAGACCTGCTGAAGCTGGTGCCGGTCAGCAAATACCGGTTCCAGGTCATGCCCGACTTCCAGCGACTTCCGTATCCTCTTCAACGCACCCTGTTCTTCAAGCATTTCAAGGGTGCCGGCAATTACAACGGCGACGTCAACCCGGTCGGCCGCTGTTGCAGCCGGGCGGGCGTAATCAAGGAGTCCCCTGACTATCCTGTCTATCCTCATGGATTCGGCCTCTATCCTGGTCAGGTAGTCGGTCTTCGCGTCATCATCCCGCAGTTCGTCGCGAAGAATTCCGGCGTATCCCATAATTGCCGCCAGCGGCGTGCCGATCTCGTGGGCGGTGCCGGCAGCCAGCAGGCCCACTGACGCCATTTTCTCCGACCGCAATGCCTCGATCCTTGTCGTCTGCAACTCCCTGTTTATCTCTTCCAGCGACTTGACGTGGCGATCGATATCGGCTCGCTTTTCCCTGAGCGCTTCAACCATTTTGTTGAAGGATTGCGCAAGATCGGCAATCTCCACCCCGCCCGGAACCGACACCCTGTGATTCAAATCGCCGTCGGCGATTTTCTCGGTTGCAGCCAGCAATTTTTTAATGGGCACGACAATAAAACGGGACAGCAGATAGGAACCTAACCCGAGAAGGAGGAGAAAATCGAGGACGAAATATGCGAACATTATCTGCCGGGACCTGTACAGGCGCGCATATTCATCCCGCAGGGACATGGTCAGCCGCGCGGCGCCGACCACCTTGCCGTCAGCTATGATCGGCGCATACCACGAGATAAGCTGTTCCTTCCAGGAAATGACGGAGAATTCCTTGCCGTTTTTCAGTACGCCGTTCAGTCGGGCATCCACGTCCCCGATTTCTTTGAACCTGAAGACTACTCTTGATATTTCATTAATGACGATGAGGCCGTTAAAGCTTTTCTCGGTCGAAAGCTTCGCGGCAAAATGCTCGGCAATATCGGTTTTTTCGCTGTCCGGAAGTTTTGTCGAATAGATACTTGCGAAAGAGGTGAGCAATATGCGTACCTCTTCGTTTTTCTGGGAGATCAGATCATTTTCGGCTGTCTTGAAAGATATGAGGCTTACAAGGAACCAGGTTAAAAACAGGAGCAGGGCAATTGAGGAAAGGATTGCGAAGGTCAGGCTGAATCGATACGGTTTCATGGGAACCCCGTCTCTTGGGCGGCCTATCTGAAGTTCATATACCAGTCGATGATATCTTTCCCGCAGAAAACATACAGAATGGCGCCGAAAGCGAGGAAAGGACCGAACGGAATGGCCAGTTTCGTGTCCTTTTTCTGCGCCAGCATCAGGCTGATGCCGATGATCGAACCGGTAAGGGAGCTGGCGAAGATGATAAAAGGCACGGCCACCCAGCCGAGAAAGGCGCCCATCATGGCCAGGAGCTTTATGTCGCCGCCCCCCATGCCCTCTTTTCCGGTCAGAAGATGATACGCGAAAGCGACCAGGAAAAGGGTGCCGCCCCCTGCGAGTATTCCAATCAGCGAATTTATCCAGCCGGACATTGAATTCTGCAATCCGGGCGCCTGTACGAAAAACGATGATATGAAACCGACTGCAATCCCGGGAAGGCTTATGACATCCGGAATGATACGGTGTTCGAGGTCAATGAATGTAATAACGACAAGAGCCGAACAGAAAACAAAGAGAAAAAGAAAAGTGAGGGATATGCCGAACTTCATGAATAGAAGCATCGTCAGGAGAGCATTTGTCGTCTCGACCACGGGATATTGCGGGGATATGCGTTCACCGCAGGAACGGCAGCGCCCTTTGAGAACCAGGTAGCTGATTATCGGGATGTTATGGTATGGGGGTATGGCATTTCCGCATTTCGGGCAGTGTGAGGCGGGGAAAACCAGTGATTCGCTCCTCGGCAGCCGATAGATGCAAACGTTGAGGAAAGAGCCGACCACCGCGCCGAAAATAAAGGCGAACAAGTTGAACATCCATTGATGAGCCATTACAATATCCAATGTGCAAACCCTCTCCCAAACGCCGTGAACTGGCTGCCACCCGGGGGCCGACGTTACTTCAATTTCCTTATCTTTTCCAGGCTGGCCCTCAACACCTGCGCCTTGTTCTCAAACTCCACGAGCTTTTTCTTTTCCTTCTCCACGATGTCGGCCGGGGCCTTTTCCACGAAATTCGGATTTTTCAGCTTGCCGCCGAGAAAATCGATGTCCTTCTCGATTTTTCCGATTTCCTTCAGCAGACGCTTCTCCTCCTCTTCCACATCCACAAGCCCTTTCAGGGGAACGACGATCTCCACGTCCCCGGCGACCTGCACGGACGCATCGGCCGGCTTTTCGAGACCGCGGCCGATGGCAAGGTCCGAAATTTTCGCGAGGCTCATGATGCATGCCTCGTTTGTCTTCAGAAGCCGGCAGGTTTCCTCTGACTTGCAGATCAGGATCACCCGGATTTCCCTGCTGGGAGGCACTTCCATTTCGCCGCGGATATTCCGGACTCCCCTTATGACCTCCATGACCAGTTCCATCTCGTCCGCGCCGGTACGGTAATCCCATTCCGCCACCGGCAGGGGGTATTTCGCCGTCATGATGCTTTCCGTCTGCTTTCCGCCGGGAAGGGCCTGCCAAATTTCCTCGGTTATGAACGGCATGAACGGGTGCAGGAGCCTCAGCAGACGCTCCAGGACCGTCAGAAGAATATGGCGCGCGGTCGTCTTGCGCTCATCTCCGCCCCGGTAGAGGTCATCCTTGACAAGTTCGATATACCAGTCGCAGAACTCGCTCCAGGTAAACCGGTACAGCGCTCCCGCCGCATCGTTGAACCGGTAGGTCTCAAGCGCCCGTTTTGTCTCGCGCGCAGCTTCGTTGAAACGGTACAGGATCCACCGGTCCGCGTTGTTAAGCTCAAGCTTTGTACTGTCAACTGATGCCGGATCGAAACCCTCCAGATTCATCATGGCAAAGCGGGAAGCGTTCCATATCTTGTTGGCGAAATTCCGGTAGCCGGCAATCCTTTCTTCGGCCAGCTTTATGTCCCTCCCCTGGGCCGCGAACGCCGCCAGGGTAAAACGGAATGCGTCGGTGCCGTATTCTTCTATTACGGTCAGCGGGTCTATTACATTTCCCCTGGATTTGCTCATCTTCTGTCCCTGGGCATCCCGTACAAGGGCGTGGATGTATACGTCACGGAAAGGGACCTCTCCCATGAAATGCAGCCCCATCATCATCATGCGCGCCACCCAGAAAAACAGGATATCGAACCCGGTGACAAGACACGATGTGGGATAAAAGGTTTCGAGCTCTGGAGTCCGGTCAGGCCATCCCATAGTGGAAAAAGGCCAGAGGGCGGAAGAAAACCAGGTGTCCAGAACGTCGGCTTCCTGCCGGATTTCGTCGCTTCCGCAGTGGGAGCACTTGTCCGGATCTGTTTTCTCGACGGTAATCTCGCCGCAGTGGTCACAGTACCAGGCCGGCACCCTGTGCCCCCACCAGATCTGCCTGGAGATACACCAGTCGCGGATATTATCCATCCATTCAAAATAGGTGTTTTCCCACTGCTGGGGGATAATTCTCGTCCTGCCGTCGCGCACCGCAGCAATAGCCTTCTCGGCCAGCGGACCTACCTTGACGTACCATTGCAGGGACATGTACGGCTCGACGACGGTCTTGCAACGGTAACACCCGCCCACCGCCAGCGTATGGTCTTCGATTTTTTCCACCAGGCCTTGTTCTTCCAGGTCGGCGACTATCTTCTTGCGGGCGGTGTATCTGTCGAGACCCTCGTACTGGCGGCCCGCCGAATTGATTATGCCGGATTCGTCCAGGACATTTATCATGTCAAGGCCGTGTCTCCTGCCCACTTCAAAGTCATTGAAATCATGGGCCGGAGTAATCTTCACGACACCGGTGCCGAATTCCATGTCCACGTATTCGTCGGCGATGACCGGTATCTGCCTGTTCATCAGGGGGAGCATGACTTTTTTGCCGACAAGTTCCCGATAACGGTCGTCGCCGGGATTGACCGCGACCGCGGTATCGCCGAGCATGGTTTCGGGCCGGGTGGTGGCGACAACCACATATCCGTCGGAACCGACCACCGGATAACGGAGATGCCACAGCTTCCCTTTCTGTTCCTCGTGTTCCACCTCGATGTCTGAAAGCGCCGTATGGCAGCGGGGACACCAGTTGATCAGCCTGTTATCCCGGTAGATGAGCCCTTCCTGGTAGAGGCGGACGAACACTTCGCGGACGGCCCTGGACAGTCCCTCGTCCATGGTGAAGCGTTCCCGCTCCCAGTCGCAGGAAGCGCCGAGACTCTTCAGCTGTCCGATTATCCGGCCTCCGGATTCGGCCTTCCACTGCCATACCCTGGCCACGAAATTCTCGCGGCCGATCGCATGCCTGTCTTTTCCTTCGGCTGCCAGCTGCTTCTCCACCACGTTCTGGGTGGCGATTCCGGCATGGTCGGTGCCGGGCATCCACAGGGTGTTAAAGCCGCTCATCCGCTTCCAGCGGCAAAGGATATCCTGCAGGGTGTTGTTCAGCGCATGGCCCATATGCAGGACGCCGGTTATGTTCGGCGGGGGAATGACTATGCTGTAAGGCGGTTTTCGAGACGGAACGCTTGCATGGAAATATCCCTTTGTTTCCCACTCGACATACCACTTCCTCTCGACAATACTCGGCTCGTACACCTTGGCAAGCTCTTTTCCTGACATCATCTGACCTCTTCCTCGGAAAATATGGCAAGGCTCAACGCCGTGCGGCCCGATTTCCCCAATTTCTTCCCTGCCGCCCGGGAATTGAACCCGGTTTTAAATATACGCTGAATCTGTAACGTCTGAACGCCGAGGCAAGCGGAATGCCGGGGTTTATTTCGTGATCCGTGTCCGTGGACATGGTTTTACGAAGAACGGGCACGGATCACGGTCACGGACCACGGAAGATCCGAGGCGTTCCGCGCAGACGAAGACGCGAAGGCGTTACGGATTCAGATTTAGGCAGCCGAAAATAAAATGGGGATGTATCATCCCCATTTACTCATCAATCTGCAACAAAACCTTAATGGCGATACCCTGTCAGTATCCTCCCTTGATCTTCCTTATTTCTTCCCTGATTATCGTTTCAGCCAGGTCGGGCACGACTTCCCAGGCAATTTTCTCTACAATATCCTTCGACAACCTTGATACAATGGCCGCTAGCTGCTCTTCGCTTAGACTGATTGCCCCGGTCCCGGTATCTTCAGTAACGGCAGCGGAACCAGGCTGCTCTCCATGACCGAGAATTTCGGGAGCAGGAATGGCCTCCTCCCGTGAAGCGGATTCAAACTCCCGGCCCGGATAGGGAGAAAATGTTTCCTGGACAGGCGCGGCGCCTGTTGCGTGAAGCTCCGCCAAAGGCACATCGGCAAGACCCGAAACATGAGGTTCCACATTTTCTTCAAGCTCTGAAGCGGCGACTTCAGCTTTGGGAGTCTCCACGGTGGGCTCAGCGGCTGGCCCGAATCCCCCGAACCCTTCAAATTCACGTTCTTTCCCGGAACTAAAAGCCGCATCCGACTTATTTGCCGCGGCCTCCGTTTCCGGGTATTCCCCCAGGGAAATTGTTGCTTCGTTCCCGCATGGGGCAGAATCATCTTCCATGAAAACGAACGGCTCGACCTCTTCGACTGAATCGACCACCTCTGCCTGCAGTTCTTCTTCCTCTAAAATTTCACCGAGTTGAACATCTTCGCCCTCGGCAATCTCCTCTACTTCGAAAACTCCCCACAAATCGTCTTCGGGAGCCGCCTCCACAATCTCCAGCGAATCGAAGCACAGAACATCGGCGGATTTTCCGACTGCCTCCCCGCTTTCCGCGACCGCATGGGAAAAGCCCGCGCCGCATTCCGGCGCCGAAGCAAGTTCACCACCAAGGTTCAGGACATGGGAGGGCTCCGCCGCGGCGGGAGCCGCAGTTGCGGCCATGGCGCGGGCTTTTGCCCTCTCCTCGCCGATCTCGATGAGTTTTTTTACCTTCTCGACGAGCAGCTGGGATTCAAACGGCTTGGAAATATGGTCGTCCGCGCCGCTGTCCCTCGCCTTTTCTTCATCAAAGGGCTCGAAAGCACCCACAAGAAGAAGAAGTGGAATATCCTTGAGAGATTCATTCCGCCTTACTTCCCGGCACACTTCGTAGCCGGATTTGCCCGGCATGAGCGCATCTACCAGAATAACATCGGGCCGGATTTCGCTTGCCTTCTCCAGCGCGGAGTTTCCGTTGTCGACGACAGACAGTTCGTATTCCTCGTTGGCGAATATGATGCCTATTACCTTCTGGATTGTTATGCTGTCGTCGGCAAGAAGAACTTTGTAGCCCATGTATTATTTCCTCCGGGGGAAACTGGCAAAGACGGCCTTTTTATCATGTCTTACAGGGCAAGACGGGATCAGGACGCCCAAACCTAGCATAAGAGCATATTTGGTGTCAAGTTTTTTGCCTTTCGGCAACTACTCAAATTTCCTCGCAAAAATCCGCATCTCCCGACTTATGGCGGCAAGATGGGCGGCCGCGGTCGACAGATGGCTCCGCAACTGGTTGAACTCCCTGATCCTTTTGTAATCCAGCCTTGAGGTAAGAAGAACCACAAAAACATCCGTTTTAGGATCTACCCAGATCGAGCACCCCGAGTAGCCCGTATGACCGAAAGACTGCTCGGAAAAAACCTCGCCCCGCGGTGAGGAAAACGGCGATTCCATGTCCCAGCCAAGACCCCTTTTGATTTTTCCGTCCTGGAAGAAATAGGGTATTGTCATCTGCTCCATCGTCTTTTCCGAAAAGATGCGCTCGCCGTTTAAAGTTCCGTTGTTGAGCAGCATCCTGCAGAACAGGGACAGGTCATGGGCGGTGCTGAAGAGACCCGCGTGACCCGCCACGCCGCCGAGCTGATATGCGGTGCCGTCCTGAACCCTGCCGAACAGGAGAGAATTGTCGCTGTTAATGGTGGCGGCGCACCGGACGGATTCACCGCGGTCGGGATTGAAACGCGTATCCAGCATGTTGAGCGGAATGAACACCTTCTCCGCCGCATATATGTCCAGCCGGGAATGGCTGGCCCTGCCAACCAGTTCCCCGAGAAGGATGAAATTGATGTCGGCGTAATGGAACCGGCTCCCCGGCCTGTCTTTCAGGGGCAGGGACGCCGCTTTTTCTATCATGTTGCGGATCGTATCGGTGGCGGACGGGCATATGTCGCGGAGGCCGGAAGTGTGGGTCAGAAGGTGCAGCACGAGAAGATCGTCCTTCCCCTTGCCGGCGAACTCGGGAAACCATTTGCACACCGGATCTACCAGGCTGACCCGGCCTTCTTCAACCAGTTTCATGAGCGCGGGCGTAGTTGCAACAACCTTGGTCAGCGAGGCTATGTCGAACAGCGCGCCTTCATCCAGCGGCCGCGCGTCCGGCGAGCCCGACATTCTTCCATACGCCTTGCAGAAAATATCCTCGCGGCTGTCGCCGACCAGCGCCACTCCTCCGGCTATCAGCCTGTGGCTTATGGCCTCCTGGAGCAGCAAGTCGATTTCGCTCCGGCAGCGTGCCTGATCAGGCATTTCGATACTCGCGGCCACGCACACGGGAATTGCAAATACCGCAAGAAAGGCTAACCACCGGATTATTTTCTGAATGCTTGCCAAATCAGAGCACCTGCAAAATAAAATATTGCTGACGATTCGTATTGGAAAAATTAACCGAAGCCTTAATGCGTATCTGCTTCGGGAGGCCGTTCTTGTGAACAAATTTTGTAAAAAATTCCAATTTTTGTCAATTCATCCTGAACTCGACGGTTTTCAGAAGATTCCCCGCGCTGTCCCAGGCTTCTATCCGCCAGTTCCCTTTCGATCCCTCCTCAAAAAGCTTCTTGCTGTAAGTTCTCCAGTGTTTCCCCCTTACCGGCAGTGTATATTCGGCAACCACGTCTCCATTCAGGTACCACACATGCTTCAGCGACGTGTCTTCCTCGGATGGGGATTCGATGCGGGTAAAACAGTACAACCCCTTGAAGGACCTGGACGAGGCGCGTCTGACCCTGTCGATCGGGTTGCCCCTGTAAATTCTCGACGTAATGGTCATCTCGGTAATTTTGAAATCCGTGACTTCGGCAGTGGTTTTTGAGGAGGGAATGCCAAGAAACAAGAGAACCAGCACAAACATCAATGACTGCGGTTTCATAAAGCCTCCGAAAAACTGAATCGCATAATCTCTCGGGATTCGCACGGACCGTTCAGGTCCGGTAATCGGCATTAATCTTTACATAGTCATAGGAAAGGTCACTTGTATAGACTGTTGCTTCGCCTTCGCCAAGGCCAAGATCGACGGTTACGGCAAATTCCTTTTTCTTCAGCGCCTCGGTGCCGAGAGCTTCGGCGTCGCCGCCCGCGAAGATCCCGTTCCGCGCCATCAGGACGTCGTCGAACCAGAGCGCCGCGCGGTCCGGGTCGACCTCGGCTCCCGAATATCCCACGGCTGCCAGGATCCTGCCCCAGTTGGCGTCCTGCCCGAAAAACGCCGTCTTTACCAGCATCGAGTTGGCGACGGCCATGGCGGCCTTTTTTGCATCAGCATCCGAAACGGCGCCCCTGACCGTGATTTCTACAAACTTCGTAGCACCTTCACCGTCGCGGACTATCTGCCTGGCAAGAGACAACAGCACTTCCCTTAACAGTGTTTCAAATTTTTCCCCTTCGGCGGTCCCGGGGAATATCTCGGCGTTTCCTGCCGCGCCGTTTGCCAGGATCAGGGCGGTATCGTTGGTCGAAGTGTCGCCGTCGACGGAAATAATGTTGAACGAAGTATTCACCGCTTCCCGGAAAACCTTGTCCAGCCACGCCGGATTTACCGCCGCATCTGTTACTATGAACGACAGAAGGGTGGCCATGTTCGGCATTATCATCCCGGCGCCCTTGGCAATACCGGCGATACTATAGCACTTGCCCCCGGCGTCTCCAGTCCGCGTTTCCATTTTCGGAAAGGTATCGGTGGTCATGATCGCCCGCGCAACTTCAGACAGCGATCCATGAGACAGCCCGTCAACAAGGCCGGGAACGGCGTTTTTCATCTTTTCCGCCGGCAGGGGCTGACCGATGACGCCGGTCGAGGCAACAAGCACCGCATCATTTTCAAGTCCCAGCCGCCCGGCTACCAACGAGGAAATTTCCAATGCATCATCCATGCCATGCTTGCCGGTACAGGCATTGGCGTTGCCGCTGTTGACAACCACCGCGCGGGCAAGCCCCCCTGCGACCCGCTCCATTGAAAGCAGCACGGGCGCCGCCTTGACCTTGTTGGTGGTAAATACCGCGGCCGCGACAGCAGGCGTTTCCGAGTATATCAGGGCGAAATCGAGCCTGCCAGGCTTTTTGACCGCGGCTTCAACCGCGGAAAACTTGAAACCATTAATTTCCATGCGTAACTCCCGAAGCCGGTCAGGCGCCGCAGCACTTTTTGTATTTTCTCCCGCTTCCGCACGGGCACGGGTCGTTCCTGCCGACTTTCGAGCTCTTCGCCGGCTGCTTCACCGCTTCCTCGTCCACGAGATTGAATACCATGCGCTGCTCCCTCTGCTTCCGCTCCATCAGCTCCACGTCGTCCTCGTGTGCGACCTGGACCCAGAATATCTTTTCCACGACCTCCTCGCGGATGCGGGCAATCATATCCATGAAGAGCTGGTATGCTTCCTTCTTGTATTCCTGCTTGGGGTCTTTCTGCCCGTACCCGCGCAGTCCGATCCCTTCCTTGAGGTGGTCGATGGAAAGAAGATGGTCCTTCCACTGGGTATCTATGGTCTGGAGCATGATGACCTTAACCAGGTGGTCCATCATTTCGTCACCAAAGGTCTCAACTCTGGACTTGTATACCTCTCTTACCTTTTCCAGAAGAAAATCCCTCAGCCCCAGCGGAGTCAGCCCGGTGATGCTGCCGGGATCAATTTCCAGCTGAAAGCCGAAATCCTTGTAAATCCACTCAACTATTCCCTGCCAGTCCCATTCGCTGGCGGGCACTTTTTCTATGACGTAGGCGGCAACCACGTCCTCGACCGTTTCTTCCATCATATCGACGAACTGGTCACGGAGATCCGCGCCGGCAAGTATCTCGCGGCGCTGGGAATATATGACCTCACGCTGCTTGTTCATGACGTCGTCGTATTCGAGCAGGTGTTTGCGGATTTCGAAATTGTGCGCCTCAACCTTTTTCTGCGCGTTTTCGATGGCCCTGCTGATGAGCCCGTGGGTTATCGCCTCGCCTTCCTCGATACCGAGCTTGTTCATTATCATCGCCACCTTCTCGGAGCCGAAGATCCTGAGCAGGTCGTCTTCCAGAGACAGGTAAAAGCGTGATGAGCCGGGATCGCCCTGACGCCCCGAACGGCCGCGCAACTGGTTGTCGATACGGCGGGACTCGTGCCGTTCCGTGCCGAGGATATGGAGTCCGCCGAGGGCCACAACCTCTACGTGCTCGGTCTCGCATACCTTGCGGAACTTTTCAAGGACGCTCTCGTACTCCTCTTCGGAGACTTCCGGATTACCTTTCCTCCACTGCTTTGCCAACCCCTCGGGATTTCCCCCCAGAAGGATGTCCGTGCCACGGCCGGCCATATTGGTCGCGATGGTGACCATTCCCTTGCGCCCCGCCTGGGTCACTATCTCCGCCTCCCGCTCGTGCTGCTTGGCGTTAAGCACATTGTGCGGAATTCCCTGTTTTTGCAGGAGGGTAGAGAGCACTTCCGATTTTTCGATGGAGATGGTGCCGACCAGCACGGGCTGGCCCTTTTTATGCAATTCCTTGATTTCTTCGATCACAGCGTTGAATTTCTCGCGTTCGGTCTTGTAGATCACGTCCGGGAAATCCGGGCGCACCAGGGGTCTGTTGGTGGGGATAACCACCACGTCCAGCTTGTAGATCTTGTGGAATTCCTCCGCTTCCGTATCGGCCGTACCGGTCATGCCCGCCAGCTTTTCATACATGCGGAAATAATTCTGGAAGGTGATCGTGGCCAGCGTCTGGTTCTCGTTCTCGATCCGGACCCCTTCCTTGGCCTCGATCGCCTGGTGCAGGCCGTCGGACCAGCGGCGGCCGGGCATGAGACGGCCGGTGAACTCGTCGACGATCATTACTTCACCGTCCTTGACCACGTAATCCACGTCCCTCTTGAACATGGCGTGGGCGCGCAGCGCCTGCTGGACATGGTGCAGGGTCTCCATGTTGCGGGGATCGTACAGGTTGTCGATCTTCAGTATCCCTTCGACCTTCTGGATCCCCTGCTCGGTCAGAGTGGCGGATTTCGACTTTTCATCTATGGTGAAGTCGCCGGTATAGCGCTTGCGTTTGCCGGAAAGGGTATTCGCCTCTTCTTCTATGACCTCGCCCTTAACCAGGGAAGGGATGATCCTGTCGATAATGTAATACTTGTCGGTGCTTTCTTCGGTCGGACCGGATATGATGAGCGGCGTCCGGGCCTCGTCGATCAGGATGGAGTCCACTTCGTCGACAACGGAGAAATGGAAGTCCCTCTGGACATACTCGTCAAGGCTGAACTTCATGTTGTCCCTGAGGTAGTCGAAGCCGAATTCGTTGTTGGTGCCGTAGGTTATGTCGGACCAGTAGGCCTCGCGGCGCTCGTCGTCATCAAGGCCGTGGACGATGACGCCGACCGAAAGGCCGAGGAAATTGTAGATGCGACCCATCCATTCCGCGTCACGCCTGGCAAGATAATCGTTGACGGTAACGACGTGCACGCCCCTTCCGGTAAGCGCGTTCAGATAGACCGGCAGAGTCGCCACGAGGGTTTTCCCTTCGCCTGTCTTCATTTCGGATATTTTGCCGCTGTGAAGCACCATGCCGCCGATAAGCTGCACGTCGAAATGGCGCATCTTCAGGGTCCTGCGGGATGCTTCCCTGCAGGCGGCGAAAGCTTCCGGCAGAAGCTGGTCCAGGGTTTCCCCCCTTCCATAACGCTCCTTGAATTCTCCTGTTTTATTTCTCAACTGGTCGTCGGAAAGCTTCGTCATGTCCGGTTCGAGCGCATTGATCCGCTCGACTATCGGCCAGAGTCTTTTCAATTCCCTCTCGTTCTTGCTTCCGACGATCTTTTTGACAATTGCTCCTAGCATTTATAAAATCTCCTGGTTATCGTAGGGGAATGGACAAACAATTTAACATACCATGGCGGTACCGATTAGACAATGAAAAGGTGAACCTCAGCTGCCGCTGATGTCCAGAGCCCCTATTTTCAGCGAAGGCGACCCGGCCCCGCCGTAAAAGCGCATGTCGTCCCCCACCATTTCCACATTTCTGAACAGCTCGAGGATGTTTCCCGCGATAGCGATCCCCTTGACGGGGAAAAGGATCTCACCTCGTTCCACATAAAATCCCGCCGCCCCCACGGAAAAATCACCTGAAATGGGATTGGCGGTATGCATCCCCATCACGTCGGTCAGCAGTACTCCCTTGTCGATGCCGCGGATCATTTCGGTCCGCGGTGTGGCGCCGTTTTCTATGAAAAAATTCGAGACGCCCATGCGCGGCGGGCTTTTCGTCCCTCCCCGCGCCGCATTGCCCGTAGAAGCCGCGCCCTGCTTGCGGGCGGTGTAGGAATCATAAAGGAAAGCCCTCAGAATGCCGTTTTCCACCAGCAGGGTATCCTGGTGCGGCACGCCTTCCGCGTCGAACGGCGCCGTGGCCATCCCGCCGGGCAGCGTACCGTCGTCACGTATCCGGAGCAGGGCGGAAAATATTCCTGTCCCCAGGCGGTCCGCGAGCATCGATTTGCCTTTCTGGATGTTGTCCGCCAGAAACGAAGGCGCCAGTACTTCAAGAATTTCGGAAGCGACGTAGTTGTCCAGAACGGCGGGGCAGCGCATGGTAGGGATTCTCCTCGCGCCCAGGAGACCCAGCGCCTTCGCGGCGGCGCTTGCCGCCACCTCGTCCACCCTGATTCCCGTGAAAAAGTTGCTGAATCCGAAGTCCCAGCCCGTCTGGGAGTCGCCGCCCTCTTCGGCCACGGCATTCACGCTGCACGACACGGAAGTGCCGCGGTACCTGCCGTTGACGCCCAGCGAGTTCCTGATCCATATTTCGTATTCCGCCTCGCCGTAGCGCGCCTTCCTCAATCTCCTCACGCGGGGATCGGCGCCCAGGGCAAGCATTTCCAGCTCCAGCGCCCGTCCGATTTTTTCCCGTTCCGGTACGGATGACAATGTTTCGTCATACAGGCCGTCAATTTCCGGGTAATCAAGCGGTATCGGGAAGCAGTTATCGGGATCCGGCGTCTGGTTCAACGCCCCGACGACGGCATTTTCCACCATCGCGGACAGGGCGGAGTCGTCCATGCTGGTCGAATAGGAAAACCCCATGCCTCCCGACTTCAGGACCCTGATGCTGACACCGGCCGGAGTGGAGCACCTGAATGTGTCGATTTTCTGTTCTTTCACCTCGATGGAGAGATTCCTTGAGGTCGCGAATGATATCTCATACCCTTCAGGGGCATGTTCAGACAGGAGTTTCTCGATCCTTCCGGTTATACGTTCAACGTCCATTTTCCCGTTTCCTTGTTTTTTGCCTGGGTCTAAAAAAATACGGGCAGGCCTGCCAGCCCGCCCAATTGAGGGAGCAAAAGGGGTATCCGCCCTACACCAGGTCCAGGACCATCGCGATTTCGTCGCAGTCCGGAAACTTCACGCAGTTAATGCAATCCCTCCACACCTTGTGCGGCAGTTCGGACTTGTCCACCACGCGGAAGCCGTGCTTGCCGAAGAAGTCCGGCTTGTAGGTCAGGCAGAACACCCTTTTCAGCCCCAGTTCGCGGGCTTCGTCGAGACAGGCGCCGACCAGTATGGAGCCTAACCCTTTGCGGCATGACTCTTCGGCGACGGCCACCGACCTGAGCTCCGCCAGGTCGTCCCACATGATGTGCAGGGCACACGCCCCAACCAGGTTGCCGCCTTCCTCAACCACGTAAAAATCGCGGACCGATTCATAAAGTTCTGAAAGTGAGCGTGACAGCATGTCCCCGCGGTTCGCGTAATATGTCAAAAGTTTCTGGATGTCTTTTACGTCCTTGATGCGTGCCTTGCGAAGCATCGTCGCTCCTCTCCGATGTTATTCTTATCAGTCTAAACTTTTCCTGGGCAAAAAATCTATAAATTACTGCAAGAACAATAAATTCACAGGGATAATCAGGATACACGGGATTAAACCCAAATCGGGCACATCGGAACCAAATTTGAAAAAATCGAAGTTCATGGAACGCGGATCAAAACAGATTTAAGCGGATTTTCGCGGACAAGGCAAAACTGAAAAAAGTAAAATATTCCCGCAAGTCCGTTCAATGAAACTCTTTAACTTTCAATTTCAAGTTTTTGAAGCTTCCAGACCTAATAGACAAAAAGGTTATCTTAACTTTTTGAACAAGATCTTTGCCCTATTTGCGCTAATCATGCCTTTTCCACGTCAATCGGCATTTTACTGCAGTTTTCAGGTTCAATACTCTGGAGCAGCCTGAAACACAATTCTGTTTTTTTATCCTGTATATCCTGATTATCCCTGTTAAATAAGGTTTTTGTTTCTTCAGGATTTTCCGGCTCAATTATAGGCGGCCGCCTCCTCGATCATCTCCCGGGCATGTTCCAGGGACCTTTCGCTGATCTTCATCCCGCCCAGCATCCGCGCCATTTCCGCGACGCGGTCTTCTCCGGCGAGGGAAGAAACCGAGGTGGTCGTCCGGCCGTCCCCGACCTTTTTCTCCACCCTGAAGTGCCGGTCCGCAAAGGCCGCGACCTGGGGGAGGTGGGTAATACAAAGAACCTGCTGCCTCCTGGCGACCTTTTTCAGCTTCCTACCCACCAGCACCGACGTGGCGCCCCCGACCCCGCTGTCGACTTCGTCAAAGACGAGGGTGGGAACGTCGCTTTCCGGAAGCAGCTGTTTCAGGGCCAGCATCAGGCGGGAAAGTTCCCCCCCGGATGCGATGCGCGACAGGGATTTTGGCGTCTCACCAGGATTGGACGACAGCAGGAACTCGGCTTTTTCCATCCCGTACGGCCCCGGTTCCGGCCGGACTTCGAAAGAAATCTCGAACAACGCATTTTTCATCGCCAGTTCGCGAAGCTCTTTCTCCATGGATCGCTTCAGCGCCAGAGCCGCCTCACGGCGCTTTTCACCAAGGACTCGCCCATCTTCAGAGAGTTTCTTCTCAAGCTCCGCAAGGTTTTTCTCATAATCACCCCGTGCCTGCTCCCGTCCGGCGAGCCGTTCGAGGTCCCTGTCGATCCGCTCCTTGAGCGAAAGTATTTCTTCTATGGTCGGAGCGTACTTCTTCTTCAGACGGCCGATCAGGTCGAGGCGGTCGTCAACCTCCCGAAGGCGTTCCGGGTCCGCTTCTATTCCGGCCGAATAGTCGCGCAGGGCCAGCCCGGCGTCTTCGACCTGCAGGCAGATGCCGGTCATTGTTTCGACCATGCCGGCGAGTGTTTCGTCAATGGACGCGATCTCCGCCACCTTTTCCCTCACGTCGGTAAGCATCCCCAGCACGGAAAGGTCGGCCCCGTAAAGCGTTTCAAAACCCGACCGGCTGTTCTGCAGAAGCTTCTCGGCATTTGCCAGGATCTGCCTCTCCCTGAAAAGATCTTCTTCCTCGTTTGCCCTCAGCTCGGCCCGCCCGATTTCGCCGGACTGGAAGGAAAGCAGGTCAATGCGCGCCAGTGCGTCTCTCTCGCCCTCCTCCAGCTTTTTGATTTCACCCCGCATTTTGCCGTAGTCGGCGAAGGTGCCCGAAAAAGTTGCCTGAAGAGGCTGCAGGCCTCCGAAGCAGTCGAGGAGCGACAGGTGGTTTTCGGGTCTGACCAGGGTCTGGGACTCGTGCTGCCCGTAGATATTTACCAGCAGGCCCGATACGGCCGAAAGTATCGAGGTGGTGGAAAGTCCGCCGTTGAGGTAGACGCGGTTTTTGCCCGTTCGGGCAACGACCCGCTTCACCAGCAGTTCGCCGGAGACGTCAATGCCCGTTTCCGCAAGTCGCGCCTCGATTTCCGGCTGGCCGGAAAGGTCGAAAATCGCCTCCACCACGGCCTCTTCCTCACCGGTGCGTATAATTTCGGCGTTACTCCGCCCGCCGAGGATGAGCCCGATGGCGCCGATGATTATCGACTTCCCCGCCCCGGTCTCGCCGGTAAGAACATTAAGCCCGGGACCGAACAAAAGGTGCAGGCTGTCGATAATGGCGAAATTTTTTATAAACAGGTCGGTGAGCATCTAAATTTTCATTTTCCCAAAAGATTGTTACATCCCGGTTTCATATCCGAGAAGTTTTTGGTTCCATACCTTCAACCTTCAACCTTCATTCCCTGCCGTCACCTCTCACCCCATTTCAGCTTGTTGCGCAGGACCTCGAAATAATCGGTGTCGGAAGACATGACCAGTTTTGTCCGGTGCTCGGCTCGTCGGACCACAATCTCGTCCTTGTGGGCCAGCTTGACCCCCACCTGCCCGTCGATTGTGAGCATGACATTCTCCATCATCGAATCGAGGGTGACGCTTATCATCCTCTCCGCCGCCACCACCAGCGGCCTGTTGGTGAGAGTATGCGGACAGATCGGCGTTATCAGGATGCAGTCTATCGAAGGGTCTATTATCGGACCCGTGGCGGAAAGGGAATAGCCGGTCGACCCCGTGGGGCTGGCCAGGATCAGCCCGTCGGCCTTGAACGTGGCAAGGAAAGAACCGTTGACGGAGGCGTCCAGAGTAATGATCTTCGCCGGAGCGCCCTTGTTGATGACCACGTCGTTCAGCGCCTCGTGGGAACAGACCTCTTTCCCGTCGCGGATCAGGGTCACTTTCAGCATCATTCGTTCGGAAACCTTGTAATCGCCCCGCAAATAGGAGTCAAGGGCGGGATAGAGCACGTCCAGGGTTATTTCGGTCAGAAAGCCGAGGCTGCCGAGGTTGACGCCCATGATGGGCACTTCCGTTTCCCCCACCTGCCGGGCCACGGAAATTAGCGTGCCGTCGCCGCCCAGAACAACGATCATATCGGCTTTCGCGGGAATAAAGGAACCCTCCGTCCATTCATGCAGGCCGAGATCACGGGCAAGGCTCGCCTCGACAAGCGGATTCAGGCCATGGATCCTGAGCCACTGGATAAGCTCCGCGGCAACTTTCCGGCAGCGCGGGTCATGAACTTTGGCGAATATGCCGATATTTTTCATAACAAGTCTCTTTCCCTCGAATGTGCAGTTTTTATCATGAAATCAAACGGATGTCCAACGTTAACACCTTGTTGCCATGGCAGTCAATTGTCTATATACTGGTTCAAGTCGGTATTTGCGTTTTAGGTGAATAAATATATGCCAAATCTTCATTTTCTTCCGGAAGACAAGACGACCGAACCGCTGACGGCAGATAACTTCAAGCGGCTGTTCCTGAAACACCTGGAATATACCCTCGGCAAGGACAATTATTCGGCCACCAAGAACGACCTCTACCTGGCTCTTGCCCATTCCGTCCGGGACCTCATGGTGGAAAGGTGGCGCGAAACCCAGCAGATGTACTACGTGCGCGACGCAAAAAGGGTCTACTACATTTCCATGGAATTCATGATCGGCAGGTCCCTTGACAACAGCCTCATCAACCTGGGGCTGAAGGACGCATGGATTGAAGCGCTCCGGGAGCTGGATCTGGACTACGAAACTCTCGGCGACCTCGAATGGGACGCCGGGCTCGGCAACGGCGGCCTCGGCCGCCTTGCTGCCTGTCTGCTCGATTCTCTGGCGACCATGTCGATACCGGCGTACGGCTACGGAATACGCTACGAATACGGGATCTTCCTGCAGAAAATAGTGGACGGGGTGCAGGTGGAAATCCCCGACAACTGGCTCCGCAACAGCAATCCGTGGGAGTTTATCCGCCAGGAGCACCTGCACCCGGTGAAATTTTACGGCAGAATAATCACCAGGCGGGACGAAGACGGCACGGAGGTGAAACACTGGATCGACACTGAAGACGTAATGGCCATGGCCTACGACCTGCCGATCCCCGGCTTCGGCAACGGCATCGTCAACTCCATGCGCCTCTGGAGCGCCAAGGCGACACGCGAATTCGACCTGCATTTTTTCATAGAAGGGAAATACATCGAAGCGGTGCAGAAAAAGATGCTGTCGGAAAACATCTCCAAGGTTCTCTATCCGGCCGACAGCGTCATCGAGGGAAGGGAGCTCCGCCTCAAGCAGGAATACTTCCTCGTCTCGGCAACCATCCAGGATATTCTCCACCGGTTCAGGAAGAAGCACAAAGAACCGGATATGATCCCCCGGAAGATCGCCATACAGCTGAACGACACCCATCCTTCGCTGGCCATCCCGGAAATGATGCGGATTCTCATGTCCCACGAACATCTGGATTGGGAGCGGGCTTGGGACATCACCCTGCACACGTTCGCCTACACCAACCACACCGTCCTGCCCGAGGCCCTGGAAACGTGGCCGGTCTGGATGTTCGCGAAGATACTCCCCTATCACCTACAGATAATATACGAAATAAACGAGCGTTTCATCGAAGAGGTAAAAAAACACTTTCCCGACGATCCCCAGCGGCTCTGGCGCATGTCCATAATCGAGGAGGGGCCGGAAAAGAAGATAAGGATGGCCCATCTGGCCATTGTCGGAAGCCATTCGGTCAACGGGGTATCCGAACTGCATACGAAAATCCTCAAGGAGGAAGTATTCCGCGACTTTTATGAAATGTACCCCGAAAGGTTCAACAACAAGACCAACGGAATAACCCAGAGACGGTGGCTCAGGCAGGCGAACCCCGAACTGGCCGGACTGATCTCCGCCCATATCGGTGACGGCTGGATAACGGACCTCCGGGAGCTGCGGAAGCTGAAGCCTTTGGCGGAAGACCCTGAATTCAGGGCGGAATGGCGCCGGATCAAGCGTGAAAACAAGGCAAGACTGGCCGGCTACATCGCCAGGTTCAACAGGGTCACTGTCTCAGCCGACTCCCTGTTCGACTGCCAGGCGAAACGGATCCACGAGTACAAAAGGCAGTTGCTGAACATACTCCATGTGATCACCCTTTACAACCGCCTGAAAGAGGACCCGCGGGCGGATTTCGTACCGAGGACCTTCATCATCAGCGGCAAGGCGGCCCCATCATATTTCCTTGCGAAACTGGTCATAAAGCTCATCAATTCGGCGGGCGCCTTAATAAACAGCGACCCGGGAGTCCGTGACCGCCTGAAAGTGGTTTTCCTGGCCAACTACAACGTCACGCTCGCAGAACGGATCATGCCGGCCGCGGACCTTTCGGAGCAGATATCCACCGCCGGAACCGAGGCGTCAGGGACGGGCAACATGAAATTCGCCCTGAACGGCGCGCTGACGATCGGGACGCTTGACGGGTCGAACATCGAGATCATGGAGGAAGTCGGCAGGGAGAATTTCTTTCTTTTCGGCCTGACCATCTCGGAAGTCGCCCTGCTGAGGCAGCAGGGATACAACCCCAGGGAAATCTACAACCGTAATACGGAGCTGAAAAAGGCGCTGGACATGGTTTCATCCGGCGTCTTCAGCCCGCATGCTCCGGAGCTGTTCAGGCCGCTGGTCGAATCGCTGCTCGACAGGGGTGACCAGTACCTCGTCCTGGCGGATTTCGAATCGTACCGCGCGTGTCAGGAAGAGGCCGGCAGGCTTTACATGGACCAGGACGAGTGGACCCGCCGGTGTATACTCAATACGGCGGGCATGGGCAAATTCTCCAGCGACCGGACCGTGGCCGAATACGCCCGGGAAATCTGGGATGTTCATCCAATCGGAAAGGAAGATGAAGTTAGTAGTCAGTAGTCAGAATTCAGTAGTCAGAATATGAGCAAAAGCCATAAACTCCCAGCAATTCTCTCTTCTCCAGGCTTCTGGCTTCTGGCTCCTGGCTACTGACTACTGAATAAGAGAAATCATGAAAAACGACAACATGGATCTTTTCCCTTCCGACGGCGGGGCTGAAATCCGCGGACAGGCGCCACTGGCCGAAAGAATGCGGCCGCAGTCGCTGGAGGAGTTCGTCGGCCAGGACCATATCCTGGGAGAAGGCAAGCTGCTGCGCCGCCTGATCGAGTCCGACCAGGTCACCTCCCTCATCCTCTGGGGACCGCCGGGCTCCGGGAAGACAACGCTCGCCCGCATCATCGCCAATCATACGAAGTCCCATTTCATCTTCTTTTCCGCCATATTATCCGGCGTAAAGGACATCAGGGAAGTGATCAGGGAGGCGGAAGAGGTACGGAAATACCACGGCAGGAAAACGATCCTTTTCATCGACGAGATCCACCGCTTCAACAAGGCCCAGCAGGACGCGTTCCTTCCCTTCGTGGAGAAGGGAATAGTAACCATTATCGGCGCGACCACGGAAAACCCTTCCTTCGAGGTAATCGCCCCCCTCCTTTCGCGCTGCAAGGTCCTGACGCTCAATCCATTGAACGACGAGGAAATCGTCGGCATACTTGCCGCTGCCCTAAGTGACGGTGAAAAAGGGCTGGGCGGGCTCTCTCTCTCCCCGGAACGGGAAGCCCTGGCCTTCATAGCCGAACAGGCGGGGGGGGACGCAAGGGTTGCCCTTAACACCCTGGAGACGGCGGCGAAACTGGCGAAAAATGGCGTTGTCGACCTCGCCGCCGCGCGGGAAGCCGTCCAGAGAAAGCCGCTCCTCTACGACAAGGGCGGCGAGGAGCACTACAACGTAATATCCGCCTTCATAAAGTCCATGCGCGGCAGCGACCCCGACGGCGCGCTGTATTGGCTGGCGCGGATGCTGGAAGCAGGCGAGGACCCCATTTTCATCCTGCGTCGGATGGTGATTCTCGCCTCCGAGGACATCGGCAACGCCGACCCCAGGGCTTTGCAGGTCGCGGTTTCGGCGCTGCACGGTTTCCAACTGGTCGGACTGCCCGAAGGGAGGATCATCATGGCGCAGGCGGTCACATACCTTGCCACGGCCCCGAAATCCAACGCCTCGTACCTGGGGATCGAGCGGGCGCTGGCCGAAGTGAGGAAAAGCGGCGCCCTGCCGGTGCCTATGCACATCAGGAATGCCCCCACCCGCCTCATGAAAGACCTCGGCTACGGCAAGGGGTATAAGTACGCCCACGATTACAGCGAGGGATATGTCCCGCAGGACTACCTGCCCGAAGAGATCACGGGCGTCAAGTTCTACTACCCTGCCGGGCACGGCTACGAGAAGACGATAAAAGAACGGATGGAGTGGCTGAAGGGCAGGAAGGACACTGATAAAGAGTAAATATCAGAACATCGCCTTTCGGAAGAAGTCCGACAAAGAAGAAATCTCAAGACTGCGTCAGCTCCACAGCATGGATGGATCCGGGCACCGGGAAGAATGCCAATGCATCTAACCCAGACAAAGGAAACCGCCCACATTCGGTTCAAGAGCAACAGCGTGAATTTTCTCTCCCGTTTTTCCCCCTCATCAATGGTTCTATGACGTATGTAAATAACCCTGAAGCAAAGAGAGCCCCGCAAACGGGTCCGAGAACATAAACAGTGATGAAACCGAAACCTTGATCGGGCATGGCAGCCATCCCCCACCCTGTAAGCAGGGAAAAGATTCTTGGCGACAGATCCCTGGCCGGGTTAAGCCCAGCCTGGGTAAGCGGAGCAATGATCGAGATGATGATGGTAACGGTGACACCGATGAATACCGGCGCCAGCGCATCATCCGGC
>DASRZQ010000202.1:0-6519 GCA_035686205.1 Geobacteraceae bacterium
TCCCACATAGCGGCAAAGAGTTTCCGCCGATATGGCATAGCCGCTACTCAGGGGCATCGAGCAGAATCCATGCTCCAGGATTTCAAATCTAAGGAATGTCTTGCCTTCAAGTATTTCTTTCATCATTTCCATTCACCCAACATATTATTAGTAGGTTTCCCAATATAAGCCATTTATTACCTATATAAGGAAGATATACCCAATATAAGGAAGGCGCAATCTTCCTTATACAAGGAACTTCCAAAAATCCTCCTTCATCCCTTCACAACCCTCTCCATCAAATCCCTATCCCCCCGTATCAACCCCCACCGCACACGCCACAGCTTTTGAACTGGGTCCCACTTCGCGCCGACTCCCTTCAGTCGATCACGCAGTTCTTTCATTGTGTATGGGACCTGTACCAGGACGGTGTCCGTCTCCCGAATCCGCGGGACCCCCTTACCGGGTCTCTCGTCAACGATGATTTCGGCAGTCTTGATTCGCATGTCCCTGATGGCGTCGTACCGGTAGCGAACACACAGAAGGGTATCCCCGAACCTCTCGACAAGCCGCCGTGTTCCGTTTTCACCGGGCTTCAGGTGCTTGTGCGCCTTCATGTGCTTCAGCATTCTTTTCCTCCGGCAACCAGGAATAAATGGTACTTAAAGATTTTTCCCAAGTAATGAGATAGCGGGGGACGCCCATAAGATCATAAATTCTGCCAGGGGAACTTATGTTTTATGCGTATCCACCTTTTTCCGTTCGGTCCATATTGGCTTAGCTAAAATTCCTGGATTCCCGCATGCGCTAAAATTACGGAGATAACCTTCGTCCGGGTGATAGTTCAGAAAAAAAGCCGCTCGATCAGCGCCATTCTGATCGATAAGACCTTTCATCATCACCCGTGGCTACAGTGGTTAAGCATCCAGAATTCTCCCGGACAGGTATCTTGCGATATGAAATCAGTATTGAATTATTTACTCCTCATTAACAAGTTTCGTCAATAAAAAATAGTGCGATACAGGAAAAAAACAGGCCATCAGGCAGAATTCCGGTATGCCGCTTCCTCCCAATGGATGTTTGCAAACAAAAAAGGGCGCTGCATGGAGCGCCCTTTTGTTTAATGCTTTATGGTAAATTCCAACCGGTTTACCATCGCGTCGATTTCCCCGACGAGAAAACGGCAAAACGGTGGGAAATAAAGAACCAGAGTTCATTTTTGAAATATCCGATTTCCCTGCCCATATTGATCCCCGGTCTCAAAACCTCTCCCTTAACCAAATCATCATCAACCTCCAGCACCCTTACGCCGACAGGTTCAGTGCCGCCACCCATGAACCCGTAGTTTAATCCGGTTTTAAAGTCGCTTACCAGCACGTCCCCTTTCTTCACTTCGCTGTTGTGGATTATTCTCGTTATACCGGGAAAAACACTGCTGAGCGTCTCGATACGCCGGCCGATCTTCATATAACCATCGGCCAGCGCATTCCAGAAAGGATGCTTGCAGTCATACCTCTCGGCCCTTTCAACAGCCCTTAACGCAATTTTCAGCACTTTTCCGGAGGCAACGTATTTCAGCTCCTCAAGCTCCCGCCCCCACAGAAGCCTGCCGGAATTCGCCGTGCCTGCATTTCCGGCAGGCAGCTGGAAATTGTTTATCCCGATTTTTCGCATTTGTTAACTCCTTGGCTGTTTTTTGATGTTTGTTATGTAGTCTTGTATATAACGATGGCTGAAAAAGAGGGCGCCCCTCGTGTAAGGGCGCCCACAGAAGGGAAACGCTCATTCTTGGCATGGAATTGGGGCGTTTCCCGGGAGAAACTGTTCAGAAGTTCCAGAACTCGTCTATTTCAGCATCGGAGAAATCCCAAACGGCATTGTGGGGAGGTACCGCCTCTTCGAAAAACTCGGGGAGACGGTCGTCCTTGTTGGTGAAACCCGCTGCGATGTTGAAATCATGCTCGGTCCTGAGCACATACTTGCCGAACTCGACGACGCCTTCAGGTGTAAGGTTGCAGCCATAGCGCGCATTGATCATTTCGTAGATCGCGGTGAAGCATTCCTGTATGTCCAAAGCCGGGAAAGCGACGAAGATGCAGAGGCCGCAGCTGTCGACGGCGGCGGTCGCGATCTGGAGGTTCCTGGAAAGTTCGACCTGTCCTTCTTTCTTGAGCGGATCGACAAAACCGCCTACTTTCAGGATATTGGTGGCAATGGTATAGCCGGAAGTGTGGTCGGCGCCCATTGTCGTGGTGGCATAGGTAATGCCGATCCCCTTGACCGCGCGCGGATCATATGCCGGGATAGCCTGGTTCTTCACCGTCGGGATCCTGGTGAGCCCGTAGGTCCTGCCCACGGAGCCGGCGCCATTGCCAAGGATGCGGCCGAGCGGCGTGCCGTTGCGGATTTCCACGTCCAGCAGCCTGATCGCTCCCTTGCCGTCGCCCCAGGGGATAATGCCTGCTTCCATGGCCATGTCGATTATTACCGCGCCTTCAATCGCGTCTATGCCTATGTCATCCATTACATGGTCGCACATTGCGATATCGTCGAGGCTCTCGATCAGGCCGTTGGCGCCCAGGCCCCACACGGTTTCATACTCGAAACCCGAGGTTACGTATTTGCCGTCCGCGTCATTATAAATCTGCGAACACTTGATCAGACAGCCGGCGTGGCAGCCATGGCTCGGATTGCCGTTTCTGGAAACGATCACATCGTGCATGGTTTCGCCGCCGATATTGTTGGCGTGGTCGCAGCGGCCGTAGCGGAAATTCTTTGTGGGCAAACCGCCGGCTTCGTTGAGGATGTTGACGAGGATGTTGGTGCCGTAAGTCGGGAGGCCCTGCCCGCTGACCGGATGATCAAGCAGGGCTTTGGAGAAGATTCTGGCGTGGGTCTTGAATTTTTCCGGATCGGCAAGCTTGACGCCGGGTCCGCCTGTTTCGTCAATGGTGATATACTTGATCTTCTTGGAGCCCATGACAGCGCCGCCGCCGCCGCGGCCGTGGCTGCGCACGTTGCCGTCCGGGTCTTTTACGGAAATATTGGCGGCCGCCATTCTGAATTCGCCGGCGGGACCGATGGAGATAACGCCGACTTTACCCATTTTCTCGCCGATTGACTTGTAAAGCTCATAGTTTCCCTTACCGACATATTCAGCGTCTTCCTTGATGGTTGCGCCGTCATTATTGATGTGTATGCTGTACCACTTGTCTTCCTTCGGCAAGCCTTCGATGATGACGGCCTTGATGCCGAGCTTCTCCAGCTTCTGCGCGGACGTTCCGCCGGCGTTACTTTCCTTGATGGTACCGGTGAGCGGGCTCTTGAAACCGGCCGACAGACGTCCGGAGTTGGCGGCGGCGGTGGCGGTCAGAAGACCGGGGGCGAACACCAGCTTGTTGTACTTGCCCAGCGGCTCGGATGTCGGGGGCACTTCCCTGGCGACGACGGTCGACGTAAGGGCGCGGCCGCCCAGCGCCGCCCATTCCGCGGGCACTGCTTCAGTCGCGGTTGTGAGGGTCGTCATGTTAATACGGATAATCTTTTCTCCCATTGTATCCTCCTCTTTTGGTTTTCTCCCATCCATCCCGTAATAGAAATGGAACCCTAATGCCTTTTAGTCCAGGTAAACGTACCGGTAAATTAAAATCATAAATTTTAATATTACTAAAAATTATGATTTGTAATATAGTCGTATTGTGCTATGAATAACAGATGCAGATTTTCACTTAAATAGCTGGCACAGTTCAACTGTACCGGTTTTTTTTACTCAAAATTGTATACGGCAAAATAAAATAAGCCGGGAAAGTGCTTGAATTATGGCGGCAAACAGACATTCGGATACTTCGGACCATTACAGATACGAAGAAATAGAGAAGCGCATTGAGGGGCTTGTCAAGAGAGGGACTTACAGCGCGGGAGAACGTGTACCTTCGGTGAGGAGCCTCAGCCGGCAGATGAAGGTCAGCATATCGACTGTGCTGAAAGCCTATTTCCACCTGGAAAACAAGGGGGTCATCGAAGCCCGTCCGCAATCGGGATATTACGTTCGGCAACAGTTTCCCAGGCTTTCGCCCGAGCCGGAAATCCCGCACACTCCTACGGTGCCCATGCATGTCACCGTGAATGAGCTGGTAATGATGATCATGCGCGATGGAAGAAACCCCGACCTCGTTCCGCTTGGGGTCGCGACACCGAATCCCGAAAATCTGCCCGCGGACAAATTGAACCGCATCCTTTCCACCATTTCCCGACGCTACAAATACCAGGGAGTCTCATATCACTTCCCGCCCGGCTGCGAGAAACTGCGGGTCCAGCTCGCCCAGCGGGCAATGACGGCCGGATGTTCCCTGGCTCCCGACCAGATCGTGGTTACCAGCGGTTGCCTGGAAGCGGTCATGCTCTCCCTGCGGGCCGTTTGCAAGCCGGGAGATACCGTCGCCATCGAATCCCCCCTGTTCTACAACCTGCTCCAGGTTATCGAGATGCTGGACCTGAAGGCCCTGGAAATACCGACCCATCCGCAGACCGGCATGAGCCTTTCCGCGCTTCTTAATGCATTGGAGCACAACCCCGTGCATGCCTGCCTGGTAATTTCCAATTACAACAATCCCTTTGGCAGCTGCATGCCGGACGACAAGAAAAAGGAGCTCGTCAGGATTCTGGCTGGTTACAACATACCGCTCATCGAGGATGACGTATACGGGGATCTCGGGTTTTCACACGACCGTCCTAGGGTGGCGAAGCGATACGACAAAAAGGGGCTGGTAATCCTCTGCTCGTCGTTTTCCAAGACCCTGGCACCGGGCTACCGTGTGGGCTGGGTGGCGCCGGGCCGTTTCCAGGAGAAGATCGAGAGGCTGAAAGCGGTGAGCAATATTGCAGCGGCAACCCTGCCGCAGCTCGCCATCGCGGAATTCCTCGCCAACGGCGGATACGATCAGTACCTGCGGAGAATCCGGGGCATATACGCGCGCCAGACTTCTCTCATGTCAAATGCGGTACAAAGATATTTCCCGGACGGGACTGAGGTCAACAAGCCGTTGGGCGGTTTCGTGCTCTGGGTGGAAATGCCCGAATATATCGATTCCATCGAACTCTATGACCAGGCGCTGAAGATGGGGATCACTATCGCACCCGGCCTGATATTTTCGGCGTCGCGCAAATACCGGAATTACATTCGTCTGAATGCGGCTTACTGGTCGGATAAAATTGAAAAGTCGCTCGTCAAGATAGGCGAGCTCGCGGCGGCAATGCGGAAGTAGCAGGACCTGACGCCCTGCGAGTACGGTTGTTCGGCAGGGCAAAAAAAAGGCACAAGCCTGAAGGGCCTGTGCCTTTTTTATTTACATTCTCGGAAGTTAACCGTCAAAACGGTTGTATATACAGGAAAAGTGTAGACTGTGTATGTTAGAGCCCCTGCGACAAGGGTTTGTACGGCATTTGCCTTGAATGGCTTGATCTGTGAAACCCGCCAAGCGCAAGCCTTCGCCTTTATCCCCAGTGCTTCTTCTGTTGGCGTTATCTCGTCCTATATCCGCCGCCTTCGCCTCCGCTTCCTTTTTTTTCGTCCTTACACCTCCTTTCGCTGTTTATACCTAACCAATGTCAGTGTCTCGCCATATTATTCCAAAAAAGCATGACAAAATTAATAATGCAGTATATAATACAGATTAATACAGTATAAATGCATTACATAAGGATAGCATGCCCCCAGGAAAACCCAAGATTAAAACGGCTGTACTGACACTTCGTGTTGACCCTGTTGTCAAACAGGTCGCTGAAAAAGCCGCGAAGCAAGATCATCGAAGTGTGACCAGTTTGATCGAGGTGCTTATCCTCAAGCATTGTGATCACGTCGGGATAAAGATCCCTTCTGGAAAGAAGACACGGGCATGAAAAAAACGAGTTCAAGTGATTCCGGGGACATTCATGGCATATTCAATGACGGATATTAAAAAAAGAACAGGGGGCAAACATGCTGGAATTTGATGAAAGCATTGACCAGAGTGCGAAGATCAAGGTAATCGGGGTAGGCGGAGGCGGCAGCAACGCGGTTAACACCATGATCACCTGCAATATCCAAGGCGTCGATTTTATTGTCGCCAATACCGACGTCCAATCTCTGCGCATGTCAAAGGCTCCGGTGAGAATGCAGTTGGGAAGCCAGTTGACCAAGGGCCTTGGCGCGGGTGCCAATCCCGAAATCGGTAAACAGGCTGCGTTGGAAGACAATGAACGGCTGGCCGATATGCTCAGCGGCGCCGATATGGTTTTTGTCGCCGCCGGCCTGGGCGGCGGGACCGGGACCGGTGCGGCCCCGGTTATAGCAGATGTGGCCAAGAAACTGGGTGCATTGACTGTCGGTGTGGTTACCAAACCCTTCACCCGCGAAGGAAAGCAGCGTCTCTCCAAAGCTGAACAGGGGGTTGCGGAACTCAAGAAACATGTTGACTCCCTGATCGTCATCCCCAATGACCGTCTTCTCGGCCTTGCGGGGAAATCCATGTCCATCCTGAATGCCTTCAAACCCTCCGATGA
>DASRZQ010000203.1:0-2366 GCA_035686205.1 Geobacteraceae bacterium
CTTGACAAACTGACACCGGATGAGGCTTATAGCAAAGGGATGGAGAAACTGAAATCGGCAGCCTGACGCCGCAAACCACAACAACATCGGGATATTGCTTATTTCACCCCTCAGGCTGTCTCACTTTTCCCGGCCACCTCTCTTCACGCCTTCGTCTGCGCGGAACGCCTCGGTTTCCCGCATTCCCGCGGGATGAGACCTCCCGGCGAAGTTCACCCCCGTAACAGGCGAGAAAGGGTGTCAGCGGCGTTCAAACCACGGCATTCCGCTTGCCTCGGCGTTCATACGTCACGGATTCAGAAAATATATAAAAAATCTTCCGTTTTTTGGAATCGCTTGCGGAAAAACTAGATGTGAATTTAACAACAATCTCGCGTGGCTGTCTACAGGAAGGGATTCACTTTGAATGGAGGAAAAAGGAAAATCGTCGTGATCGGAGCGAATGCCGTATCGAAGGCCAGGCTTGTTAATCCACGGGCGGATGGGAGGGCTGTTCGGCCGGAAGTTGAGGGACCCCTGCCTTGAAAGGACTCAAGGAAATAATTGCCGGGATGAGTTTCCATGTCTGGATATTCAGCGTTTCACGTCGCCGCTATCCTTTCAGGCACCGAGAACACCTTAACTTTTTCGGCCGTTGCGAAGCAGCATAAAGTGACATTCGAACGGATGGCGCTGTCAATGCCCGAGCTGACTGGCGCCGACTTGGAAATTACCAGCGGTATTCCGGCTCTGGCGGCCTTCATGACCATACCGGCGGGCTGCCTGCCCGAAGAGACGAGGAACATCTTTGAAAGATCGTCCCCGCTCAGTAACGCCATGCCCACGACCTTGTCGACGGCGTTGTGCCGGCCAATGTCAAGGGCCTTGTATCTCAGCCCGCCGTCTGCGTCCACCAGGCTGGCTGTATGGGCGCCTCCGGTGCTTTGCTGGGTCTCGTCGTAAAGGAATTCGATGCTGTCCAGCAGGATGTCGATCGCGAAAACCTGTTCCAGCGGGACATGCAGGTCATCTTTCCTCTTTTCCCAGTTGAGCCCTATGCAGCCTGACGATCTGAGTTCATGCCAGTGGTCGAAGTTATCAAAAGACCTGATCTCCAGGTATACACGGTTTCCGTTCGCGCTGATTTTTTCAATGTCGTTCCGGTCACTTACCACTCCCTCCGTTACCAAGTAGCCTACCGCCAGTTCCTTGTGCATGCCGGGAGTCGTGACAATGGACGCGAGCCTTGCACCGTTGACGATCAGTTCGACGGTCTCCTCCATCATGACCGGGTCAGTGGCCGGCGCCCTTCCGCTCCTGGTAATCATTATTGACGGATATTCCCTGACGGGTTCTCGGTACCTCCCATCCAAAAGGGCCTTTTTCAGGGTCAGGACATGATATCCATATCTGGTCTCCGTCCAAAGCACTCTGTGGCCTTCCGCCTTTAGGCTTCGGGGTATGTTTCTCGCGGGTTCGCCTGCATCCAGCAGGAATTTGACGGTTTCCCCGGAATCCATCATCTCAAGGGCAAGGGTCGCCTTTATGAAATTCGTGGGGCAGCCGAAGCCGCGAAGATCTATGGTTTGCATACAACCTCCGTGAGATGACAAAAAAATCGGCGCGTTTATCCAGATCGGACCAAAGCTTTTCTTTCAATATTCAGCCCGGTTTTCGATTCTTCTTTTCTTATCCGGAAATATTCCTCGGGCGTGTTGATGTTGCGGAACGACAAGTACGCTCGGGAATGACCACGTTGCCTTGTCCTGCCCTGGAGGCGATGTGCCGGACCAGCATTTCGTCCAGGTCCGGCATATCACAGGCAACTACAAAGATGGTACGAGTTGCGCCATCGACGAGACCGGCATGAATCCCGGCAAGCGTGCACTTGCCGGGATTCATGTCCGAAACCGTCCGGAAGGAGAGGAACCGGTACAGTTCCGGAGTGTTGGTTACAACCATTACCTCAGGGAAGATGGAGGCCATTTGCCGGTGGATTCTCTCGATGAAACGCTCTCCACGGTAGGGCAGCATCGCCTTGTTGCTCATCATCCGAGTCGAATTGCCTCCCGCCAGGATTACGGCGGTCATATCCGATATGGCCTTGTCTTCGCCCATAGTCTGTTCTCTCGTCTGTCGGTTTTTCGAGGTAAAAGCTTTCCTTTAGTCGGCTGCAATTGCCGGTTTCGCCTCCTGCGCCGCGCCCGCCGGTACGTATTTCTTGTTGCTCAGGGCGAAGGTGATGAACATGCCGAGCAGAAGCAGCGCCGAAGCGGTCATGAAGGTGTACTGGGCCGCCTGCTTCGCGTAGTTGTCCTTCAGGAAGGCGACGATCTGCGGACCGACGATGCCGCCGCAGCCCCATGCGGTAAGGATGGTGCCGTACA
>DASRZQ010000204.1:0-2910 GCA_035686205.1 Geobacteraceae bacterium
TCTTCCCGGAACGGATTCTGACGCCAGAAGTGACTCAGAACGCTCCGTTCGCTTTCGGTCAGAGCAACGCCTTTCTCTTCCATCCGTTTCCTAATTTTCTCCATGTCCCGGCGTTTCCGCATCGCGTCTTCAATTCTCTGCCGGTTATGGCACGCCACGCACTTCTCATCAATGATCCCAAAACCTTCGGGCACGCCATCGCGCTGGTGCGCGCCCAGTCTCATCTCCTCTCCACCGACAGGCTGGATAACGGAGCCGGCAGCCATGAGGAACGCTACCATGGGCAATACTGTCCTCACTTGCTACTCCCTCACATAAATATCCTGGTCGGACTCGTGAACCATCCTCATAACATGGGCATATTCGGATTCGATGAGGTCGTAATGCTTTCGTGTTTCCTTGACAACTCGTTCGAAAATGCCCCTGACCAGCGGATCGACGATATCCTTGGCAAATTGCGTGTACTGCTCGATGCATGCCTTTTCTTCCTGAAGCGCGATCTCCAGGGCCTTTTGTTCATGGGTCTCCTTGTCGATCGCCTTCTTCAGCGCGAGCATCGTCGCCGATGACTTGTCGGGAGGAGATGCCATAAATGTCTGCAAGTTGCCGAACTCCTCCCCTTTATACAGGTCGAAAAATGATTTCAGATGTTCGGCCTCCTCCTCCGCAAGCAGCCGAAAGACTTTTTTCGCCCGCTCGTTCTTTGTCACGGACGCGGCCTTCCTGTAAAAGTCCATACTGTCTTTTTCCGCGCGGATGGCCAACTTAAGCGCTTCCTGTACCGTATATTCCTTGCCCATGACAGCACCCCCGTTGAGGAAAGTAGCCTTCAAATTAAGTATACCCGCTAAAAAATCCGGTTCAACCGATCAGCCGCGGACAAGCCCACGGCATTCATTCCATTGTTACCTTCGGGCCAGCAGGTCGTTTACCACTACCCCGGCCATGGTAAGGCCGAAAATGCCCGGGATAAAGGAACTGCTGCCCAATATGACCCTTCGGTGCCGACAGGAAAAAATATCCTCATCCTTGTTTGGGCAGATGCAGTTTTCCCGGCATATATTCTCGTATGCGGCCTGTTCCCGATACTCCTCGGTGGAAAATACCACCTTGATCCCGCTTTCGATACCGTCTCTTTTCAGCAGCTTTCGGACAATCCGGGCCATCCTGCACTTATGGGTTTCGGATATATCCGCCACCCTGATCTTCGTCGGGTCTAATTTCGCCGCCGCGCCCATGCTGGAGATGATGGGAAGGCCCCTTTGCCGGCAGGTTTTGATCAGATGGAGTTTGCTGGTTATGTGATCGATTGCGTCGAGCACGTAATCATAATCCGGCGAGAGCAGAAATTCGCTGTTTTCGGCCGAATAGAAATCCTTGAAGGGGATTATCTCGGCATCGGAATTTATCCGGCGCATCCTTTCCGCCATGAGCAGTGCCTTGGACTTGCCGACAGTGTCGGACATGGCGTGAATCTGGCGGTTGATGTTGGTCAGGCAGACGTCGTCGAAATCAACTATAGTGATCCGTCCCACTCCCGAACGGCACAGGGCTTCCGTCGCATGGCCCCCTACGCCCCCGAGGCCGAATACGGCAACATGTGATTTTTTCAGATTTTCCAGACCTTCCGAACCGATAAGAAGTTCGGTGCGGGAAAAACGGTGTTGCTCGGTCATTTATTGAAACCTCCCTTTCACTTGGAACCAGGCTTCTGACTTTGAGCCGGTGAACCGGAGTCGGGATGAAACGGTGAAACCAATTACTGATTTGTTTTTTCTCCGTTTACCCCATTCTCAGTTTCCCCGATTCCGCGGCTTTTCGGTTCCAGACCGAAAAGCCTCTCGGCATTCGCCGACGTAATCAGCCCGACCTCGTCGATATCCATGCCTTTTATCTCCGCCACCTTCCGTGCAACCTCCACAAGATAAGCCGGTTCATTATCACGTCCCCTGAAAGGTTCCGGCGTCATGTCGGGTGAATCGGTCTCCAGCACGATGCATTCCATGGGAAGCCTTCTTACTATTTCGATCGGCTTGACCGCATTGCCGTAAGTAACCGTTCCGGATATCGATATTGAAAGACCGAGCTTCAGGCATTCCATCGCTATCTCAAAACTTCCGGAAAAGGCATGCATTACTCCGCCGACCCGCCGGACGTTTTCTTCCTTCAAAATCCGGATGATGTCCGAAAACGCCCTCCGGCAGTGGATAAGGACCGGCAGGCCGATATCCACGGCGACGCGCAACTGTTCACGGAATGCGATCTGCTGCCGCTCCCGGGGAACGTCCGGAAGGGCGTAGTCCAGGCCTATTTCGCCAATTGCAACGGCATCCCCGGCGTAACCGGCAAGCTTCTCCGCCAGACCTTCCCGGTAAGCGCCCGCCAGCATCGGATGAAGACCAAATGCCGGAAACACAGCCTCATATGTTCCTGCCAGGACGGCGATCTTTTCCCAATCGTCAGATCCGACACCGGGGCATATCATCCGGGTGACGCCGCAATCCCGGGCAGCGGCAAGTACGACGTCCAGTCTGGAAAACAGTGGAGGACAGTCGAGGTGACAGTGAGTATCGACAAACATGGGTTTTCTCTGGAATCTGCGGTAAAGCTGCGTATATAAATCTAACATTTCGGTGATAATAAATAAAATCCTAATTTTCACCTGAATCCACGATCATGTCCCGTGCAGATAAGGCCGAAACAGAGGCATTCCGGCAAGTGAAGCCTTTCATGCTTACGAATCAGGTTCCAGGCATTATTGTTCCGTTCCGGCACACTCTTATTAATCACAATTGATTCCCCGATTTAAAAAGGCAACAGTATTTTTCTGTTGCCCTGCGCGGGGTAAAAATGTAATTATAATGAGTCGGCAAAAGGCGAAGACAAACTCTTCGCCTTTCTTTTGTCAAG
>DASRZQ010000205.1:0-7443 GCA_035686205.1 Geobacteraceae bacterium
TTATCCACGAACTGACCGGACCGCTGATACCCGCGGTGATACCGGGAGTAGACGCGGTTCACGCGGTAGACGCGGCCGGCGTGCATCCGCTCCTCCTGGCGGTCGGCCGGGAACGTTACGTCCCTTATGCACCGGAGAAAAGACCACGGGAACTGCTTACGCTGGCGAACTCGATACTCGGGCAGGGCCAGCTTTCCCTGGCCAAATATCTGCTGATCGCGGCCCGAGAGGACAACCCGGCGCTGGATATTTTCGATGTATCCGCATTTTTGAGGCATGTGCTCGAACGGGTCGACTGGCGACGCGACCTTCATTTCCAGACCTGTACCACCATGGACACACTGGATTATTCGGGGAGCGGACTGAATGAAGGCTCCAAGGTGGTCGTCGCCGCCGCGGGCGGGCCCGTAAGAAGCCTCCCGGGCGGGTTGCCTCCCGGTCTCCGCCTGCCGGGAGGCTTCGACGATCCGCGTGTCTGCCTGCCCGGAGTACTGTCGGTCAGGGGTCCCGCATGCAGGGATTATCGGGAAACAGCGTCCGCCGACATGGCTGCGTTTTGCAACTTTTTCGGGGAGAATGACCCGGCTGCTGCATTTCCCCTGATTGTCGTTGTCGATGACAGCGAGTTTACGGCACGCTCCCTGGACAATTTCCTGTGGGTCACTTTTACCCGTTCGAATCCCGCCGACGATATATACGGAATCGGTGCATTCATCCACGGCAAGCACTGGGGGTGCAGAGGCCCGCTGGTCATAGACGCCCGAATCAAGCGTCACCATGCTCCGCCCCTGGAAGAGAATCTCGAAGTGGAAAAAAGGGTGGACGCGCTCGGAGCGCCCGGCGGCCCGTTGCACGGGATAATCTGATCAACCAGGGTTCTCCTTCTTTGTAATTTATCAGTCAAAATGACGAAAGTCTGGATAATGGATGCCTGCTAAACCTTTGTCTGCCACGGATTCTCACGGATTCTCACGGATTCTCACGGATAGAGTCAAAACCCTTTTGTGATTTGCAAACAACAAGAGGTTGTGAGGGATTAATACCAAGTTGCGTTCAATTCATTGTAATTTCGAGCTTCAGCGAGAAATCTTGAAACGTCTATCAAAGAAGTCCCTCTTCGTTCGACATGACATGTATTGTATTGAAATATTTTGATTGCAAATTGGTATAGGATTTAATCCGTGTTCATCCGTGGCCAAAAATGTTTGACTCAAACTTGCATGAGTTGGTATCAGAAACCTCTTTCGGAAAGGATCGTCAGGATGGAAATTCTTGAAGGAATCTACACGCGCAGGAGCGTCCGCAACTACACCGATCAGCCTGTCGATCGGAGTGTTCTCCTGGAAATCATCGAGGCCGGATCCTGGGCGCCGTCGGGGCTCAATAACCAGCCATGGAGATTCGTAATTGTCGTTGACATGGGCATGAAAAGCAAACTGGCAGGGTTTACGAAATACAGCCGTATAGTCGAGAGCGCCCCGTCTGCCATTGCTGTCTTCATCGATCACGAGGCGATGTACAATGACGTGAAAGACCACCAGTCGATGGGGGCATGCCTGCAGAATATGCTGCTCGCGGCCCATGCCATGGGTCTGGGTGCGGTCTGGCTGGGCGAAATACTGAAAAACGCCGGCAAGGTTCGGGAACTGTTCGGCCTTGCGGAACGTTTCGAACTCATGGCGGTTGTCGCGGTCGGTCATCCCGAAAAGGGGGACCGGAGCTCGAAACGCAGGAAAATAGAGGAACTCCTGCTTAAGGAGTTTTGAAAATCCGGGTTCAGCCGTTCCCGCGTATCCCCCTCAGCTCTTCTTTCAGCCTGTTTGCCGACAGAAGAAGGCTTTCGAGCCTTGTCTCGACGAGCTGGGGGAAGGGGTTCCCGTCAGTCTCGATTGCCAGGAAAGGAAGCGGCAGTTCCCGTTTGTGGCGGTTCCAGAACGACCCGGCATGGCGGGAGAAATTTTCTTTTTCCTGGGCAAGCCTGTAGCCGACGATTGACTCGGCGATACGGCAGGGCATGCAGCCGAACGGTCCGATGCTGACGACTCCGTGGGTTTCGTCTCCGACTTCGGTCAGCGCCGAGCTCACGGTCAGAATGGCCTCTCCGGAAAGCTGCGGGTTTATGACTCCGGCTCCCCTTTCCATGAGATGCGCCATATCGATCATGTGCCCGTCGTAAAACCCCGATAGCGAGAAAAGCTCCTTGATTTCCCTTTCGTCTTTTCGCATGAAATA
This sequence comes from Geobacteraceae bacterium, assembly GCA_035686205.1. GTDB lineage: Bacteria > Desulfobacterota > Desulfuromonadia > Geobacterales > Geobacteraceae > CAIWTU01. The sequence continues at coordinate 2,233 of DASRZQ010000205.1, forward strand.
GTTCTTGAAAAAGACCCTGAACTTTTCTTTCAGCGAATATACGGTGGAAATTCCGTTCGCCAGGCAGTAATCGGTGTAATAAAGCCATTCGGTAATTGGCGCGGTTTTCACCACTATCTCATGCCGCGCCAGTTTCTCGACTATGTTCCGGCGGGAAAAATCGTCTCTTCTGACATAAATCTCGCCGATCAGGGATATCCGGGTGGCATCTTCCAGGGGCATCTTCTTGTCCAGCTTCGACAGATTCCGCATTTCTTCGCGGATTACCCCGGCCAGGGAATCATTTCCGTCAAGGGCAACACTTGCCATAATCCTGTTTGCGGCCTTTTCAAAAACCCTCAAGGCAGCCGGGGAATCGGCTGCAATTGCAAGAATTGCGGCATAGATATCGTCCAGGGCGTCGCTTATGTTAAGGGCCTGCCAGGCGCGGCGGGCGAGGCGCGAGGAAATGCCGGCGTAGCTGTTTTCGGCCGAAAGGCTCAGAACGGCGACATTGCCGATTTTTTTCTTGCGGATGAAATTTTTCAGGAAAACGTTGTATTGGCCGAAGCGGCACGGTCCGTCGGTATCCGGCATGAAATAGACCAGAATTTCATCTCCGCCCGGGTTTTCATCGAGATATCTCACCAGGGAGCCGGCCGTAAGGATGAGCGGCAGGCATTCCTTGCAGGTGGCAAGCCCCTTGCCGAGGTTCAGCTCCTTCTGGCCGGGCGGCTCCAGGGCGGTTGCGTTCAGGCCGGCAAAGCGCATGGCCGCGGCCAAACACCTGGAAGCCCTGTCGCCCATTGACGGGACGAGAAGACGGACGCGGGGGTCGGTCAGGGGGTAATGCCCGCCGTCACTGGTCCTGATCAGCAGTTTTCCTTTTATTTCGACCAGGCGGCTGGGTTCGAACCGCTCTTCCCCGGCGCTCGCCGAAAGGTTGAGTTCACGATAACCCCTTATTACGTCGAGAAACGCTTCTATCCTGGTATCGACGCCGGCGTCGGCGGTGTGCGCGTCCAGTTCCAGCGTGAGTGAAGGCTTCTGGCCCATGGTGTCGCGGAAATAGCCGGTAATGAAAGAGTCTGGTCCGCAGCTGAAGTTTGTTACGAATGCCCCGAACAGGTTCTGGGCGTGGCGGACGTAGTGCGCCGCCTGCATTATGCCCTGTCCGGTGGCCCAGAACATCTGGTCGATTGTCCGGCCTCCCAACTCCTCCAGGGGCAGAAAGTCGTGGGGCAGTACCTTGTATCCGCGGCTGGCGAATTTGTGGGGAATGCCCATGTTGCCGAATTTGCTGAAGGCGTTGTAGGGGCGTCCGAAAAGCACCATGGCGCATTCATCGTCCTTCAGTCCGGCGAGGAACTTTCGCCCGTGTTCCAGCATTTCCCTCCGCATGCTGTCGAATACCCCGCGGGCTTCGTAAAAGGCGGCCAATGCCGTTCTTTTCATGAACCCCATCTGACGGGCGATATCGACAAATGCATCGGCGAGCTTTTTGTCGTTGTCGAATTCCAGCACACAGGTGATGAGTTTCGGATGCAGATCGTCGTAAAAGGCGGCTTTGAGATAATATGGCTCCGCCTGGACGAAGGGGCAGGTGCAGTTGGTTTCCCGGCTCGTTTCAACGGCCATGGTCTTGACGTGGGGAACGAAAATATAGTCCACGGGCATGTCGAGGAGGTTCCTGAGGAAGCCGTGGCTGAGCGCCACGGGGAAACAGAAAGCCGCACCGGTTGCGTCGATGCCTTCGGGGTCGGGAACGGAACCGAGGATTACGTCCGCTCCCAGCCTGGTGAAGAAATGGGCGTACAGCGGATAAAGCGTGTTGGTCAGAAGGGACCTGGGGATCCCGACCGAGATTTTACCGGGCTTTTCGGCTTTTTGCGGGGCGTATTTGCGGAAGATCAGCTCTTCGCGGACCTTCACCAGGTCCAGGTTATCCGTGTCGATTTCCCTCTTTTTCAGCAGGTTGTAGTACTTGTCGCAGGCGCCGCCGAAGGGGTATATTTTGCCGTCGATTTCCAGGCGGGCTACCGAGCACTTCCTGTCGCATTTTTCGCTTCCGCCGCCGCAGATGAAAGGTTCATGGCCGACAACCTCCCTTGACGCAAGTCCGTTGAGGTCGAACTGCATTTCGGGCAGAAGGCCCTGGCCGATCTTGCGGTGGACCTCCAGCGCCACGCCGAATGCCCCCATCAGTCCCGGCTCGGGGGGAACGATAACCTCCCGCGAACAGAGGGAAGCCATGGCGACGGGGACGGCGCGGTTGTAGCAGACGCCGCCCTGCATGAAGATTTTTCCGCCCACCGGGCGGTTCCCCTTTACCCGGTTCAGGTAATTCTGGCAGACCGAATATACCAGCCCGGCTACGATGTCTTCCTTGCCGATGCCTTCCTGCACCGCGGTTTTGATGTCGCTGCCGATGAAGGCGGCGCACTGGTCGCTGAAATTCGGAGGGTTGGCGGACTGAAGGGCGCAGTCCGCGATTTCGACGGTTTTAATTCCGAGTGATTCGAAAGAGGCCTCTTCCAGGAATGACCCGGTTCCCGCCGAGCATGCCTCGTTCATGGCGTAATCGCTGGCCACGCGGTTTGTGATAAAGGTATATTTCGCGTCCTGGCCGCCTATTTCGAATATGGTATCGACTTCCGGGTCGAAATAGACCGCCGCAGTTGCATGGGCGACTATTTCGTTGACGATTGCCGGCGTCATGGCGTGCAGGCCAGCGATCTGCCTGCCGCTGCCGGTCGTTCCGAGCCCGATGATCCGCGGTTTCATGCCCGGCGGCAGCTGGTCGGCGATGGACCGGTAACACTGCCTGCTTGCCTGAACGGGGTCTCCGTTTGTCCGCAGGTAGACGCTGGCGACAATGGCATTGTTGTCGGTTCTCATCAGCACGGCCTTGGTCGTAGTGCTGCCGACATCAAGCCCCAGCACGTACGTTCCGCCGTAAAATTCTCCCATGGGCACGGTTTTGAACGAAACCAGGGGAAGTGCTTCTTGCAGAGGCGGAAGGAATGAGAAGGAGCTGCGGGATTTCCTTATCAGGCTGTCGTGTTCATGGGAGAGGCAGGCGTTTTTTTCGGCCCAGACAAGGGCTCCCAGTGCTTCCAGGCACTGTACTTCATCCGCCGTAAATGTCTCCGGATAGGCTTCACGGATGTATTTGACCACGGTCCCGATCCTGCTCACCCCGCCGGTTATCAGGACCCGCCTTGCCCTGGCTATTTTCAGCAGCTCGATGATCTTGCCGGCCATCATGCGGCAAAGTCCGGCGCTGACGTGACTTTTCGGGACCCCCTTGTTCAGGGCGTGCGTGCAGTCGGATTTGCAGAAGACGGAGCACCTGCCCGCCACGGAATAAGCCTCCTCCGTTTCGGCCAGGTTGAGGGCGTCTTCAATGGAAAGATCCATCCTTTTTATCTGCTGAAGGAAGAATTCGCCGGTTCCGGAGGCGCATTTGTTGCCGGTCTGCACGGCCTGTATCTTACCCCGGGAATCGAGCCTGTACACGATGAACGTCTCCGCGCCGGCTGAAACTATGCAGTCGACCGCCGGAAAGTCCTCTTTAATGGTGTCGTATGCAAGCTCGACTGCCTCGGGCTCGGAGACGGTGGGTATGGCAACCAGGTCCCTGAATTTGCGGCCGGTTATTCCGAGCCTGGCCGGGAGATATTCTTCCAGGATGTCCTGAAATGCCTGGGCCACTTTGCCGTCGTGGTGAACGCGTGAAAATTCAATTTTTCCGCCGCGCCTTTCGGCAATGCCGATGGTGCTTGCACCGAGACAGATTCCAACCGATTCTTGCAACTTGCTGTCCTCCTTTGCCGACCGCGGATAGGCATCGTTTCCCGTACGGGTTACAGCCGATGCCATTAAGATTATAACAAAAGAAAATGATTACCCAACCTCGGCATAGATCCTGACCCTGAATTCCACCCCGAGGGATTGCGCCAGGCGTCTGACCGCTTCGATATCAAGCCCCGGGACCGTAACGGCGGAGGCCACCACTTCGGGAATATATTTTTTCGCTTCCTGCAGGAAAGCACAGACTCCCTGAAAGCCTCTGCTGCCGAAGGGACTCCGGCAGAGCCTGTCGTAGGTGTCGGCGTCCGCCGCGTTGAGGCTGACGGAGATGCAGTCGACCAGCCCCTGCAGCTCCGGCAGCACGTTGCGTTCGTATACCATGTTGGCCTGACCGTCAGTGTTGATGCGGACGCGTGAGCCTTTCTTTTTCAATTCCGCGGCGACTTCCATGACAAGGTCCAGCCTGAGCATGGGTTCGCCATAGCCGCAGAATACAATTTCGTCGTAACCGGAAACGTCGCCGACCGCCGTCATTACTTCATCGAATGACGGTTCGTGATCCAGCCTGAGATAGTGACCCTTGACGGTGAAGTCGGAGAATTTGGCGCAGAAGGAACAGCGGTTCGAACATCTGTTGGTTATGTTGAGGTACAGCGAATTCCTTATTTTGTAGGCAATCCTGGTTGTCTGCGCCACATGATCGATGCCGAACAGACGTTTTGCGTTCAGGGAAGTGATACGGCAGACGTCCTCCAGCGAAAGACCTTTCAGCTCGGCTACTTTTTCGGCGACAATGCGCACGTTTGCCGGTTCGTTGCGCTTTCCGCGATAAGGCACCGGCGACAGGTACGGAGAGTCCGTCTCCAGCAGCAGATTTTCCGTCTTTATCCCGCGAACGACTTCCCTCAGGGTTTCGTTATTGGGAAAGGTGATCGTTCCGGGTATGGAGATATAAAAGCCCATTTCGACGCATTTCCTGGCCATGTGCAGGTCGCCGGAGAAACAATGGAGCACGCCGCCGACCTGGGTGGAGTTTTCCTCCCGGAGGATTTTCAGTACCTGCTCGTGCGCATCGCGGTCATGGATAATAACGGGCAGCGAAAGCCGGCGCGCCATGCGGATGAAATCGCGGAACACCTTTTCCTGGACGTCGCGGGGAGAGTGATCTCGATAGAAGTCCAGCCCGATTTCACCGATGGCTACAACTTTTGAATTTTCCTCGGCGAGCCGGCGGATGATTTCGTAACATTTGTCGCTGACCCGTGCGGCGTCATGGGGATGAATGCCAACGGAGCAGTAGATCCGTTCATGGTTCGCGGCCAGTTCGCATGCGGCCCTGCTCGATTCCAGGTCCGCGCCGACCGCGATGATTTCCCGTATTCCCGCCTCCAGGGCGCGATCAAGCATCCGGTCGAAATC